>CAZRHN010000013.1:12814-14072 GCA_964599925.1 uncultured bacterium
TTGCGGAAGAAATAAAAAACAAGTCAGTAAGTATTCTTAAAAATCTGATTAAGGCTGAATTAAAAGTTCACCAAGTAAAATCTAAAAGTCAAATTCATCTTGACCAACTCGCCTCAGTGGACACATTAGTGGATATCGTTGGTAGTTGTATTGCTTTACGAAATTTTGAGATTGATGAAGTATACGCTTCTCCAATAAATCTTGGCTCGCCGGCGCCAGCAACTTTGAAACTCCTATCTAATTTACCAGTCTACAGTAGTAAGACAAATGAAGAATTAGCCACACCTACGGGGGCAGCAATTATTTCTACAGTAGCAAAAAATTTTGGTTCAATGCCTTTAATGGAAATAGAAAAGTCTGGTTTTGGCGCTGGTTCTAAAGATTTACCCGAGCGACCAAATCTTCTGCGACTAATCATCGGTAATTCTTTGTCTACTACTTTCCCCTGCCTCATCGGCAGGTCGCCGGAGAGGCGACACCCCCCACTTTCCACCTCTTATCTTCAGGACAAAGTTCTGCTTCTTGAAACTAATATTGACGATATGAATCCACAAATTTATCCTTATGTAATGGAAAAACTATTTAGACTCGGTGCCTTGGACGTGTGGTTAACTCCAGTGCAAATGAAAAAAGGTCGCCCGGGAATAGTTCTAAACTGTTTGTTTCCACCGGATAAAAAAGAAGAAATAGTAAACTTAATTTTTCGGGAAACAACAACCTTAGGAGTAAGACTTACTCCCTGGGAACGGCTCAAACTGCCACGGAAGATTAAAAAAAATTCTCAAAAATTGACTTATAAAATTGCATCGGGATTAAATTTTACCAGGAAGAAAATTGAATACAGAGAAGCAAAAAAAATCGCCAAAGAGAAAAATATTCCTCTAAAAAAAATCTTAAGCTGAAGAGGGTAAAATCATGACTCAAATAATTGAAGTTAACGATAAGAATTTTGAAGAAGAAGTTCTAAAATCAAACATTCCCGCAGTAGTTGACTTCTGGGCACCTTGGTGTGGACCTTGCCGGATTGTTGGACCGATAATTGAAGAGTTAGCCGCTGAATACAAGGATAAAATCAAAATTGTTAAACTGAACACGGATAGCAATTCACTTACACCGATACGGTATACAATTACTTCCATCCCTTCCTTAATTTTTTTTAAAAATGGTAAACCTGTTGACCAACTGATTGGTATTCATTCAAAAGTAGAGATTAAGAAACATTTAGACCGCCTCCTCTAAATGACTGATTACGGTGATT
>CAZRHN010000013.1:14172-17854 GCA_964599925.1 uncultured bacterium
GATTACGGTGATTGTAAATTTAGACTTAATCTCTGTAATCGTTTTAAAAGATGGAAAAAAAATTTTATCTTATTGACGGTAATGGCTACATCCATCGCGCTTATCACGCTTTACCGCCCTTAACTACCTCGGCAGGCGAAGAAGTTGGGGCGGTATATGGATTTATCCGTATGTTAAATAAAATTGCCCGCCAAAAACCAAATTACATTGTTGTCTGTTTTGATTATCCGGCACCGACATTTCGTCATCGCGAATTTGTTGAGTACAAAGCAACACGTAAAGAAATTGAACCTGCTCTTAGAGCGCAGATCCCTTTGGCTAAAGAAATAGTAAAAGCAATGAATATGCCTTCTCTTGAAAGGGAGGGTTATGAGGCTGACGATTTAATTGCCATTTTAGCAAGGAGATTCTCTCAGACTGCACAAATAATTATTGTCACTGGCGATAAAGATATACTCCAGTTAGTTAATGAGAGAACTTTTGTTTTTAATGAACATAAAAATATTTTCTATAACCAGGATAAAATCAAAGAAAAATATGGTGTTGAACCTGAACAATTACCGGATGTATTTGGTTTAGCCGGTGACCCTATTGACAATATTCCTGGTGTCTCGGGTGTAGGGGAAAAAACTGCAATTAAACTTGTTCAACAATTTCATAGCATAGAAAATCTTTACGCTAACCTTGATTCGCTCTCCGGTAAAATCAAAGAAAATTTAGAAAAGGATAAAGAAAATGCTTTCTTAAGCAAAAAATTAGTTATCTTGAATCAAGAAGTTCCTCTGGAATTTAAACTTGAAGATTTCCTTCCCCCGAAAGAACCAAAAAGAGATACGCTTATCCATCTTTTACGTAGACTTGAATTTTCAAGTTTGACCCGCGAACTTTTGCCTGAAGAGACATATGAAAAAGTTAACTACCAAGTAATTCTGGAGGAAAAAAAATTTGGAAATCTTTTTACACTTTTAGAAGATTCTCGTACTTTTTCATTTGATTTAGAGACGACTCATACCAATCCTTTATTAGCAAAAATTGTAGGTTTGTCCTTTTCTTTTGAGCCTCAGAAAGCATATTATCTTCCCTTGGGACACCGTTACCTTAATTGTCCAGAACAACTATCTAAAAATGAGATATTAATTAAACTCAAAAGTATCTTTGAAAATCCAGAAATAAAAAAATATGGACAGAATATCAAATACGACCTTTTAGTCTTACGCCAACACGACATAATTTTGAAGGGTATTGCTTTTGATACAATGATTGCTTCCTATCTTCTCAATCCTTCAAAACAAAATCACAACCTTGGTGATATTGTCCTTGAATATCTGGGCGAAAAAATGACGCCCATTGAAAGTCTTATTGGAAAAGGCGCCAAACAAACAACAATTGATAAAATTGATATTGAACAAGTAAAAAATTATAGTTGTGCCGATGCAGATAAAGTTTTGCAATTAGTTGAAATCCTTAAACCTTTACTTAAAGAAAAAAAACTTGATGATTTATTTTACAATATTGAAATGCCACTTTTAAATGTTTTAGCGGATATGGAGAATAATGGCATTTGCATTGATGTTAAATATTTTGAAAATTTATCTAATGAATTCGCTCAAGAAATAGAAAAATTAGAAAAAAAAATCTACCAACTTGCTGGACAAGAATTTAACCTTAATTCACCAAAACAGTTAGCGTTTATTTTATTTGAAAAATTATCTCTCCCGGTTGTCCGACGCACAAAAACTGGTATTTCTACAGACGAAGAAGTATTAAAGAACTTATCTTCTCTCCATGAATTACCACGCTTATTGCTTGAATATCGGGAATTACAAAAACTAAAGTCAACATATATTGATTCTCTAATTGATTTAGTTAATCCAGGAACCGGACGAGTCCATACTTCGTTTAATCAAACAATCACTGCCACCGGTAGGCTTTCTTCTTCTGAACCAAATTTACAGAATATTCCTATCCGTACAGAGTTGGGAAGAAAAATACGACGTGGGTTTATTCCTGAAGAAGGACGGCTATTTCTTTCGGCTGATTATTCACAAATTGATTTGCGTGTTTTGGCACATGTTTCCGCTGACCCTGTCCTTACTGATGCTTTTCGTAAAGGTGAAGATATCCATAATGCTACTGCTTGCGAAATTTTTGGTATTAGCGCGGAAAAAATTACTCCTGATTTACGTCGGATTGCTAAAACGATAAATTTTGGTATTATTTATGGTATGTCTTCGTATGGGTTAAGTCAGCAATTGAATATTACCCAGGAAGAAGCCGAAAAATATATTAATAATTATTTCCTAAAATATTCGGGAGTAAAGTTATGGATTGAAAAAATTTTAAAAGAGGCGCGAGAAAAAGGTTATGTTTCCACTTTACTTAATCGTATCCGTTATTTGCCGGAGATAAATTCAAAAAATGGGCAGATGCGTTCTTTTGCTGAACGTACAGCAATAAATACTCCAGTCCAAGGCAGTGCTGCGGACATTATTAAAGTGGCGATGATTAGAATCAGCGAAGAGCTAAGAGCGAAGAGTCTAAAGTCAAGAATGTTAGTGCAAGTACATGATGAATTACTTTTCGAATCCCCGGAAGAAGAAATTGAAGAAATGAAAAAAATAGCAAAAGATGGAATGGAAAATGCAATAAAACTTAGTATCCCGCTTATTGCGGATATAAAAGTGGGTGCCAACTGGCGCGATTTAGAATAAATCTGTGTAATCACAGGGGGTTGACAAATGCCAGAATTACCGGAAGTAGAAACAATTAAAAGGGACTTGAAAAAAGTTATCCCTGGGAAGCGGATTGAGAAAGTGGAGTTGCTTGATAAGAAATTAATCAAAGGAATCAAACCAGAACTATTCATTAAAGAGGTAGAAAAAACTACAATTAACCAAATTTTGCGGCGGGGGAAATATTTAATTTTTGAACTTTCTGATGGTGAATTTTTAGTTTTTCATTTAAAACTTACCGGGCAACTGATTTACGCTGCCCCGGATAAGAAAAGTCGGATAATTTTTTATTTCTATAGTGGGAAATGTCTAAATTTCTTAGATATGCGTAGATTCGCCGAATTACGTTTAAGCACTGATTGGCAAAAAGAGAAGGGGATTGTAGAAATGGGTCCGGAACCATTTGATAAAAATTTTACTGTAGAAAAATTTCAAGAAATGTTATCCAGGAAAAGGACAAAGATTAAACCTTTGCTAATGGATCAAAATTTTCTTGCCGGTGTAGGAAATATTTACGCTCAGGAAGCACTCTTCCGTGTTGGTATAAATCCATTACGTTCAGCAGATAAACTCAAAGTGGAAGAAATTAGAAATCTTTATCAAGCAATAAAAAATGTATTATCAGAAGCAATTAAATATCGTGGCGCTTCAGTTGATGCTTATGTTGATATTGAAGGTAAACAAGGACAAATGGTTCAGCGGCTACGGGTTTACGGTCGCGGAGGGCAACCTTGTTTAAATTGCGGAACGACGCTTAAAGAGATAAAACTTGCTGGTCGTGGAACGACCTTCTGTCCCAAATGCCAAAAATGATACCACCGATTTACCCCGCCCCTTTGCCCGGGAATTTATCGGTTCTGCGGTAAGAGTTTTTTTGCTCTTCTCGTGAGTATCTTGAGCAAAGGGGCGGGGTTAACACAGATGAAATCCACCGATTACACAGATAAAAA
>CAZRHN010000014.1:0-7964 GCA_964599925.1 uncultured bacterium
GAACGATATTAAATTTATCCCGACTTTTGGTTTTCCGGGATAAATTTTCTAGTGAGGGGAGGGTTCCCGAGAAAAAAATTGCTTAATTATTTTTGTGAAATTACTTAGACAACTTTTGTTATTTTACCGGAACGAAGGCAGGAAGTACAGACATAAGCGCGACAAATTTTACCTTTTAAAGAAATTTTTATTTTTTGTAAATTCGGCCGGAACCAGCGCTTTGTTGCTTTATGTGAATGACTAACCGATTTACCGGCGCATGGTTCTTTACCACAGATTACACATTTGAAAGCCATCTTTTCCTCCTCTTTTAGGATGATTACAGTGATTGCAAACAGCGATTACAGTGATTAAATCTATGAAAAAATCACCGTAATCATTACTTAAAGAAATCATTGTAATCATTTTAGAAAAAAAATGCAAGTACTAAGTCCTCTGGAAAATAATATTCAGTATCTTAAAGGCGTAGGACCAAAAAAAGCCAATCTTTTAAAAAAACTCGGTATCCTAACCATTAATGATTTACTTACTTATTTCCCGCGTGATTGGGAAGACCGCTCAAAACTTACTCCCATCGCCTTAGTCCATCAAGGAGAAAAAAAATTAATTTCTGGACGAATTGAATTATACGACATACTCCCAACACGCAGTAAACTAAAGATTCTTAAAGCCGCAATAAGCGATAAGACCGGTACAATTTATGCGCTCTGGTTTAAGAGGAGTAATCCAAGATATGACGTTTTCAGCCAGTTAAAAAAACAGTTATTAAAAGGCAAAGAAATATTTCTTTACGGGACTATAAAAAATGAATACGGTTATAAACAGATACAAGTAGAAGATTATGAAATTGTAGACACTAAAATGCTAAATTTACTACATTTAGGGAGGGTGGTGCCATTTTATTTTTTAACCGAAGGATTAGAGGGAAAATTTTTTCGTCAGTTGATTAAAATGGTTTTAGAAAATTATCCTCATTATACTGTAGACATTCTACCAGAAAATATAAAAAGGTGTTATTCTCTTCTCCCTTATTCACAAGCGTTAAGAGCAATACATTTCCCAAAAAATTTTTATGAAAAGGAAAAAGCATATCAAAGATTAGTCTTTGAAGAATTTTTTCTTTTTCAGTTAGCAATTGCACTAAAACGCCAAAAAGTTAAAAAAATGCTAAAACGCCAAACTTATACTATCAAACGACACTTACTTACTTCTTTCCGAAAAAATTTAGGTTTTGAGTTCACCAAAACACAAAAAAGAGTTATCAATGAAATTTTTACTGATTTACAATCGGAACGTCCGATGAACCGTTTACTTCAAGGGGACGTTGGTTCCGGAAAAACTGTTGTTGCTTTATCGGCAATACTTTTAGCAACTGAAAATAATTGTCAATCGGTATTCATGGCGCCGACAGAAATTCTTGCTGAACAACACTATTTGACTTTCAAACATTTTCTTCGCAATTTGCCAGTAGAATTTGCTCTTTTAACTGGCGAAACACGGAAAAAAGAAAGAGAGATAATCTTTGAAAAATTGAAAAATGGAGAAACTTCAATCCTTATTGGTACCCATGCACTAATTGAAGAAGGAGTCACCTTTAAAAATTTAGTTTTGGTAGTTATTGATGAACAACATCGTTTCGGTGTCACCCAAAGAGCAAAATTGTATGAAAAAGGATTAAGTCCGGATGTCTTAGTTTTAACTGCGACACCCATTCCTCGGAGTTTAGCCTTAACTTTGTATGCTGATTTAGATATTTCTTTACTCAATGAATTACCACCAGGAAGACCAAAGATTGTCACCCTACATCTTTCGGAGATGGGAGCATACCAATTTGTAAAAAAAGAAATCACTTCCGGGCATCAAGCATATATCGTCTATCCTCTGATTGAAGAATCGGATAAACTTGAATTAAAAGCCGCTGTAAGTGAAGCAGAAAATTTAAGAAAAGGAGTCTTTGCTGATAATCGGGTAGGGATAATCCACGGTCAACTGCCAGGTAAAGAAAAAGAAAAAATTATGTCCAATTTCCGCAGTAAAAAATATGATATTCTAATTGCCACAACAGTCATTGAAGTAGGAATTGATGTTCCTAATGCTACGGTCATGGTAATTGAACATGCTGACCGTTTTGGTTTAGCCACTTTACACCAATTACGTGGACGTATCGGTCGAGGCAAAAATAAAGACGAAAACTACTGCATTTTACTTGGTAAACCAAAAACTGAAGAAGCGAAAAAAAGAATTGAAATCATGCTCTCTACCACTAATGGCTTTCGTATCGCTGAAGAAGATTTGAAACTCCGTGGTCCGGGTGAATTTTTTGGTACCGCCCAGCACGGCCTTCCTGAATTTAAGATTGGCAACCTATTAAAGGACTATTCCTTACTTAAACAAGCACGCGAATCTGCTTATAGAGTCTTGGAAAAAAAAGACGAGTTTTACCGAGAGGGGTATCAAACCCTGCAAAACTGTCTTCATCGGAGATTCGGTCCGGGTATAAAATTAGCCGATATAGTTTGACAAAAAAGGGTAATTTTTTTATAATTAATTAAACTTTTGCAATTCTTTTCACTTGATAATACTTTTTATACGGAAAATTATCAGTCCAAACGGGAAAATATCCAATAAAGGATTTTTGCTCTGGATAAGTTTTGCAGTAGTGAACGCAATTCAAATTTTTAGTCAAAAACAAGACTTCGTAGGGTTAGAAACAAATCTTGTTCGAAGTCCCGATGAATATCGGGACAAGTTTAGATTTGTTTACCGAAGAAGTTGAAGTTTTTGACGACTCCGACGTTACGTCGGGGGAAAAATTTGTTGAAGTGAACACTGTAAAATTTATCCATTAATTGAGCAAAAATCCTTAAGATATTTTCTTAATCCGTTTGTTCCTTCTATTTTCCTAAAAGTATTAAATATCGTTCAAAAAACTGCAAAAGTTTAGTAATTAAAAAACAATGAAAAAGTTAAACACTTTTAAAAGAACGGCCATTTATCCCGGTGCTTTTGACCCGGTAACCAATGGACATTTAGATGTTATCCTCAGGGCAATAAAACTTTTTGACGAAGTAATTGTTGCCGTGACTGATAATCTTTTGAAACCAGCAACCCTCAGTCTTAAAGAACGGGTCAATTTATTAACTCAGTTATTAAAAAATTACCCGCAAATAAAAGTTGAATCTTTTAAGGGTTTATTAGTTGACTATTCAAAGAAGAAAAAAGCACAGGTAATCATTCGTGGCTTACGGGCAGTAAGTGATTTTGATTACGAATTCCAGATGGCTTCAGTGAATCGCCAACTTTGTCCGCAAGCAGAAACAGTTTTTCTTATGCCTGACGAATCTTATACCTATCTTTCTTCAAGTTTAGTTAAAGAAATTGTGCGTTTAGGCGGTAAAACTGAAGGACTTATTCCAAAAGAGGTTGAAAAAGTTCTGCGGAGAAAATTTAAAAAAACTGTTTAGGTCTTGACCCCGCCCTTTCTCAAGGTCTTTTTCAGAAAGGGCGGGGTTGACCCCGTTAGAAATTTCAGGGCGGTCTTGATATTCGCGGAAACTTTTTTTGCGATAAACCTAATTTATCAAAATTTCTAATGGGGTTGACAAAAAGACAAAATTGGATTATTCTTATAATTGAGATTGTTGAAAAACCCAACAATCTTTGTAATCGGTTTTAAAAATCTGTGTAATCATTAGCCTGGGGCGACTTTTGTGGCAGGCTAAAAATTTTGGAAAAAAATGGCTATTCGTACGGCACCGGGGTTGAGAAAAAGATTAGGTGATTTATTAGTTGAGTTGGGGATAATTACCACTGAACAGCTTCAACAGGCCTTAGAAGTACAACGACAAAGTGGTGGAAAGTTAGGACATATACTTATCCAACTTGGTTTTGTTACTGAAGATGTTCTTCTTTATTTTTTGGGCAAGCAAGCGGGTGTCTCCTATATTTCTTTAACTGACTACGGACAAATTCCTGAAGAAATAATTAAGATTGTACCAGAAAGTATTGCTCGCCATCAAACCATCATCCCAATTGCCAAACAGAATAAAACTTTAATCATCGCTATGGCTGACCCTTTTAATATTTTTGCCGTTGATGACTTAAAATTGATGACCGGTTATGATATTAATGTAGTAATCGCGCCTGAGGCAGAAATTAAAACTGCGATTGAAATGTATTATAGTGCTAAAAGCACAATCGAACAGGCAATCAAAGAAATTGAAAAAGGTAGTGGGGAAGGGACACTGGAAGTAGTTCAAGAGGCAGAAGCGGAAAAAGATGTCATCAGTCTAAAAGTGGAAGCGGAAGAAGCGCCGGTAGTAAAAATGGTTAATTTATTACTAAGCGGTGCTGTAAGAGGGAAAGCCAGTGATATTCACATTGAGCCTTACGAGAAGAGTTTGCGTGTCCGTTACCGGATTGATGGTGTGCTTCACGAACAACCCTCGCCACCAAAAAAATTGCAGAATTCAATTGTCTCGCGAATAAAAATTATGGCTAATTTAGATATTGCTGAGCGGCGTTTACCCCAGGATGGACGAATTAAAATCAAAAGTGTCGGTAGAGAAGTGGACTTGCGAGTTTCAATATTACCGACTGCTTTTGGTGAAAAAGTGGTAATGCGTTTACTTGATTCTACAGCATTGTGCTTAGATTTAACTAAATTAGGATTTGAACCCGAAACTTTAGCCAAATATAAGAAAAATATTGAAGCACCCTATGGTATAATTTTGGTTACCGGACCCACTGGCTCAGGGAAATCAACTACCCTCTATTCAACATTATCAACTTTAAATTATCCTGACCGGAATATTGTCACTATTGAAGACCCGGTAGAATATGTCTTGGAAGGAATTAACCAGGTGCAGGCACGACCGGAGATTGGTTTAACTTTCGCTGCTGGGTTACGTTCTTTTCTTCGTCAGGACCCGGACATAATTATGGTTGGGGAAATTCGCGATACTGAGACGGCGGAGATTGCCATCAATGCTGCTTTAACCGGACATTTGGTATTTTCTACCTTGCATACTAATGACGCTCCAGGGGCAGTAACCCGATTAAACAATATGGGGATTGAACCTTTTCTTACCACTTCCACAGTAATAATGGTAATTGCTCAACGGTTGGTAAGGGTAATTTGTAAAGAATGTAAGGAAACTTATCTCGTGCCCTTTGATTTCTTAGCCAATATTGGGGTAAAACCAGAACAAGTTAACCAAGCGAAAGAAGTATTCTTAGCACGGGGTAAGGGATGTGAAAATTGTAGCAATACCGGTTATCGGGGAAGAATTGGCATCTACGAATTAATGGAAATGACTGACGAAATTAGAGAATTGATTTTAGAACGCGCCCCGACACATCTTGTTAAACAAGCAACACGAAAAGCAGGAATGAGTACTCTCCGTGAGGCGGCACTAAAAAAGGTGCTCAGCAATGTCACTACAATTGAGGAGATGATGCGGGTAACTCTTGCGGATACTGAGTAGTTAAAAATTCAAAATTTAAAATTAAAAATTTATGATTCTAATCAGTGTAATCGCTATTAAAAAATCTGTGTAATCTGTGTGAAAAAATGGAAATTGATGAATTAATAGTTTTAATGATGGAAAAAGAAGCATCGGATTTGCACCTTACCCCGGGTTTGCCCCCGATGCTCAGGATTGACGGTGAAATTGTTCCCACCCATTACGAAAAAATTAATGCGGATACCTGTCAGAAATTGATTTATTCTTTACTCACTGACGCCCAAAAAGAAAAATTTGAAACTACTAACGAACTTGACCTTGCTTTCGGAATTAAAGGAATAGGCAGAGTAAGAATGAATGTTTTCCGTCAGCGCGGTGCGGTAAGCGCAGCACTGCGGGCTATACCACCAAAAATATATTCTTTTGAAGAACTGGGCCTACCGGCAATAACTTACGAAATAATGAAATTACCTAAAGGGTTAGTTTTAGTTACCGGTCCCACCGGTTCAGGTAAAACAACAACCTTGGCTTCAATGATTGACTATCTAAACGAACGCCGTCATGGACATATCATCACTATTGAGGATCCAATTGAATATACTTATAACCATAAAAAATGTATTGTTGAACAACGCGAAATAGGTGGTGATACCCATTCTTTTGATACTGCTTTGAAATATGTCTTGCGCCAGGACCCAGACATAATTCTTATCGGTGAGATGCGTGATTTAGAAACAATCCAATCAGCATTGAATATTGCTGAGACCGGACATTTAGTTTTTGCTACTTTACACACACCCGATGCACCCCAATCAATTAACCGAATAATTGATGTTTTTCCACCTCATCAACAGAATCAGGTGCGGGTTCAACTTTCTTTTGTTCTCCAGGCAGTATTTTCCCAGATGCTTCTTCCCCGTGCCTCCGGGCATGGAAGGGTGTTATCCTGTGAAGTTTTAATTGTTACCCCGGCAGTACGTAATCTTGTCCGGGAACAAAAAATTGAACAAATTTATACCTTAATCCAAACCGGGGGGAAATACGGGATGCAAACAATGAATCAGGCTTTATTTGACCTTTATTCTCGTGATTTAATTACCTATCAGGAGGCAATTGCTCATAGTCTTGACCCGGAGGATTTAAGACGTTTGCTTCCTTCAAAAGGAGTTTATCAACCAGCATGACATGATACAGTTCACAGTTGACAGTTCACAGCTAACAGTTAAGAAAGTAAAAACAAAGGTGTAAAATGGCTGAATTTGTCTATCGGGTAAGAACATCTACTGGAGCGGTTAGCCAAGGAACAGTTGAAGCAATGGAACAGCGCAGTGCAGTTGAACAATTACGCGCACGGCGTTTAATTGTCCTGGAAATAAGTGAAGCGAAGAAAAATGTCCTCCTTGGTTATTTTAAAAAGATTAGTCCTCTGAAGAAGAAAATTAAATCAAAAGATTTGGTTCTTTTTTCCCGTCAACTTTCCACAATGGTCTCCGCAGGTGTGCCTATTGTCCAGGGATTAAGTATCCTTGCTGAACAGATGGGAAACCCTGTTTTTCGTAAAGTTATTAGTGGTTTAAGAGAAGACATTGAATCGGGCGTTTCAATTGCTGAAGCGATGAAACGTCAGCCAGAGGTATTTTCTGAACTTTATGTGGCGATGATCCACGCTGGTGAGGTTGGCGGTATTTTGGATATCATCCTTGAACGTCTTTCTACCTACTTGGAATCAGCAGAAAAATTGCGCGGCAAAATTAAAGGGGCGATGACTTATCCGATAGTAGTATCTTTTATTGCCGCTGGAGTAACTATCTTTCTATTGGTTGTAGTTATACCAACTTTCAAAATGATTTTTGAAGGATTTGGTGCTAAATTACCTCTTCCCACGCAAATTTTAATCGGGTTATCCGAGTTCCTAAAAAGTTACATTTTTTTAGTTATCGGAGTCCCAGTCGCTATTTTTATTGGTTTAAAACAATGGTATAAAACCGAAAAGGGTAAAACTTTTTTTGATACAAAATTTTTAAAATTGCCACTTTTTGGTACTCTTCTCCGGAAAGTTGCCGTAGCGAAGTTTACCCGCACGCTCGGCACTTTGGTTAAATCCGGTGTCCCAATTCTTCAGGCAATGGATACGGTAGCAAAAACCAGTGGAAACAAAGTTATTGAAAACGCTATTTTTAAGGCAAGAGATTCAATCCGTGATGGGGAAAAAATTGCTGAACCGTTAAAACGCAGTGCGGTATTTCCGCCAATGGTTACCCAGATGATTACCGTTGGTGAAGAAACCGGTAATCTGGACACAATGCTGGCTAAAATTGCTGATTTTTATGACCAGGAAGTAGATGTAGGGGTTGCTTCCTTAACCAGTATGATTGAACCTTTAGTAATGTGTCTTATGGCAGTAGTTATCGGTGCGATTGTCATTGCTATGTTTTTACCAATGTTCCAGATGAGCCAATTGGTTGGTAAATAAATACAGTTCATAGGTTGATAGGTTGA
>CAZRHN010000014.1:8064-17055 GCA_964599925.1 uncultured bacterium
AATGATTCCGGTGATTGAAGGAAAAAAGATTACAGTGATTTTTAGAAACAGGAGTCTTAATTTTAAATCGCTGTAATCTCGGTTTTACCTTTAATCACTGTAATCAGAATTTGGGAAGAAAGGAGGTGAAAACAAATGCTAAAGAAAAGCCAAAAAGGTTTTACCTTGATTGAACTTATGATTGTTGTTGCTATCATCGGTATCTTAGCCGCAATCGCTATCCCGCGCTTCGCTGACTTGATTAACAAAGCAAAAGAAGGGGCAACAAAAGGTAATCTTGCATCGCTGCGTTCGGCACTTTCCATTTATTACGCTGACAAGGCAGGCATATACCCTGACGCTTTAGGTGATTTGGTTACTGGTTCACCTAAATATATTGACAAGATTCCGGAATGTAAGACTAAGCAACACGGTACTGTAAGTGGTGTAGTAGCTTATACTTTAAGCGAAGCGCCCGACGCTGACGGGGATGTTACTGCTGACACTGGAAGCTTTGCCTACTATACGAACCAAGCCACTAACCCGACATACGCTGGTGTATTTGTGGAATGTAAAGATGCGACTCACACCAGTGACTCAACTCAAGCGTATACCTGGTAAACCTGTCTTCTGCTTGGGAATTAAAAAAACCAAAAAGCCTCCGGACTTTAATAAAAGTTTGGGGGCTTTTTTGGTAACCAATTAAAAAATGAACTTTTTTTCTTTTATTCCTTTACCACTTACCACTTACCGCTTACCGCTTACCGCTTTTTTAATCGGTTTATGTTTCGGCAGTTTTATCAATGTTTGTATCTGGCGTATACCAAGAAAAAAATCAATAATTTATCCTGCTTCACAATGTCCAAAATGCAACGCTTCTTTACCTTGGTATGATAATATTCCTTTGTTAAGTTATTTACTCCTTAAAGGATACTGTCGCTATTGTGGGGAAAAAATTTCTTTTCGCTATCCCTTGGTTGAGTTTCTTACCGGTCTAATTTTTTTCTTTTTTTATCTAAAATTTTCTTTTAGCACTAAATTGCTCTTTGCTCTTTGCTTAATCACTTTTCTCCTAATCGCCAGTGGGATTGATTACTACCACCGAATTATCCCGGATAAACTTACCTACCCATTAATAATTGTTGGTTTGTCTTTTTCTTTCTTCAATCCTTTCCTTAACCCTTATCAACTTATCAACTTATCAACTTATCAACTTTATATCAACCGTTTTCTCTACACTCTATGCTCTATGCTCTTTGCCGGTTTTTTGCTTTATTTAATCGGTTTACTTGGAGAAAAAATATTTAAAAGGGAGGCAATGGGTGGCGGTGATATTAAATTATTTGCTGGAATCGGCGCTTTCGTAGGAATAAAAAACATTTTCTGGATAATTTTTCTTGCCAGTTTAATCGGTGGAATAATCGGTCTTTTACAGATAGGTTATTACAAATTCCGCAAAGTTAACATAGATGATGATACCATCCCTTTCGGACCGTATTTAAGTCTGGCTACCTTACTAATTTTACTTTTTACTTGACCAATCACGTTTTTTGTGTATAATATGTTATGACAGGCAAGGGAGTGGCAATGAAAATCTCTTTTTTCCCAAGGAAAGAAGTTTTAGGCGTAGATATCGGTTCGCAAACAATTAAAATTGTTGAACTTAAACAAAGTAAAAGTGGGAAGCCGGTATTAAGAAAATATGTCCACGAATACATCGCTAAAGGTGAAATTACACCTGAAGAAAAAAAGAATGTCCTTATTGATAAACTCAAAGAAATTGTGCAACGAGAAAAATTTACTACTAAAAGAGCAGCAACTTCTCTTTCCGGTAATCAAGTAATTGTTCGTTATGTAAAATTTCCTAAACTTACACCTGAAGAACTGACAAAAACAATACAGTTCGAAGCCGAATCTTACATCCCTTTTGATATCCGCGAAGTTAATCTTGCTTTTTACATTCTTGGAGATGTTATTCAGGAAGGCGAAAAGAAGATGGAAGTTGTGTTGGTTGCGGCAAAAAAGGAAGTCATCCAAAATCGCATTGAAATTCTTGAAAAAACGGGTTTGGAACCAGCGGTCATAAATGTTGATGCTTTTGTTATAGAAAATGCCTTAGAATTAATCCGTAAACCCGAAGTAAAAGAAACAGTCGTAGCGGTTAATTTGGGGGCGAGTGTCACTAATTTAGTAATTATTGAAAATGGTATTTCCAGAGTAGTCAGAGATATTTTTATTGCCGGAAATACTTTCACTAAGATTGTTCAACAAAATCTTAATCTTGAGTTCAATGAAGCGGAAGAATTAAAAAAAAGATACGGACTTACTTTGGAGACAAATGACGAAGAAGCATTGAAAGTAAGAAAAGTGTTAATTCCAGCAGTTAACGATTTGATTAAAGAAATACAACATTCTATTGACTATTATCAAGCACAATTACCGGCAGTCACTGAACAACAAACCGAAGAGTTAGTGCCCAGTCGTGTTCTTCTTACCGGCGGCAGTTCACAAATGCCTTACCTTAGCGAATATTTCGCCCATGAGTTACAGACACCGGTAGAGATTTTTAATCCCTTTGATAACTTAAATATTTCAACTTCTTTACCGACAGAAACCAAAGAAAAAGGGCAATTCTTTACTGTCGCTGTCGGTTTAGCGAGTTCAGCGTAGTGAGAGTAATGAACTATGATTAAAATTAATCTTTTACCACCAGAAATACAAAAAAGAGGAAGAAGGAAGCATTTAATTCGACTCATCGGATTAAGCGGTTTGTTGGTAGTCTTCACCGTTTTCGCCATTTACAGTCAAAAATTTCTACATTACCAGAGATTAACTCGGGAACTGAAAACTATTGAACTGGAATTAAAAAAAATAGAACCAGTTGTCAAAGAGATAGAACAACGACAGAAAGAAAAGGAACTTTTAACAAAAAAATATCAAGTGATAAAAGATTTGATGCGTAATTCTCTCCTTTATCCACGATTCCTTGAGGAATTGGTTACTATTTTACCGGATAATGTCTGGTTTGCCAACCTCACTACTAAGTCCACTCCTGACCTCTCAGGTTTAGAAGTAAACTTAGATGCCTCGGCTCTGGATAATTATGCAACTGCTGATTTTCTTACTGCTTTGGAAAAAAGGAGAAATTTCAGCAACATTGAATTAGGACCAATGCAAAAAAGTGGTAGCGAAAAAGAACCGGTGTTCAGTTTTCGTCTTACTTTTCGTTACCGACCTTAACAAAATTCGTGTATATTCGTGATTTTTTTACCAATTCGTGTGAATTCGTGTTGAAAAAAGATGAAATTAAATAAACAACAAAAGATTTTGGCGGTCGTTTTTGGTATTGTGCTGATTTATCTATTTTACCAGTATCTTTGGTCTCCGCTTGACAGAAAGATAACAACTATAGAAAATAAAATTAAAGAACAGAAGAAGAAATTGGGAGAAGCGGAGAAAAATGTGCAAAATTTGGAACAAATAAAAAAAGAAATGGAATCTTTACTTCAAGAACTTAGAGAAACTGAAGCGCGTCTTCCATGGGGAAAAGAAATGCCGTCATTATTACGCCTTCTTGCCCGTTCTACTGAGAAATATCAAGTAACCATTAATAATCTCTCAGCACAAACACCGAGTTCAAAAGATTATTTTATTGAATTACCTTTTGCTGTGCAGTCCGTGGCTAATTATCATAGTTTAGCAACATTCTTATCTGCACTTGCTCAAGGACAACGAATTATTAACACGGCTAATTTACGAATCACCGCTCAATCAATTAAAGAAGATAAGACTATTACCGCAAGTTTTAATTTGATTACCTATGCTTTTAAAGTATCCACTGAAATAGCAAAGACATTACCAGCGGAAACAGAAACTAAACCTACACCAGCAAAAGTAGAAGAAGTTACTTATTTTTATCAAGGAAAAAGTTTCCGTGACCCTTTTGTTCCTCTAATTGGTGAAATGGCGAGTATCAGCAGGAGAATGAAACCAAGGGTATACTTTCCTAACCTACGTAGTTTAGCTTTAAAGGGTATAATTGAAGATTCAAAAAGTCTTATTGCACTGATAATTGATGCGGAAGGGAGAGCGTTCATCTTAAAAGAAGGTAAACTTCTTGATCCAAATGGAAAAATCGTCCCCGGTATTTCGGGGACAATTAAAAAAGATAAAATTATGCTTTTAACTCGGGAAAAAAAGATAGAACTGGAATTGAGGGAGGCGAAGAAATGACCCTTTAATTTCATTCAGGGTCATCTTGAGGGAGGTAGCGAAAGATGAAAAAACTCTTTTTTAAGTGTGTGGTCTTTTTCCTTTTTGTTTTGATATTCATACCGAGAAACTCGTCCGGACAGGAAATAAAGTTACCGAGACAACCAATTAGTATCCATTTTGAGGACACGGATATCCGGGAAATACTCCGTATATTTGCTCTCAAAAGTGAGATTAATATTATCTACGGTGACGATGTGAAGGGGACTTTGACTGTTCATCTTGATAATGTTCCTTTTGACCAGGCATTGAATACGGTTCTCACTCTGAAAGGGTATGCTTACCAGGTTGTAGGAGCGAATATTTTGCGAATTGTTTCTCCGGAAATACTAACCGAAGAACGAACAAAAGCAGTAACCTACACAAAAATTTATCCTTTGAATTATGCTAAAGCAGAAGAAATAAAGGCACAACTTGACGCTATCCGTACCACTGAGGGGAGAAAAGGGGTAATTAGCGTAGATATTCGTACAAATTCGTTAATTATTACCGATACCCCTGAAGGATTGGAATCTGCAGAAAAATTAATCAAAGAACTGGATAAAAAACTACAGCAGGTGATGATTGAAGCAAAAATGGTTGATGTAACAATCAGTGACATAGACGATTTAGGTGTTAGTTGGACATATAAAGAAGGAGATACTGCGGCTACACAACAATCCATTTATCCCGCCGGAGTGGGTAAAAGTGAACAAAAGATTGTTCAAGGGGATAATCTTGAAGTAGAGACAAAAATAACTGTCCCAACAAGTGGGTTGCTTTTTAATCTTGGACGAGTAACTGACCGTCTAAGATTAGAAGCAAGATTAGCTGCTTTAGTTACGAAGGGAAAAACAAAAGTTTTGGCTACACCTCGTGTCGCTACTTTGAATAACAAAGAAGCAAAAATTCTAATTGGTGATAAAGTACCATTTAAAACTACTACTATGGGTACAGGTGGTGTTTCCCAGGAAAGTTGGGAATTTCTTGATGCCGGGGTCAAGTTGACTGTAACCCCGACAATTAATGAAGCGAAACAGATTCTTTTGAAGGTAAAACCTGAAGTAAGCATCCCAGGCACAGTTACGGTTCCTGGTCAACCACCAACGATATCCACACGAGAAGCGGAGGTCACGGTAATAGTAAACAATAAGGAAACACTCGTCATCGGTGGTCTAATTAAGGAAACCGACATGGTTACATTAGAAAAAGTTCCCTTCCTTGGTGATATGCCGCTACTCGGTACTCTTTTTAAGTATCGTCACGAAAAAAAGGACCGTACGGAACTTTTAGTCTTTCTTACTCCGACGATTCTTGAAGATTAAAAAAACAAATTCCCTCTTTTTTTTCTGATTTTGTTAACTTTCTTTTATGTTTTCATACCCCCTCATCCGTTCCTTCTCCCCCGAGGGGAGAAGGGTCCGCCAATTCGGCGGACGAAAAGGAGCCCGTGGTTTGCGACACAGGCTGAACGACGAAGAGGAGTTCGTGCCTTGCCTGCGGCGAAGCCGTGCGAAGCCCTGGAATGGTTGAGGGGGAAATTTTACACCATGATTTTTATCCTCTTGCCAGCGTATAATGAAGGAAAAGCACTTAAACAACTTTTAGGAAATATTGCTCGGGTAATGGTTCCCTGTCCTTATAAAATTGTTTTAGTCAACGATGGTTCCACTGATGAGACAGGAGAAATCCTTAGAAAGTTACAAGTTACAGGTTACGGGTTACAGGTTATTACCCATGAGAAAAACCGCGGTTTAGGTGAAGCATTAAAGAGTGGATTAAACTATATTTTACCTCAGTTAAAAAATAATGATGGAGTGGTAACTTTAGACGCCGATAATACCCATCCTCCCGAACTAATTCCTCTGATGGTTGAAAAAATTAAAGAAGGTTATGAGTTAATCATTGCTTCGCGATTTTGTCCGGGAGGGAAAGAGATAGGTTTAAAATTTCTCCGTCGTCTTTTCAGTCGTGGTGCTTGTTGGTTATTGAGACTTTTTTTCCCTTATCCAAGAGTAAACCCTGTTAGAAATGGCGTCCCGCTCTTTCGCAGAAAGGGCGGGATTTCTAACGAGGTAAAGGATTACACTTCTGGTTACCGTGCTTATTCAGGAGATTTACTTAAACAGGCAACAAAACTTTATGGCGATAAGTTTGTCATGGAAAAAGGATTTACGGTGATGGCAGAAATCCTAATTAAGTTAAAAAAAATTAGACCCAAAATTGCTGAAATACCTTTAATTTTGCGATATGATTTGAAAAAAGGGAAAAGCAAAATTAAAATTATGCGAACAATTATCCAATATTTTCGTCTAATTCTTAAACATAAATGGAAGTGCCTGGTTCCCAATTTTTAATTTTTAATTTTAAATTTTAAATTTATTCTATGGCCTACTTAACTGTTTTCTTTTCTGGATTAATCCTTTCTTTTCTTCTTACTCCCGTGATGCGGTTTCTTGCATTACGCTATTCCATTTTTGACCATCCGATAAGTGAAGTTAAAACTCACCGGACCCCTACACCTTATCTTGGAGGTTTAGCCATTTTTTTTGCTTTTATGATTACCTTAGTTTTAGTTCGGTTTTTTACTAATTTTCCTACAGGCACTCTAAGAGCATTGCGGGGAATAGTTTTTGGCAGTATTTTGATTGTCCTTTTAGGTCTGGCTGATGATCTTAAATTAAATGGACTTAATTACAAGACAAAATTTTTCGTGCAGATTCTTATTAGTTTTCTACTTATTTGGTTTGACATCCGGATAAAATTTATTTCCCCATCATATCTTGCTTACTTTTTAACCATCTTCTGGGTAGTGGGTATAATTAACGCTTTAAATATCATTGATATTATGGATGGATTAGCCGGGGGGATAGCGGCAATCGCTTCCTTATCCTTTTTCTTTATTGCTTTACTCGGTGAAGAAATATATGTTAATTACGCAAGTATTGCTTTAACCGGTGCTTGCCTAGGATTTTTACCTTACAATCTTTCCCAAAAATATAAAATTTTTATGGGTGACGCTGGTTCACTTTTCCTCGGTTTTTTGCTCGCCGCTTTTTCTCTAGGCACGTATTACACCCGAATAAGCGAGATTGCACTTTATGCGCCAGTAATCATTTTGGCTATCCCTATCTATGATACTCTTTTTGTAATGTATATGCGCATCCGTCAGGGGAGGTCACCTTTTTTGGGTAGCAAAGACCATTTTGCTCTCCGTCTGGAGGCTTGGGGACTATCAAGGAAAAAAACGGTTTTACTTGCTTACCTGCTGAGTTTATTCTTAGCCCTTTTTGCCTGGTTGGTTACCCGAGTGAAAACAATTTTTGCTTTGTTGATTTATATATTTGTTCTTCTTTTCTTTTTCATTTTTAGTTTCTATATACGAAAAGTAAAAGTAAGGTGAAAAGAGTTATTATTTTAGGAGCAGGTTTAGCCGGTCTTTCCTGCGCATACCATTTAAAAAAAGATTATTTAATTTTTGAAAAGGAAAACCGTCCCGGCGGACTCTGTCGTTCGGTATACATTAACGCGGGGTTTACTCCGTTAGAAAATACTCCATTTCTAACGGAGTTTATCTTTGATTATACCGGACATTTGTTACATCTTCATCAATCTTACACGAAAAGGTTACTTTTTCAATTTCTTGGAAAGAATTTAAAAAAAATAAAACGTAGTTCCTGGATTTATTTCCGCCAAAAATATGTCCCCTACCCTTTCCAAGCCAACCTCTGGGCTCTCCCTGAGAAAATAAGGAACGAGTGTCTCAAAGGACTTTTCCGCTCACCCGCTCACCCGCTCACCCGCTCCCCAGCTTCTTTTCACGATTGGTGTTTATCTAACTACGGTAAAGGAATTAGCAAATACTTTTTTTTTCCTTACAACGAAAAAATCTGGCTCCGTTCTCTGAGAGAAATAACTACTGATTGGGTTAATCCTTTTATTCCCCAAATATCAAAAGAAGAAATAATTGAAGGAGCGAAGGGTAAAATTAAAAAAAATTTTGGATATAATGCTTACTTTTATTATCCACGGAAGGGTGGGATTCAGAGTTTAATTGATGTTTTGGAAAAAAAAATAAGAAACATTCATTTGAATTCAGAAATAAAAAAAATTGATTGGCGAAAGAAAAAAATAATCTTTGCTAATGATACTTCAGCAATTTATTCCTATTTAGTTTCTACGATACCTCTACCTGAACTTCTCAATTGTTTAGAAAACCCACCCGGAGAAATCAAAGAAGCGAGAGACAAACTCTTCTGGACTTCAGTTCTTTGCATCAACTTAGGCATCAAAAGACACCAATCACCAGTCACCCCTGCCCGCCACGACTTGGCAGGCGGGAGTCACCAGCCACCAATTAAAAACTGTCACTGGATTTATTTTCCGGAAAAAGAATTTATTTTTTACCGAGTTGGATTTTATACTAACTTCTCTTCAACAATGGCGCCAAAAAACTGTAGTTCTTTATACATTGAAATTGCTTATCGTCCAGAAGAAAAATTAAATGAAGAAAAAATTATCGCCTGGGTTAAAAAAGATTTAATCCGCTGCAAAATTCTCAACATAAAAGATAGAATTCTTGTTACTAATATTCTTCCAATTCCTTATGCTTATGTAGTTTATGATAAAAACCGTAATTGTGTTTTAAAAGTAATAGAAAAATTTTTTCGGCAAAATGACATCTTTTCCGTTGGCAGATACGGTGCCTGGAAATACTCCTTTATGGAAGAATCCATCCTTGATGGTAAATCCACCGCAGAA
>CAZRHN010000015.1:0-9688 GCA_964599925.1 uncultured bacterium
CTTCCGAAGAAAGAAAAAAAGTTCTGCGTACTTACGGGGTTAAACTCACCTTCACCGACCCGGCTGAAGGAACCGATGGCGCTATCAAGTATGCGCATCAATTGTATGCAAAAAGTCCGGAAAAATACTTCTTTGCTGACCAGTATAACAATTTAGCAAACCCTGAAGCGCATTACCAAACTACAGGAAAAGAAATTATTGAACAGACAAAGGGGAAAATTACCCATTTTGTTGTCGGTATCGGCACCAGTGGCACAATTATGGGTGCAGGAAAACGTTTGAAAGAATTTAACCCAAAAATTAAACTGATTGCTGCAGAACCTGACCGAGCGTTACACGGGATTGAAGGACTAAAACATATGTCCAGTTCAATTGTGCCAAGTATCTATAAGGAAAAATTTCTTGACGGTAAAATCCCGATTAAAACTGAAGATGCATACGAATATGCACGTAAATTAGCCCTTGTTGAAGGACTGCTTGTTGGCGAGTCCTCAGGAGCGGCGATGTGGGCTTGTTTACATTTAGCCAAGCAAATTGAGGAGGAGGGCGATTCTGCAGTGATTGTTACTGTTTTCCCTGACCGTGGGGATAGATATTTCTCTACCCCGCTCTGGTGTCCGATTGAGGAGGTAATTAGAGGATGGTAACGCTTACAGAAACAGAAAAGAAACGTTATGACCGGCAGATACTTCTTTGGGGTATAGATGCACAGGAAAAATTAAAAAAAGCAAAAATCGGAATCATTGGCACCGGTGGTTTAGGTTCACCAATCTTAACCTATTTAGCAGTCGCGGGAGTAGGTAAAATTGTTGTCGCGGATAAAGACCGTGTTGAATTAAGTAACCTTAACCGCCAAATTCTTCATTGGAATAAAGATATCGGCAGAGAAAAGGCAATTTCTGCAGAAGAGAAATTGAAGCAAATCAACCCGGATGTAGAAATTGTGAGTTACCCTACCGAAGTAACTGAAAGAAACATTGGACAAATTTTTCAAGATGTTGATGCTCTAATTGATGGTTTAGATAATTATCCTTCTCGTTTCCTGATGAATGAATACGCCTGGGAAAAGGGATTACCTTTCTTTCACGGAGCAATCTGGGGTTTAGAGGGTAGAGTAACTACCTTTATTCCCGGTAAGACAAGTTGCCTGCGCTGTTTATATTCGGAAGCACCGCCGAAAGCAGTTTTTCCGGTTGCCGGGGTTACCCCTGGATTAGTAGCAATACTCCAAACTACCGAAGTATTAAAATATTTTACGGGAATTGGTGAATTACTTCTTAACCAATTACTAATTTATGATGGTGAAACAATGGAGTTCAGGAAAATAAAATTAACCAAAAATCCAAATTGTCCGGTATGTTCTCGTTAAAATAAGCGATGACAGCGCTGAAAATAACGATATAAACAGATAAAAAACAGATTTCTTATCCGTCTGAATCTGCTTAAATCTGTTTGAATCGTCTTTATAAAAGAAGGAGGAAGAAAATATGTCCGTAAAAGTAAGAATTCCTGCGCCATTAAAAAAATTGACTGAAAACAAGAGCGAAGTAGAAACTGAAGGGAAAACAATTGAAGAATTAGTTGTAAATTTAGAAAAGAAATTTCCCGGAATGAAAGACCGTCTCTGTGACGAAACCGGTAAAATACGTCGTTTCATCAATATCTATGTCAACGAGCAAGATATCCGTTTCCTGAAGAATGAGACTACGCCCCTCAAAGACGGTGACGAGGTCTCAATTATCCCCGCCATAGCGGGTGGTTAATTGGTTGATAAATGTCTAACAAAAAATTAGGGTTATTTTTACTGGTCGCATTCCTGTTCCAGTTGGCAGTTTATGCAGCGATGACGGATTCCGGAGCCGAAACCCAAGAACCCATTTATAATCCGCTACCTGGCTATGGTAAAAAATGTTGGATTGGAGAAGATTATTATTTCGTCTATAAATTTGATAAGACCCCTAAAATCGGAACGACAATTCTAAAAATTCAACTTTTTGATAAAAACGGAAAACGGAATACCAACCTTAATATTATTGGGAATTACGGTATGCCCTCTATGGGGAGTGCTCACGATTCCGGAGAACAGCCTTTCAAACTGAACAAAAAAGGTGATTACCTTTTGCCGGTGGATGTGGTGATGCCGGGCGAATGGGAGGTTAAACTCACCTTTATAAAGGACAAGAAGGTTATCTACCGGGGCAAGTTTAGATTTAATGTCTAAGGAAATTAACCATTTAAAGGGTAAAAAGTCAGTTCCTCACTCCATAATCTTTTTCCCCTCCGCCACTGAATCAATGGCGGAGGGTCGGCAAAAACTTCAACTTCTTCGGTAAACAAATCAAACTTGCCCCGACGTATCGTCGGGGCTTCAGACAAGATTTGTTTTTTACCCTACGAAGTTTCGTTTTCGCCTAAAAATCTTTGAATTACGTTCGGAACTTTGGCTTTTTACCCTTTGTCTGGCTAATTGCGATGTTTAAAGAAAAAACGATATTTATCTTGCCTGTAATCATAATGATGACTGATTTAGTTCTTGCCTCAAAATATTTATTTTACTTAGAAATTCAGGGTGTAATTGGATACTCCACAGAGCAAAAGAAAACAATATTTTATTCTCTCTACCAAGAAGAGGTAATGCAAAAGCCCAGCATAGGTTTTGATTATCTCCAGAGAATTTCTGGAAAGACTCGCGATTACGGGGTATTAGCCATTCAGGGCCGCTTAGCCTATAATGCTGAAGGAGATAAAAAACTTGAGTCTCAACTCTATAACGCTTACATAAAATACAAGGCAGGTTTTGCTGACCTCTGGTTAGGACACAACCGTCCAGCCTTAGGTCTTTCTTCATATTTAGACAGCCATGCTCAACTCTTCCCAACCCTGGTTATGCAGGGTTTTGGATTTGACCGGGACTGGGGTCTGGGGTTTTATCGTGATTTTAGTTGGGGAAATTTTTCCTTCACTGCTACCACCGGTTCGGGAATGCCGCTTTACTTCAAAGGTAACTATCTGACCGCAACAAGAATATCTAAAGGAATATTAAATCAGGACAATTATACTCTTGGACTTTCTTTAGCCTACGGCAAGACCTTAGAAACAATGGGTTATCATCTGATGAATCCAGACCCTATGCAATTCGTTATTGCCGGAGGAGATTTCAGTTTTTTCTGGAAAAATCTGGAAAATCGCCTGGAATTCTTTGTTGGTAAAAAGAAGGAAAAAGATGCTTTTGCTCTTTTTGGACGAAGTGAAGCAAGCTTCTTTGAGGAAGGTAGAGTGAAATTGGGGTTCCAACCTATTTATTGGAAGATCGGCGATACCTGGAATTACCAAGTTTCCTTAGGGACATCATTTCAAATCAGCGGAGACCTGACAATCCGTTCCCTCTATCAGTATGACCATACTCCAGAAGACCATAGAGTTGTATTCCAGATTTATTATTACAGAGGATTATAACATTAAGTATGAATTATGAGTTATGAATTGATGAATGAATATGCACATAATTAATTTAACCCTAATTTTGGTTTTAATCACCACCACTTCACTTTTTGCCGCTGTCGGCTGCGACTTAAACGACCCTGACCGGGATGTAAAACGACTCTTCCCCGAATCCACTGGTTATAAAACGCTTTATCTTTCTATAGAGAAAAAAGGTGGTAAAAGTTTGCTTCACCAGATTGAGCAACGCTTAGGAGACAATTTTAAAGGCTTATACGAAACTGCGGATGTGCCTTATACAATTTACCAAATTTATCGCGGTAAGGAACTGGTGGGCTACATTCATGGAGTCAACCAGAAAGGTCAGTATGGTGGGATTCAGGTTTTTCTGGCTCTGGATTTAGAAGGAAACGTTAAGGCTTTTTATTTTCAAAAACTAACTTCAAAATACGCTAAACAATTCCGCGAGGCTAAGTTCGGCGAGCAATTTGTAAGCCTAAATTTAAAGGATTTTTACAACTACGATGTAGTATCCGGCAAGATTACTGGACCGAGTCGGGTAGAAAAGATAAAAAATCCGGCAGCGGAAGCGGAACCTGATTTTAGAGCGGCTTTGCGCGCGACTAAAAAGAATTTAATTTTGGTGGATGAATTTCTGCTCGGCAATAAATATCTAAAATATTTCAAACCACAATGATCAACATTTTTCAAGTTGCCTATAAAAATCTGCTCCGCAAAAAGACACGCAGTGGGCTCACAATTATCGGCATCGCTTTAGCTGCCTGGGTGCTGGTCAGCCTTTTGGGCTTCAATAAAGGCTATGAATCATCTTTAAACAGTGATATTGACAACCTTGGTTATCAAGTGCTGGTTACCGCCAAGGGTTGTCCCTATGAGGCAGCCACATTGATGCTCAAAGGTGGTATTGGCCTGCGCTATATGAAACAAAGGATTGCTGATTCTATTGCCAAGCAACCCGAAGTAGATAAAATAACTCCCATGCTTATGCAAGCAGTATTTGACCCGAACAAGGGCGAAAGTGGTGGCATCACCGCCTATCTCGGGGTTGACCCGAAAACTTTCCCCAAGATGAAAAGTTTATTAGAGTTCAAGCAGGGAGTATGGTTTTCTGACCCAAACGCATATGAAGCAGTACTTGGTTACGAAGCGGCTGAATTAGAGCAGCGGGAAGTCGGCGATAAACTACTCATTCCCGATAAGAATATAGAACTTAAAGTAGTAGGTATTCTCAAACGCACCGGCACGCAGGACGATGGCACCATCTTCGTTCCTCTGAATGCTTTACAAAATATATTTGACAAGAAAGGTGAGCTGACCGGAATTGGTATTAAAGTTAAAAAAGATGCCGATATTAACAAATTTGAAGAGCGGATGTACGACCTACCGGATGTGCAGGTAGTAAGCCTTTCTCAGGTGAAACAGACGATTATGACTCTGGTCTCTACCGCAAGAGTAATGGTTCTTTCTATCGCCCTGATCGCCATTTTAATTTCAGTAGTAGGTGTAATCAACACCATTTTGATGTCGGTAATGGAACGGTTTCAGGAGATTGGGATTTTAAAATCTATGGGAGCAATGGCTGGGGATATTTTTAAACTAATTTGGTTAGAAACTTTGGTCCTGTGCTTGAGCGGAGGACTAATTGGAACCGTTTTGGCCTTAGTCACGGCTAAGTTAACCGACATATTAATTCGTCGTATTTTGCCTTATGCGCCAAGAGGCGGTTTGGTAAGAATTGACTTCTCCTTAGTGTTACTTACCTTAGGATTAGTTACCTTAATTGGGTTATTGAGTGGTATCTACCCGTCCTGGAAAGCAAGTAGGGTGCGTCCGTTGGAAGCCATCAGAAGCGAGGTGGAATGATGAACAAGGAAACTAAAATAGCAATAGAAGCAAAAAATTTAAGGAAAGTATTCCAGCGGGGTAGTGAAGAAATACCCGCGGTTAATGATGTTACCCTTTCTATAGAAGAAGGACGATTTGTCTCCTTCGTTGGACCATCAGGCTCAGGCAAGACTACTCTGGTCAATATCCTCGGCTGTTTGGATAATCCAACTTCAGGCAAACTTAATCTAATGGGAGAAAATATTTTTGACCAAGGTAAAACTCTATCCGAGGCGCAATTAACCAAAATCAGGCGGGAAATATTCGGCTATATTTTTCAGAAGTTCTATCTCATTCCTACTTTGACCGTTCTGGAAAATGTGATGCTACCTTTTACCTTCTACAAAAAGACCGGTGCCGATGCTGATGTAGAAAAAATTTTAAAACTTTTAGGAATTGAGCACCGGAAAAATCATCTTCCGGGAGAAATCTCCGGTGGTGAAATGCAGAGAGTGGCAATCGCCAGAGCATTGATAAATAAGCCAAGGATAATCTTAGCCGACGAACCTACCGGCAATCTGGATACCAAGCGGAGCAAGGAAATAGGAGAGTTACTGAAGGGATTGAACCAAAAAGAAGGATTGACCGTTGTCATAGTAACCCATAACCTGTTCTTGGCGGAAATGGCTGACCAAGTATTTGAACTGAGAGACGGAAAAATTTACGGAGCTCAGGATTAAGATTTAATGAAAAACTACTGGCAATTAGGCATTCAAGAATTAGAAAAGTATTTGGCGAGTGATTTATCCCGCGGACTTTCTTCTCTTGAAGCGAAGAAACGTTTCCAGGAATATGGTCCTAACCAATTGGTGGAGAAGAAATGTCCTTCGGCTCTTTCAATTTTTCTTGGACAGTTCAGCAGTTTGATTATCTGGATTTTAATTGCCGCCGCACTGATTTCCAGTTTCCTTAAAGAATGGCTTGACGCTTTTGCCATAGTTGCCATTGTGATTATGAATGCTATTCTCGGATTTATTCAGGAATTTCGTGCCGAAAGAGCAATTGCTCAACTGAAAAAACTTTCTGCACCGGTAGCCAAAGTGATTCGTGACGGTGAATTAAAACTTATTCCGGCAAAGGAACTTGTCCCGGGAGATTTGATTCAAATAGAAGCCGGTGACCATATCCCCGCGGACGGACGTTTAGTCCAGGTTGCTTATTTCCAAACCCAGGAAGCATCGCTCACCGGCGAATCTGTGCCCATAGAAAAATATTCGGAAGAACTTAACTTTGAGGAAATACCTCTTGCCGAACGAAAAAATATGGTCTATTTAGGGACGCAAGCGGTTTCGGGCAAAGCAAAAGCAGTAGTAGTCAATACCGGGATGAACACTGAGTTAGGTAAAATTGCCGAAATGATTGAAGAAGCCCGCAAAGAGGAAACACCCCTCCAGGAACGCTTAACCCGCTTGGGCAAGTGGTTGGTATATTTCTGTCTCGGGATAGTGGTGATTATTTTCCTTTTGGGAATAGCAAGAGGTGTTCCTTTCATAGAAATGTTTTTAACTGCAGTAAGTTTAGCGGTTGCGGCAATTCCTGAAGGGCTACCGGCAGTAGTGACGATTGCCTTAGCCCTCGGGGTGCAGAGAATGGTTAAACGCAATGCCCTGATTCGTAAGTTGCCGGCTGTAGAGACGCTTGGCTCCACTAATGTTATTTGTTCAGATAAGACCGGCACACTTACCCAAAACGAAATGACGGTAAGAAAAATCTGGACGGCTAATAAATTGTTTACCGTGAGCGGAGCGGGTTATAGTCCGCAAGGAGACTTTACTCTTGTTTCTCACCCGTCATTGCGAGTCCCGATACAAAATCGGGACAAAGCAATCTCAAAGACAGGAACAGACTTTAAGAGCGACCCCAATCTACTCAAAACTTTAGAAATTGGAGTGCTTTGCAACAACGCTGTGCTTTCTTCAAATACCGGCAGGTGGAATATTTTGGGTGACCCAACTGAAGGAGCGATTCTTACTGCCGGAGCAAAAGCAAACCTTTGGAAAAGTGAATTAGAAAAAAAATATCCCTTAATCGCTGAAATACCTTTTGAATCGGAACGTAAACTGATGAGTATAATTCGTAAAATACCCGAAGGTAAGACCATTGCTTTTGTCAAGGGTGCGCCGGATGTTCTCCTTAGCCATTCGCAATACTTAGAAACTGATGAAAAAACGATAGAACTTACCGAAGAAGAAAGAAAAGAAATCCTTTCAGTCAATCAATCTTTGGCTAAAGAAGCCTTAAGAGTCTTAGCCGTGGGCTATCGGCAGTTAGAAGAAAAAGTGACCAAATATATTCCCCCAATGGTAGAAAAAAATTTGGTCTTTGTTGGACTAATCGGAATGATTGACCCACCAAGAGCGGAAGTAAAAACTGCGATTACTACTTGTAAGGAAGCGGGGATTAAAAGTGTAATGATTACCGGTGACCATAAAGATACTGCCCTGGCTATCGCCAGGGAATTAGGGATGTGGGGGGAAGATTCGCTTGCTTTAAGTGGTAGTGAACTGGATAAGATTAGTGACGAAGAACTTGCTGAAAAAGTAGATAAAATTGAGGTTTATGCGCGGGTTTCACCAGAACATAAACTGCGGATTGTGCGTGCCTGGAAAAAAAGAAATGCGGTTGTGGCGATGACCGGTGATGGGGTAAATGATGCCCCGGCATTAAAAGAAGCGGATATCGGTGTAGCCATGGGGATTACCGGCACCGATGTCACCAAAGAAGCATCGGATATGGTAATTACTGACGACAATTTTGCTTCCATAGTCTCGGCAGTTGAAGAAGGTAGAACAATTTATGAAAATATCAGAAAGTTTGTTTATTATTTGCTTTCCTGTAATACCGGTGAGGTTCTGGTTTTGTTTTTTTCATCCTTATTCGGCTGGCCCCTGCCCCTTTTGCCGATTCAAATCCTCTGGACAAATTTAATCACTGATGGGCTCCCTGCCTTAGCCTTAGGTGTGGATAAAGCAGAACCTGATTTAATGGTTCGTCCGGTGCGAAAAATGGAAGAAGGCATCATCAATAAACAATTCATCGCCAGTATGCTCGCTGTCGGGGTAGGAATTGCTTTTTGCAGTCTTTTTGCTTTTGCTTATGTTTTATTTTTAGAGAAGGAGGACTTAATCCGGGCAAGGACAGCTGCCTTTGTTGTGCTTGTTTCTGCCCAATTATTTCACTCTTTCAATTGCCGTAGTGAACGTTTTTCCATTTTTAAACTTGGTTTTTTAACTAATAAAAATTTACTTCTTGCGGTTTCTCTTTCTTTAATTTTACAAATGGGGATTGTTTATCTCGGATTTGCTCAACCAATTTTCAAGACCGAAGCGCTTCTTCTTTTTGACTGGGTAATGGTGATAATCCTTTCCAGCATTCCTTTATGGGTAGTTGAATTGAGTAAAATTGCAAATAAAAAAATTCTTGCACTAAAGAAGGTGGCATAAGATGGAGAAAAATAGAACAGACCCGATTTGCGGTATGCAAGGGACTATTGAAGCGTATGGACATTACTTTTGTAGCGAGTATTGTCTCAAGAAATATGAAAAGATGCATCACTTAACCGGTGACCTTCGGGAAGAAGAAAAATGTCCGGCTTGTGTGGTCAAACCTAAAAAATGGTATCAAGAAAAACTATTTCTGGTTATTTTCGCTCTAATTCTAATTCAGGCAACCCATTTTATTCTTATCCATTTTGGTATAGCCATTCTCCAGAATTTAGTTTTTTCTTTTTACGATTACGCAAAAAGAATTTGGTTAGCGATTATTACCGGTTTACTGATTGGAGGATTTATTGACCATTTTATCCCTCAAGAATATATTTCAAAATATTTGGCAGAACATAAAAAAAGAACTATTTTTTATTCGGCAGGATTAGGTTTTTTAATGTCCGCCTGTTCACATGGAATTCTGGCGATTGCGATAGAAATTTATAAAAAAGGCGCATCAATCCCAGCAGTGATTGCCTTTCTATTGGCATCACCTTGGGCAAATTTACCGGTGACAATTATGTTGTTTGGTTTTTTTGGGATAAAAGCATTAATTTTTGTTTCATTTGCAATTATTATCGCAATAATTACTGGTTTAATTTATCAAGTGTTAGATAAGAAGGGCTTAATAGAGAAAAGCAAATATTCGGTCAGTGTGGATGAAGATTTCTCAATTTTAAGAGATATCAAAAAAAGATGGAAAGAATACAAATTTACCCCGCCCCTTTCTTCAGAAATGGTTATGGCAAGAGATGTAAAGAACTCCGCACTGCTGATGGTCAACTCTAAGAAAGGGGCGGGGTTTACTCTTGAGAACTTGCAAAATGATTTTCTCGGTGTATTAAACGGTTCCTGGA
>CAZRHN010000015.1:9788-12719 GCA_964599925.1 uncultured bacterium
TGCTCTACCTCCGCCTCTGGCGGAAGCTACGCCGGCAAAATTTCTAAAGTTCGTTGATTACAGCGATTTTTTACTACCGATTACACAGATTGATGTAACCTTTTTCTATAGGTTGCCACTAACTTTTTTACCAAGTAGTAGGAAACTATTGCCGTTAATGACGAAATTATTAGATTGCCACTTAAATAGACTAAAGCAATATCTCCGAGTGACTTGAATATTTCGCCGTTCTTTGCTTGGTGAAGAATAAACTGTGCATCACGGGAAGAAATTAAACTACCAACAAGAGCACTTAATCCCCAAAAGATTGGTGTAGTCACTGGATTCATTACCACCGCTGAACCGAGGATGCCTGCCGCATAGTTTAATCTAAATAATCCGCATAAAGCCAAGGTTAAGATGCCTCCCAGATAAAAGGTAGGAAATACACCAATGAATGCACCGAGACTAAAACTGAATGCAATCTTCTCCGAGGTATCATTAACCCGTAATATTTTTCTTTTTATAGTTCCTAACCAATTGAGATGCTCATCTCTTGTTATTTTGTTTTCCATTTAACTCTACCTATTATCCATTCTTAATTCTCAATTCTAAATTCTTAAGGTTTCTTTTTCAAGCGTGGACCGAAGGAAGTATCTTCAATTAGATAACCCTTGTTTTCAATTTCTTTACGCAGATTGTCCGCTGAAGTAAAATCATTATTTTTGCGTGCATCTTCCCGTTGATTAACCAGACTTAGTATTGACTCATCTAATTTTCTTGCTTCCAGCGGTTCAGGCATCTTCAGTCCGAGCACATCCTCAAGCAAATGACGATATATAGAGATTAACCCTGGTAGGGAACCAATATCCTCTGCTTTAATCCGACGAGTAATTTCTTCTCTCAAGGAAAAAATCTGGGCAATCGCCTCCGCAGTATTGAAATCGTCATCCATTGCTTGGTCAAATCTTTTAGTGATTGAGTGATTAAGTGATTGAGTGATTAAGGGTTTAATTCCCTTTTTAGAAAGAACAAAATGGGCAAATTCATAAGTATCAATTAAACTTTCCCAGGCACTTTTTGCCTGCTCAAGTTGAGAATCAGAAAAATCAAGCGGACTGCGATAATGCTGGCTGATTAAATAATAGCGCACAACTGTTGGGTCAAATTTCTGGAATATTTCTTCAAGAGTAAAAAAGTTACCCAGAGATTTGGACATTTTTTCCTTGTTAATCGTGACAAAACCGTTATGTAACCAATAGCGGACAAACTGTTTACCGGTGTAGGCTTCCGATTGAGCGATTTCGTTTTCGTGATGCGGAAAAATTAAATCCTGTCCACCTCCGTGAATGTCCAGAGTTTCCCCGAGATATTCCATTGACATTGTTGAGCATTCAATATGCCAGCCCGGGCGACCTTTACCCCAAGGTGATTCCCAGAAAGGTTCACCCTCTTTTGCTTTCTTCCACAAAGCAAAATCAAGTGGGTCTTTTTTTCTCTCGTCAGGTTCTATTCTCCTGAACTCTTCGGTCATACTTTCAAGATTACGTTTAGAAAGTTTGCCATAATCAGGAAATTCTCTTACTGAAAAAAAGACATTACCATCATTTTCGTAAGCATATCCTTTCTTGACTAAACCTTCAATAATTTTAAGAATTTGAGACATCATCTGGGTAACCCGCGGGTATGCTTGCGGTGGTTTAAGGTTCAATTTTTCTGAATAGAACAAGAATTCGTTGATATATTCTTCTGCCAAATCTTTCGGGTTTATTCCCAACTCTTTACTCCGTTTAATAATCTTGTCATCAATGTCAGTAAAATTCTGGATATAGTTAACTTCGTAGCCACGATATTCCAGATACCTGCGGATTACATCAAAGACAACATAACATCGCGCATGTCCAAGATGACAGGCATCATAGGGTGTTATCCCGCAGACATACATCTTTATTTTTTTATTTTCCTGCGGAACAAATTCTTCCTTTTTACCAGTCAAAGTGTTATAAACAAGAATAGACATAATTTTCTACCTAACGGCTCTATTCCTTTTTATCGCCGTAATCATAGATACTATATTAAAAAGAAATTTCCTAAAATTCAAGTCCTTTTATCCCCTCCCCACTTTGTCTCTCAAAATAGCTTTTTCATAATTTTACTAAATACCTTTCAAAATCTTTTATTTTGGGTGGTTTTTTACCTTTTCCCGGCTCAATTGGGTGTCCTTCTTCCCTTAGATGTTTAGCTTGTGCTTCCACACCGCCCGGATATTTCTCATTAAGTTCCCCTTGAGATTTTAATGTCCGCCAGTAAGGAGTAATGTCTTCCTTTCCCTCTGCTCTTGCCTCCTCGGCAGCGTGAGCCGAAATCCAAGCAAAAATTCCGGTAGTTATCGGGCAACCGATTGTCGCATGATGTTTCTTAGCAAGGATTTCGCGAATTTGGTTTATGGTAATCAGTTTACCTTTGGGAACTTTTTTCATAACTTCATCTACTTCTTTCGGTGCAGGAATAACCACCGTGCCTTTCCCCCATCTTTTAATTAATTTCTCAGTAATTTTCACAACTTTTGGCAAATCCTTACTATTGGCTAATTTTTCTTGCCAAGATTTCTTTGGTTTAAATTTGCTACTCATCTTCTTCCCCCAGATTAAATTTTTTTGATATAAAAAACCTTTCCTTTACGAGAAAGGTCAAACATTATTAGAATTCGTTTTTATTTTACTTTTTAATCGGGATTGTTGTTATTCTTCTTTCTTTTTTTCTTGAAGCGCGGCAGCAATTGAGAGAAGGAAAAGTATGGAACTCAGTTGTCCGTAGGCGGCCGCCGGTACATCCCGGGCAATGATTGAAATTGGACAATAGAGGACACGACTAATTACCGCAATCACTAAAGAAACGATACCGGCAATCAAAGAAACCAGACTTAACGTCTTCATTTTTTCACCCCCTTTT
>CAZRHN010000015.1:12819-16873 GCA_964599925.1 uncultured bacterium
ACTGCGTAGGCGGAAATGGCTTGTTTTTGACCGAGGTAGCCAAGTTTTTCGTTAGTTTTGGCTTTAATACTTATCTCATCGGGTTTAATTTTCAAAACCCAGGAAGTATTTCTTTTCATCTGGGGAATGTAAGGTGCAAGTCTTGGCTCTTCAGCAATAATTACCGAATCAACATTCTCAATTTTGTATCCTTTTTTTCTCACTAACCGATAAACTTTTTCAAGGATTATTTTACTAGAAATGTTTTTATACTTTGGGTCAGTGTCCGGGAAGTGTTTTCCGATATCGCCAAGGTTTGCCGCACCGAGTAAAGCATCAGCAATTGCATGGAGTAAGACATCGGCATCGGAATGACCGAATAAACCTTTCGGATAAGGTATTTCTACGCCACCAAGGATAAGTTTTCTTCCTTTTCTTAAACGATGAAGGTCGTAACCAATCCCGATTCTCATAAACTTATCACGAATTTACACGAATTAGCTACACGAATTAGCACGAATATTCGTGAACATTCGTGTGTTCTTCATTCGTGTTATTTGTGTCTTTAAGATGGTTTTGGCAAAAAGTAAATCTTCGGGAGTAGTGATTTTTATATTCGTATATTCCCCGGAGACTAATTTTACGGGTAAGCCGAGCCGTTCAACGAGTTGAGCATCGTCGGTTCCAGTAAATTTATCTTTTCTTGCTTTCTGGTGGGCTTGAAGAATAATTTCCCGACGGAAAACTTGTGGAGTTTGGATTGCCCAGATTTCCTCACGAGGTAAGGTAGTTTTAACCAGATTCCCCGGAGAGACCATTTTTAGAGTTTCTTTAACTGGTAAAGCGGCAACCGCTGTCCCATATTTTTTGGCAATTCTCAATGTCCTTTCAATTAAATTCGTGCTCACAAGGGGACGGACACCGTCATGAATTGCCACTAAGGGAAAATTTTCTTCTGTACTTTTTAGCCCATTAAATACTGATTCTTGCCGTGTTTCACCGCCAGGGACAATTTTTTTTACTTTAGAAAATTTTTTCCGGACGGATTTTACATACTTTGGTATATCTTCTTTAGGAAGGACTAAAACAACCTCTTTTATTTCTTTAATTTTCTCAAAATTTTCTAATGTCCAGTAAAGTAACGGTTTAGCGCAAAGCGAAAGAAACTGTTTTTTTTTGAAGCGATTAATCCTTTCCCCCTTACCAGCGGCAACAATTACTGCGGATACATTCATTTTTTCGCAAAGATTCAATTTTTTCTTAGAGTAAAAAGTCTAAGTTCCGAGCGTAATTTAAATGTTTTTAGGCAAAGGCGAAAATTCTGAAGGGGTTTCCGCCAGAGGCGGATCCGCCTTGGGCGGAAAAAACAAATCTTGTCCGAACTCCGACGATACGTCGGAGAAGTTTAGATTTGTTTACCGAAGAAGTTGAAGCCTTTGCCGACCCTCCGCCATTGATTCAGTGGCGGAGGGGAAAAAGATTATAGAGCGAGGAACTGACTTTTTAGTCTATTTACTTTTCTGCGTATCTGCCGGAGTGTAGAGAAAGAAAGCAAAAATGCAAAAGTTCGCCCAATCATTCTTTCATCCTAGTAAAAATCATTCTTCCGGCAGAAGTCTGAATGATTGAAGTTACGAGAACATCAATTTTTTTGCCAATGTATCTTCTTCCATCTTCAACCACCACCATTGTCCCGTCATCAAGATAACCGATTCCCTGGTCTCGTTCTTTACCTTCTTTAACCACAAAAATTGACATTGGTTCTCCGGGGAGAACAATTGGTTTAAGCACATTGGATAAATCGTTAACATTTAAGACGCTAACCCCTTCAATAGTGGCAACTTTATTTAAATTAAAATCAGTAGTAAGAACTTTTGCTTGTAGGTCTTTAGCCAACTGAATGATTTTCATATCGGTTTCCTTAATTTCCGGATAGTCTTTATCAAAAATTTTTACGGTTGCTTCAGGACATTCCTGGAGACGGGAAAGAATTTCTAACCCTCTCCGTCCCCGAGCACGTTTTGTGCCGTCAGGCGAGTCGGCAATATCCTGCAATTCCTTGAGTACAAAACGGGGAACGATTAGAGTCGCGGTTAAAAATTTTGTTTCACAGATATCGGCAATTCTCCCATCAATAATTGCACTGGTATCAAGAATTTTCAAATCCTCAATTTTTTTTGCTGGAATCCTTCTAAAAATATCTTTATCTAAGAGTTCTAATTCACCTCTCTTTCTTACTGCAATCACCAGTCCCAGGTAACCAAAAATAACTTTTATCAGGAGTGAATATTTGCGCATTACCTCATAAATTTTGGGATTCTCCATCAAGTAGACACTGTAATCTAAAAGTTTAGCCGCGATTAAACCAACAATTATCCCCAAAATGGCAGCAATTAGAGTGTCCAGAGGGATACGTTCAATAATTATTTCAACTAATAAAACAAATAATGCCGCACCAACACCAATAAGTATCCCCCGGGCATCAGGTGAAATCTGTAAATAACCAATAATTGGTCCAGCGAGAATCACTAAAGCACGAATTATCCAGATTAACATTTCTTCCCCCTATTTCAGATATTTTATTGCTTCTTCTACTCGTGAAATACCCACCGTTTCTAATTTAAATTTTTCTTTCAAATTACGAGAATTATATTCGGGAATAAAACAACGTTTAAAACCCAATTTTTCTGCTTCCCGGATGCGTAAATCAATTTGTCCAATTGAACGCACTTCACCGGTGAGACCAACTTCACCCATTATTACCGTGTCTGCCGGGAAAACAAAGTTTAAGAGTGCGGAAGCAATAGATAAAGCGACACTTAAATCAACCGCGGTCTCTTTAACCTTTATTCCCCCGACAATATTTACAAAAATATCCTGATTCCCTAAAGGGTAATTAAACCTCTTTTCAAGAATGGCAATTAACATCATTACCCGATTATAATCAAGACCCTGGACCATCCGTCGGGAAAGAGAAAAATTTGCTTTACTCACTAATGCCTGCACTTCTAAAAGTAAGGGTCTTGTCCCTTCTAAAACTGCGGTAACCACTGTCCCCGGAGTAAGCGTTGCTCGTTCTTCAAGGAAAATGTTTGAGGGATTAGGAACTTCATGTAGCCCATCAGTTTTCATTTCAAAGATACCGATTTCATTTGTTGGTCCAAAACGGTTTTTATAAGCACGTAAAATACGGTAAGTATATTGTTTTTCCGGTTCAAAATATAAAACTGTATCAACCAAATGTTCTAAGACACGCGGACCAGCAATCACCCCTTCCTTAGTTACATGACCCAAAAGAAAAACGGATAACCCCCGGGTTTTAGCCAAATTCACCAATTCAGCAGCACATTCTCTAACCTGGGTAACTGTCCCCGGCGCAGAGGGAAAATCGGAACGATACATCGTTTGAATAGAATCAATAATCAAAAATTGAGGATTAATTTTATTTATTGCTTCAAGGATATTTTCCAGATTTGTTTCCGAGAGAAGATATAAATTTTTTATTTTAACCGAATCAATACCTAACCTTAAGGCGCGCAATTTAATTTGTTGTAATGATTCTTCACCGGAAATATAAAGAGTATTTCCCGAGGAAACTGTTTTTGCTGCGGTTTGCAAAAGCAAGGTTGATTTACCAATCCCCGGCGGTCCACCGATAAGAATTATTGACCCGGGAACAATTCCACCGCCAAGCATACGGTCAAATTCGTTTATCCCAATCTGATAGCGTCCTTCAGTTTCCATGCTGATTTCATCCAAGGTTAGAATTTCCGATGAAAATTGCAATATTCGTCGTGCCCCCTGTCCAATTTCCGGTATTTCCTTTTCTTCAAGAAAAGTATTCCATCCACTGCAATCCGGACATTTACCCAGCCATTTTACTGAAACATAGCCACATTTCTGACAACGATAAACAATTTTTGTCTTCATTTCATAGAAAATTGATTACAACGATTATTAAATCCCGATTACACAGATTAAAATCTTCATCTGAACTTTTGCATTTTTGCTGAAGTGAACTTAGCGGAGGCAGATTATCCAGTTCTTATGAATAAGCGACTGGGTGACCCCGCCA
>CAZRHN010000016.1:0-8514 GCA_964599925.1 uncultured bacterium
GGGAAGAGAATATGAATAAGATAATTCCGACGGAAATCATTGAAAAGAAAATTTTTCTTATTCGTGGGCATAAAGTTATGCTGAGTATACATCTCGCGAAACTCTACAGTGTTAAGACAAAAGTACTGATTCAAGCAGTCAAACGCAATATTGACCGTTTTCCCGAGGATTTTATGTTTCAGTTGACTTGGACAGAGACAAAATCTTTAAGGTCACAAATTGTGACCTTAAACGAGAAAGAATCAACGATTTTAAAACGAGGTAGGCACATTAAATATCTTCCTTATGCTTTTACTGAACAGGGTGTCGCTATGCTCTCCAGTGTTCTCCGTAGTAAACGAGCGATTCAGGTTAATATTGCAATTATGCGGACTTTTGTAAAACTGAGAGAAATCCTTTTAACCCATAAAGAACTGGCAGACAAATTAGCACAACTGGAAAGAAAGATTGAAAGGCACGATGAAGAAATCAGAACAATCTTCCAAGCAATACGCCAACTGATGGCTCCACCAGAAAAATCACAGCGTCAAATTGGTTTTCGCATAGAAGAGAAAAAGTGAAGCCGACCCTTAAGGGTCGGCTACCGATGGGGTATGGGGTCGGGAAATTTGACAATGGGGGAAAGGTGGTAAATGGAATCTATTTTAACCGCAATTAACAACTGGGCAGAGAATATCAGGAAAACTTATAATGTAAGTCCGTATATTTTTGGTTTACTTTATCTTTGCTGTGCGCCATTTTTCTGGTTTTCTCTTTATAAAATTGTTAATAGTATCAGGAAAGGACAAATAGATAAAATTGTCACCTGGGGGATGGTTCTTGGGGTGGCGATTCTTTTACCATTTAGTTATGTGGCTATCTTTGGCAAAAATTTACCGGGTTGGTTCTGGATAATTGCAGTAGCGTTGGTTCTATATTCAGTAATTTCTCTATTGAGAAATATCCGGAAGAAACTTAGAGTGATTCCTTGAGGAAAAATATTTTCATTGGAACAAGTGGGTATAATTATTGGCATTGGTGGGATGGGGTATTTTATCCGGCGGATTTACCACAAAGCAAGTGGCTTGAATATTACGCAAAATATTTTGATACGGTTGAATTGAATGTTACTTTTTATCGTCTACCCCAGAAGAAAACTTTTGAGAACTGGTATAAACGGACAGCAAAAAATTTTCTTTTTGTGGTTAAAGGTAGCCGGTTTATTACTCATATAAAAAAATTGAAAGATTGCGAAGAGCCGTTGAAGGTTTTTTCTACTAATGTTTCTGCTTTGAAAGAAAAACTTGGTCCGATTCTCTGGCAATTACCACCGGGACTTAAGGCAAATAAAGAAAAGTTGAGTGAATTCTGCCGGTTACTGAAGAAAACGATGCCGAAAATTGTCCAGGCATTTGAATTTCGTAATGAATCTTGGTTTAATAATGAAATATATGAAATCTTAAGAAAATACAATTTCCCTTTATGTATTGCTCATTCACCCCGCCCCTTTCGTCAAAATGATATGGCAGGTGCGGAAAAACTTTCGTGTTACTCGTCGTCAACCCCGCCCTTGCCCCGCCCCTGCACGCAGGAGCGGGGCTTGCGTGCAAGAGCGGGGTCAACTCAACGAAAGGGGCGGGGTTCACCGGATTGGCCCTGTGTTGAGGAAATTACTGCGAATAGTGTATATTTAAGATTTCATGGCGGGGAAAGTCTTTACGGGTCAAATTATTCGGATGAGGAATTGAAATCTTGGGCAAAAAAAGCAAAAAAATGGTTGAACGAGGGGAAGACTGTTTACGCTTATTTTAATAATGATGCTTATGGTTATGCGGTAAAAAATGCATTGAGATTGAAAGAGTTAGTAAATCAGTGAGTTTTTGATAAAGTCGCTCGGAACTTTGACTTTTTACTCAAAAAGATGGAAGAGATTTTAGGTCTTATAAAAACACGGAGGAGTATAAGAAAGTTTACTGGACAGGAAATTGAAAAAGAAAAAGTTGAAAAAATACTTGAGGCGGGAAGGTGGGCACCGTCAGGGAAGAATAATCAGCCCTGGAAGTTCTATTTAGCGAAAGAAAAAAGCGAATTAAGCGAATTAGCGGAGTTAACCGTTGATGCAGAAATTATTAAAAATGCTAAATTATGTATTTGCGTATTTTTAGATAAGGATTTGATGTATGACCGAACAAAAGATTGTCAGGCAATTGGTGCCTGTATCCAGAATATGCTTCTTACCGCACATTCGCTTGGTCTTGGTGCCTGCTGGTTAGGTGAAATTTTAAAAAATAAAGAAAAAGTTAACCAGATTCTCAATTTACCTGAGCGCCCTGCCTCGCCGGCGGGCGGGCACGAACTGATGGCGGTAGTTGCTTTTGGTTATCCAGCAGAAAAACCAAAATCTACCCGTAAACCTTTAAAAGATTTGGTTCTTCAATGAAAAAACGATTTTAATCTGTTTGAATTTGTTATACTAGGTAAAGGAGGAAAAAATGAAAATTAGGAGAAAGTATCCGCGGCTTGCACCACGGCTTGACCCTACACCGATGGCGGACATGGTCTTTCAAGTTTTAATTTTCTTTATGTTAACTTCACCGTTTATGTTGCAGGCAGGAATTAGGGTTAAGTTGCCAAAAATAATCACCGCTAAAGCCGAATTAGGTGAAAAATTGATTTTGACCATTACTAAAGAGGAAAAATTTATCCTTGACGGTAAAGAAATAAAAACTGAAAATTTAGAGAATGAGTTACGGTTAGCACTCCTTGGGCGAGAAGAAAAAGTTTTGATTATTCGTGCTGATGAAGGTGTGAAACACGGCATCGTAGTAGAAGCTTTAGATAAAGCAAAACTTGCCGGTGCAGAAAAGTTAGCTATCGGAACGGAGATAAAGAAAGGGAAAAAATAATGTATGAATTTAATTTACCGACGAGAATAATTTTTGGGACAGGTAGTTTAACCAAACTTGGCGAAGAGGCAAAAGAATTCGGGAATAACATTTTCTTGGTTACCGGCAGGAAAGCGTTACGCGAGCAAGGCATTCTGGAAAAGATTGAGAAGATATTTATGGAAAAAAGTTTAGGTTATTATCTTTTTGACCGTGTTTATCCTGAACCGGATGTAGAAATTGTTGACCAAGGGGTTGAATTGTGCCGGCAATATAACGCAGATTTAGTGGTTGGGGTTGGTGGTGGTAGTGCAATTGATGTTGCTAAAGCAATTGCTGGATTAAGCAAAGTAGCCCCGCCCCTGCACGCAGGAGCGGGGTTTACCACTTTGGCTGATTATCTTGAAGAAGTGCGTTCCCCGGGTGAAAAGATGAAAGTTTTGGATAGCGATGGTTTGCCATTTATCGCTCTGCCGACAACCGCCGGGACCGGTGCGGAAGTGACAATGAATGCAGTAATTATAAACAAAAAACTGAAAACAAAACGTAGTTTTCGTAGTCCATACCTATTTGCTAAAGTAACAATTATTGACCCGGAATTAACCCTTTCTCTTTCCCCGGAAATTACTGCTTCTACCGGTATGGATACTTTAACCCATTTGATTGAAGGGTATCTTTCTAAGAAATCTAACCCTTTCACTGATACTTTAGCCCTTGTGGGAATAAGGTTAGTCAAAGAAACTTTAGTTGAGACAGTAAAAAATGGTAAGAATCTTGATGGGCGAACAACGATGTCCCAGGCAAGCCTTTTTGGCGGAATAGTGATTGCTAATGCTAGTTTAGGGCTTATTCATGGGATTGCTTCTTTTTTAGGCAGTTTACATAATCTTCCCCACGGGATAGCCTGTGCGGTAATTCTCCCTTATGTCTTGAAATATAACCTTGAATCTGACCTCCTGAGCAGAGAAAAAAGAGATGGTTTAAATTCAGCCCTTAATGGAGAAGCAGTGGATGTAATTCGGTGGCTAATAAAAGAAGTAGGTATGCCTGAGAGGTTAAGCGAATTAGGGATTAAAGAAACTGATTTAGAAGAGTTAGCCGAGAAATCTTTGACTGCCAGTTCAACAAAGAACAATCCCCGTGAAGTAAGTTATCAAGAAGTCGTTGATTTGCTGAGGAAAGCGCTTTAAATTAAAAAGTTCAAGTTTCAATTGCGCTTGGAACTCTAACTTTTTATCTAAAATTCGCGCATATTCGCAAATAAATTCGTGTATATTCGTGATAAAGGAATGTTAGAAGAATTTTTCCAACCAAAAACAATCGCCTTAATTGGTGCCTCCCGTGAACCCCATAAAGTTGGGCATCAAATCCTGAAAAATCTCGTTGAGCAACCACAAACATTATACAAAGTCTATCCAGTAAATCCTAAGACAACCGAGATTCTTGGTTTAAAAACCTATTCAAAAGTTGAAGAAATCCAGGAAAAAATTAATTTAGCCATAATTGTTATTCCCACCGAATATGTCCCCCAAGCATTAATTGACTGTGGCGAAAAAGGAATAAAAGCAGTAATTATTATTTCTGCCGGTTTTAAAGAAGTTGGTGGTGAAGGATATAAACGAGAACAACAAATTTTGGAAATTGCTCGGAAATATGAAATACGGATTTTAGGTCCGAACTGTCTTGGTCTTCTTAACCCGCATTATTCCCTGAATGCATCTTTTGTAAGTTTCTTGCCAAAAAAAGGTGAAATTGCTTTTATTTCCCAATCCGGTGCTTTATGTAGCGCTGTCCTTGATTGGGCGAAAGCCGAAGGGGTTGGTTTTTCTAAATTTGTTAGTTTGGGTAATAAAGCCGACTTAAACGAAATTGATTTTTTGCTTGCCTTAGTTGATGACCCGGGAACAAAGGTAATTATCGCCTACTTAGAAGGAATAGAAAACGGACAAGAGTTTATCCGCATCACTAAAGAATTGACCAAGAAAAAACCGGTAATTGTGCTTAAACCAGGAAAAACTACTGGTGGGAAAAAGGCAATTTCCTCGCATACCGGCACTTTGGCGGGTTTGGAACAAGCTTATGAATCGGCGTTTAAGCAAGCAGGTGTCATTCGTGCCGACTCAATGGAAGAACTTCTTGACTACGCTTTAGTTTTTGCCTATCAACCTTTGCCTAAAGGCAAACGGGTGGGGATTATCACTAATGCCGGCGGACCAGGGATAATGGCTACTGACCAGGTGGAATCTTTAGGATTAGAACTTGCTTTTTTTCAAGATGAGACAATTGAATTCTTAAAAAATAATTTACCCCCTCAGGCAAATATATACAATCCGGTAGATTTACTCGGTGATGCACCGGCAAAAAGATATGAGTTAGCCTTAGGGGCTTTAATCAAAGAGGAGAATGTAGATGTAGTCGTTGTTTTGCTTACTCCCCAAGCAGTAAGTGAAGTGAAAGAGAGCGGTGAGGTTATTATTCAACTGGGGAAAAAATCTACAAAACCAATTATTGTTTGTTTTATGGGTGAAGCGGAAGTCAAAGAGACACGGAAATCTTTAAATCAGAATAAAATACCGAATTATACCTATCCGGAAAGAGCGATTGCTTGTGCGAAAGCAATGGTAGAATATAAAAACTGGCAAGAAAGAAATATTGAAACAATTGTTCCTTATTCCGGTGAAAAAAAGAAGGTGGAAGTAATATTGAGCAAAGTAAAAAAAGAAAAAAGGTTAAACTTGGTTGATTTAGAAGTAAAAGAGGTCCTTTCTGCTTACGGGTTTAAATTTGCTAAGAGCGGTTTAGCGAAAACTGCCGAGGAAGCCATCTCTTTAGCCGAAAAAATTGGTTATCCAGTTGCTTTAAAAATATCTTCTCCAGAGATACTCCATAAGACCGATTTTGGCGGAGTAAGATTAAATTTAGATGATAAAGATGAAGTGGGGGATGCTTTTGAAGCGATGGTCTTAAGAAGTAAACGTTTTTTCCCGGAGGCAGAAATTTACGGATGTTTAGTTCAAGAAATGGTGGAGAAAGGCAGAGAAGTTATTCTTGGACTGCATCGGGATGTCCAGTTTGGTCCTTTAGTGATGTTTGGTTTAGGCGGGATTTATGTGGAAATTCTAAAGGATGTTTCTTTTCGGGTTGCCCCGTTTAGTTTATCGGAAGCAAAAGAAATGATTAAAGAGATTAAAGGCTACCCTGTTCTTCAAGGGATTCGTGGAGAAAAAGGGATAGATTTGGATGCGCTCGTTTCCTTAATTTTGAAGTTATCACAACTTGCACTTGATTCCCCGGAAATTATGGAGTTGGATATAAACCCATTAATTTTTTATCCAAACAAAGAACCAGTTGTTGTTGATGCAAAGTTAACAATAAAATTGTGAATGAAATACGGGGGGTTTTGAAAAAGTCGGTTTCTCGCTTCCTGAAATTTTTCCTCCCTGATGTAACATCGGGGAGTCGGAGAAAATTCACCTTTTTTGCTAAATCGGTCAAAGGTGAGGCAGACCGATTTCCCCCGACATCACATTGGGGTCGCAAAAAAGTTTCATTTTCTCCTAAAAATTTCTCAAGTCGCTCGAAACCTTGGCTTTTTCAAAACCGGAGCAAGAAAATATAAGGCTACGAACTAAAATAAACATATGGAAATTTGTAAAATATTCGTGCAAATTCGTGTATTCATTCGTATAAATTAGTGTTTATGAGGAGGAAGAAATGGTAAAAAGCATTTATTTAGTTTCTTCACAACCTTATTCAGGTAAGAGTTTAATTACCGTGGGTTTAGGTCTAAGACTTAAAGAAGAAGGCTATCGGGTTGGTTATTTTAAACCTTTCGGCAGAGCAATAAGAGAAGAGGGAGAAGAAGATGCCTGGTCGGTAAAACAGGTGCTTGGTTTAGAAGAACCAATGGAAAAAATCTGTCCGATTCTGGTAACTCAAGAACTAATCAGTAGTATTCTTTCAGGTAAAAATAAAGAAAATTTTAAAGAAAAAATTGAAACAAATTTCAATTCGGTAGCAAAAGGTAAAGATTTAGTTCTTATTGACGGAGCGGGCGATTTAAGTGAAGGGTATATTTTTGATTTACCGGTTGAGAAAATTGTAGAGATTACCAAAAGCAAAGCTATCTTTGTCCTCAAATATGAAGAAAATTTGACTATTGATTCGCTCTTAAGGGCAAAAGAAATTTTTAAGGACAATTTTTTAGGAGCAATGGTTAACTTCATCCCGCAGAGTCAAGTTGATTATTTTACTGATGCAGTTCTTCCTTATTTAGAGAAAAGAAAAATTGAAATTTTTGCTCTTTTCCCGAAAGATATCTTACTTGCCGCAGTGGCAGTTAGAGAAATTGTTGAACATTTAAATGCCCGGGTGCTTTCCGGAGAGAACAAACTTGATGAACTGGTAGAAAATTTTACCGTTGGGGCGATGCATCCCGAGCACGCCTTACGCTATTTTCGGAAAATAGCCAATAAAGCGGTAATCACTGGAGGTGACCGCGCAGATATTCAACTTGCCGCCTTAGAAACACCGACAAAATGCTTAATTCTTACCGGCAATTTATCCCCGGATTCGTTAGTTTTAAGTAAAGCGATTGATTCAGGGACACCGGTGCTTTTAGTTGCTTATGATACTTTTACTACGGTGGAATTGATTGAGGAAATAACCGAGAAGATACCCTTCCACGGGGAAAGAAAAATTGAACGGATGAAAGAATTGTTCAAATTAAGATTTGATTTCAAAAAATTTAAAACCCTTCTTCAACTTTGACTTCTTATTGATTTCAGCGATTAAAGGCAAACGATTACAGTGATTTTCTATTCGGAAATTTTTATCGCTGTAATCGCTGTTAATAATCACCGTAATCAGGATTTACTATGGTAAAAGGTAAAATTAGAAAAAGTTTGAGATTTTCTTTTCTTGACGGTATCTTTGCTTCGGTGATGCAGGGTATCGCCGAGAACTATATCAATCCTTACGCCTTAGCCTTGAGAGCAAGTGCCCGCGAGATTGGTTTCCTGGTTTCCGTGCCGGGTTTAACTGCAGCTGTTTCCCAGTTGAAAACTGCAGATTTAACCGAAAAAATTGGACGAAAAAAAATTATCAAAGCAGGCGTATTTTCACAAGTTTTAACTTGGTTACCGATAATTTTACTCCCTTATTTCTTTCTGAAAAATAATCCTGCTGGTTGGCTAATCTTATTCGTGACGCTTTACGCATTATTCGGGAACATCGCTGCACCGGCCTGGGGAAGTATAATGGCGCAGTATGTGCCAATGAGCAGACGGGGAAGTTATTTTGCTTTCCGGAACCGTATTTTCGCTACGGTTGCTTTAAGCAGTGTATTTCTTGCTGGATTTATTCTTTCCCTTTTCAACCGAAAAAACTTAGTTGGTTTTACTGTCATTTTTTCTTTAGCAATGTTATCCCGGTTTATTTCTTGGATTTATTTGACAAAATATTACGAACCAAAATTACGAATTCATCCGGGCGACTATTTCAGTTTTTTGGATTTTATCAAGAAAATAAAAGAAAGTAATTTTGTTAAGTTTGTTCTTTTTATCAGTTTAATGAGTTTAGCGGTAAACTTAGCCTCGCCTTTTTTCCCTTATTATATGCTCCGGGAAAGGAATTTCAGTTATTTATCTTA
>CAZRHN010000016.1:8614-10579 GCA_964599925.1 uncultured bacterium
CGGTTAGAATAATAGGGAAGTAAAGAGTAACACAAAGTATGAGTTATGAATTATGAATGATGAATGATAAGGGAGGGCGAAGAGAAGATGAAAAAATCAAAATTTGCAGTTGTCAGTTTAGTTCTTGGTGTTTTTTCCTTCATCCATCTTTTTGGTTTAGAGAAAGCTGCCTTAGCCATAATTTTTGGTTTTGTAGCCCTAAACGAAATTTCCAAGGAGCCCGAACTTAAAGGTAAAGGGTTTGCTTGGATAGGAATAGTTTTGGGAACCATTGCCGCTGTCCTTACGATTACCTTAGTCAGTATAAAATTTCCTGAATTTAAAGAACTTCTTGAGAAAATAAAGTAGACTGATTACAGTGATTTTAGAACAACGATTACAGAGATTTTAAGGATATACTAATCACCGCAATCGCCTTTACTAATCGCTGGAATCAAGTTTCACTTTGTGAAACTACATAAATGATAGAAATTGATGGTAGTTACGGGTCGGGTGGCGGACAAATTCTTCGTACTGCTATTGGTTTATCTGCCTTAACCGGTAAACCAGTAAAAGTGTTTAATATTCGTGTTAAACGTGGTAACCCGGGCTTAAGAGAACAACACCTGCAAGCAATTTTGGCAGTCAGCAATCTTGCGCAAGGTAAATTAGAAAATGCAAAATTAGGTTCTCAGGAAATAACTTTTTATCCTGGTGAAGGGATTCGGGCTGAAATAGGAAGGAGGTTGAACCTCAATATCTCTACCGCTGGTTCAATCGGTTTAGTTTTACAGGCTTTACTCATTCCGGCGACCCGCTTACCATCCTTAGAAATTGAAATTAATGGTGGTGCAACCTGGGGTAAATGGGCGCCTCCGGTGAGTTATCTCGGGAATGTCTTATCTCCTCTGTTGGTGAAGTCTGGTTATTCGGTCAATGTTAGTATTTTGAAAGAAGGTTTTTATCCAAAAGGTGGCGCTGAGGTTAAGGTAAAAGTAAGTGGAACAAAATGGATTGCCTTGAGGTTATTAGAATCAGGTGAAATTCGTTCAATTCGGGGAATCTCAGTTGCCTCCCTTTCTTTAAGAGAGCAAAAAGTTGCGGAAAGACAAAGGGAAGTTGCCGAACAAAAACTCCTTAGTTATTTTAAAATTAAGCCTCATATTGAGATGAAATATGTTTCCACAATCTGTCCGGGTTCAGGTATACAACTCTGGCTTTCTACAGCAAATTCAATTTTGGGTGCAAATGCGCTTGGTGAAAGAGGTAAAAAAGCAGAAATTGTAGGCGGAGAAGCAGCAGAAAATTTAATTAGAGAATACGAATCCGGAGGTGCAATTGATTCCTACGCAGGGGACCAGATTCTACCTTATTTAGCGATGGCGGGTGGAGAAATTAAAGTAAATAAAATTACAGAGCATTGTAAAACAAATATCTGGGTAATAGAAAAATTTTTACCGGTAAAATTTGAAATTAAGGAGAAAATTATTTCATGTGCAAAAAGTTAATCGTTGGATTTGCGCTTGTATTCTTTATTTCAGTTTCGGGAAGGTTATTTGCTGAAGAAATAAAAAACTTTAACGTAAGTGTGAAGGATTTTATCAGTTTAACTTGGGATAGCCCGGGAGGGACTTTCCAGGGTTACGATATTTATCGGAGCAGTTCACCGGAGATTTTTGAGAAAAAGATTAATCGCAGAATTTTTCTGGAAAACAAGTATACTGATTATAAGGCAGGCGTAGGAGAAATCCATTACTACCAAGTGCGGGCTGTTGATAAAGAAGGGAATACCGTTGCCATTTCCACAACCGTAGGTGCTTATATCTCACCTTTTCGTTCGGCTACAGTCTGGACACCAACCGCATTCCAGAATAAGAAAAAAGCAGGTGAACATTTAGTGAAAACAAAATATCTATTCTCAAAAAAACCGCTTTTCGGGCTTAACATTGACTTTATTCTTAACTATTATATCGGACGGCTTTTTGG
>CAZRHN010000016.1:10679-16641 GCA_964599925.1 uncultured bacterium
ATTTTAGGATATTTTAATTTTCGTTACACTTTTTATCCACCCCAAAAGTGAAACTCGATTCCAGCGATTATGAAAAGGCGATTACAGAGATTATTTTATTGACGGAAAATCGTTGTAATCGTTTGCCTTAAATCACTGTAATCAATCTTATGGAAGATGAAGACTTTAATTCTTACTGCTGAAGAGATTAAAAAAATTATTACAGTTAATGAAGTCATTGAGGCAGTTGAAAATGCTTTTGCTTTACACGGAAAAAAGTTAACCCTGATGCCGGTAAAAGTTTATTTACCACTGGAAAAATATCAAGGTGACTTTCGGGCAATGCCTGCCTATGTGGAAAATGCCGCCGGGGTAAAATGGGTAAACGCCCACCCGGGGAATCCAAAAAAAGGTCATTTCCCTTCAGTAATGGCAGTCTTGATTTACAGTGACCCGGCAACCGGTTTCCCCTTGGCAATTATGGACGCAACGATTATTACTAACTACCGCACCGGTGCGGCAGGAGCGATTGCCAGTAAATATCTTGCCCGAAGAAATGTCAAGACATTAGGTTTGATTGGTTGCGGGAAACAAGCGGAGACACAACTTTTGTTTCATCAGGAAATTTTTCAATTTGAAAAGGTTTACATTACGGATACAAATCCAGAAAAAGTAAAACAATTTATAACAAAATTTCCAACACTAAAAAAGTCTATCCCCGAAGAAGTAGCCACTTGTGAGATAATCTGTACCACCACACCTTCGCATCAACCGATAATTTTTCGTCCCTGGATTAAGGAAGGGACACATATCAATGCGATTGGTGCGGATGCACCCGGGAAAGAGGAACTTGACCCCTTAATCTTAAAAAATGCAAAAATCGTTGTTGACGATTATGAACAGGCAACAAGAAGCGGTGAAATAAATGTCCCAATAAGTCAGGGTATTTTGAAGGAAGAAAATATTTACGCTTCAATTGGTGAAATTGTTGCCGGACTTAAACCCGGACGGACTGATGAGCAAGAAATAACTGTTTTTGATTCCACAGGGTTAGCAATCCAGGATATTGCGGTTGCAAAAATGCTTTACGAAAAAGCAAGAAAATTAAAAATCGGGACGGAGGTGAACTTAGTTGGAATATAGAATGGTGAAATAGTGAAATAGTTGGATGGTGAAATGGAGGTAGACCTAAATGGAGTATAAGATTGGGATAATTGCCGACACACACGAAAATTTGCCTTTAATTGCCAAAGCAGTTGAGCGGTTCAATAAAGAAAATGTAGAGATGGTTCTTCATGCCGGGGATATTATTGCGCCTTTCACTACAAAAGAATTTAAAAATTTAAAAGCAAAACTTTATCTTGTTTTTGGTAACAACGATGGAGACAAGTTTCTTCTGCGTTCAAAATTTAAAGAGATTGGCGAATTTTATGAGACTCGCTATGAGACCGAAGTTCTTGGACAAAGAATTTTATTAATTCATCAACCTGACTTTTTAGAACAATTGATTGCTTCCCAGAGATACGATGTCATCATTTACGGACATACCCATCAAGTGGAAGTGCGCGAAGAAGGTAAGACCTTAATCATTAACCCCGGTGAATGTGGAGGCTGGCTTACAGGTAAACCAACCTGTGCAATTTTAACTTTACCTGAGCGGAAAGTAGAAATTATTGAACTTTAAATATGATACTATTTTTAGTTATCACCTTGCTTATCGCTATTTTAGCGGTTATTTTTGCACTCCAGAACCCAACAAATGTAACGGTGACTTTTTTAACTTGGAGATTTGAGAGTTCTTTGGCTCTTGTGTTATTACTGACGTTTGCCCTGGGTGTCGTGTTAGGTTTAGTGACATTGATATCTGCTCTGATTAGGAGAAGTTTGACAATATCAAGTCAAAAGAAAAAAATTGCACAACTGGAGAAAAGTTTGCAGAAAAAGGTTGAAACATCAGAGGCAAGGAAATAATGGCACGGGTATTAATTCTCAAATGCGAAAATTACCAACCTAATGAATTAAAAGCAAAGATTGAAAAAATATTTTCTTACTTTCCGCAAGCAGTAAAACCAAACGAGAAAATTCTCATCAAACCAAATCTTCTTTCTGCACATCTACCCGAAGAGACAGTTACTACCCATCCGGAATTTGTCCGTGTCGTAGCGAAGGTGATAAAAAATATCGGTGCTCAGCCAACAATTGGAGATAGCCCTTCCGGAATTGAAAAAGTGGAAAAAGTCTGGGAAATAACCGGGATGAAAAAAATTGCTCAAGAAGAAAATATAGAACTGGTTAATTTTACCCATTCTTCAGTTAGAGAATTTTCCAGCCAAAACTTTCCGGGAAAGAAAATTTACCTAACCGATGCCGCTTTTGAAGTTGACGGGATAATTTCCTTGCCTAAATTGAAGACCCATGGTTTAACCACTTTTACCACCGGAATAAAAAATCTTTACGGTTTAGTTCCGGGGATGATTAAGACGGATTACCATCGTCTTGCTTACAATTCCCAACTCTTTGCTCAATTGCTTAGTGAAATCCTTACGGTAGTTAAACCACGCTTGACGATTACTGACGGTATTGTCGGTATGGATGGCAACGGCCCGGTAGCCGGTAGAATTAGAAACTTTGGTCTAATTCTTGCCAGTGATGATGTGGTTGCTTTAGATACTGTGGTTTGTGAAATCATCGGATTAAAGAAGGAATTTGTTCCATTGCTTAAATTTTGTGAAGATAAAAAACTTGGTGAAACAAACTTAGATATAATTGAAATCATCGGTGAAAAATTGAAGGAATCTAAGATTAAGGATTTCCTTTTGCCGCCAGCCCATGTGGCTAACTACGTCCCTCTTTGGCTGGGTAACATCTTGACTGAGTTTATCTGGTTTAGACCGGGAATTAATCAGACTAAATGCGAACTTTGTCTGAAATGTTATGAAAGTTGTCCGGTTAAAGCAATAAAACTCATCTCGTCGGCGAACCGGGGCAGGAAAGAGAAAAAATACCTCTGGATTGACCACAAGGAATGCATAAATTGTTTCTGTTGCAGCGAAGTCTGTCCCTACGGTGCAGTAGAAACGGAACAGAGTATTCCGATGAAATTGGTAAGAATCCTACAGTCTCTCAAGACGAGATTTATTTGAAAAAGTAGGTGGAAAATAGAAGGATGGAAAAATTTCTGGAAAATATAATCATTACCCATATTCTTCCTTGCATTGTCCCGGGCAAGATTAGGTTCCACGCTGATTTATCTGCCGATATTAGTCAGTTGATGCCTTATCTTAATCAGTTAATGAAAGGAGCAATCTATAACCACAAGGCGTTGACCCTTACTTTTAAGAAGGAAGGTGGACTGATTACTCTTTACCCGAGGAAAGTCGCTGGCGGACAGATTGAAAATATTGAATTGGCACATCGGATTTTAAATTGGCTTAAAGATTTAGTCAACGAATGTTATAAGAACAAAGACAAAATTGAACCACTCTATGAACGGCAACAACAACTCTTACCTTTGGATGTATATAAATTCTTACCCCAGACTAACTGCAAGAAATGTGCTGAAGAGACCTGTTTAGCCTTTGCGGTAAAACTGATTAATGAAGGCAAAAGTGTGATGCTCTGCCCTGACCTTTTTACACCTACCTATGCGGAAAAAAGAAGTATGCTTTTTACTCTCCTCAAAGATACCGGCTACACTGTTCCCTCCGGATTTTAGATTAACCTTTCATTCCTAAAAGTCTCCAGAACTGAACTGGTGTTAAGATTTTTGTGTTCTTGTATCTTTTCAAAGTTAATAAATCTTTATCACCAGTCAAGATAACCCCGGCATGGCAACTTTCTGCCGTGCCTAATATCATCATATCTTTTGGGTCGCGGCATATCTTCTTACTCAATTCCACAGGTTTAACTTTATGAGCCCTGCTTTCTATTAAATCTACAATTTCTTTCGTAACGGGTTGCGGAACTTTAACCTTCTTTGTCAACGCTTCTTTGACTTCATGAATTATAGCATCGCATATGAATATATCATGCTCTGCTAAACAAAGTTCAAATACTTCGCAGCACAACCCCCGAGTAGCAAATGCAGCAATTATCACATTGGAATCAATTACGATTTTCATTTCTTGAGCGTTTTAAAAATATCTTCATCAGTGATCAGTCCCTGCGCTTCGGCAAAAGGAAGGACTTTTTTTCTTAATTTTCTAAACTTTGCCAGAGCAATATAGCGTTCCACAGATTCTCTCACAATCTGCCCCGCCGGCAACTTCTCTTCCTTGCTTATCCGTTCCAATTCTTTTCGCAAGTTTTCAGACAATCTCAATGTAAATGTTGTCATTTAAGTCACCTCCTGTAAGACATCGTAACACAATTTTCACCGCTTGTCAAGTGTTTTCTCTTAATTCAAGGTTTTGATTAAGGAGGAAAAATTTGTTAAAATATTTCAATATGAACAAAGTACTTTTGGTAAACACTAACCTAATGAAACCAGCGATTGCACCGATTGGGTTGGATTATCTCGCTAGTGCATTAAGAAATAAAGGTTATCAGGCGGATTTGTTAGATTTATGTTTTGCGGAAGATTTTCGTAAAGCAATAGACGAGTATTTCAAAAACAATTCGCCAGTTGTTGTTGGGATTACGGTAAGGAATACCGATGACTGTTATTTCCAAAGTGGCGACTTTTTCTTACCTAAGATTAAAGAAATTATCCATTACCTAAAACCCAAAACCAATTCACCTTTAATAATGGGCGGGGTAGGATTTTCAATTATGCCCGAACAAATTCTTTCCTATTGCGGTATTGATTTAGGTATTTCCGGGGATGGTGAGTTAACTTTTACCCGCTTAGTAGAGAAAATCTCCTCCGGGGAAGATTATCATAGTTTAGCCGGATTAATCTGGTGCAAAAAAGGTATTCTTTACAGCAATCCACGAGAATATTTTGATTTAGATAAAGTGCTTGAACCTGAACGAAATTTTATTAACAACCAGCGTTATTTCAAAGAAGGTGGACAGGGGAATATTGAAACCAAGCGTGGTTGTAACCAGAAATGTATCTATTGCGCTGACCCAATTGCCAAAGGAAGAAAAATCCGTTTGCGTTCAGCAAAGAAAGTTGTTCAAGAAATAAAAAATTTGCTCAAGCAAGGTATTGATTGTCTTCATACCTGTGACAGTGAATTTAATCTACCGGAAGAACATGCGAAAGCGGTCTGTGAAGAGATAATTCGGCAAAAGGTCAACGCTAAAGTAAAATGGTATACCTATTGTTCACCTTACCCTTTTACTGAAGATTTAGCGAAACTAATGAAAAAGGCAGGTTGTGTAGGTATTGATTTCGGCGTAGATTCGGGTAGTCCTAAGATTTTGAAAATATTAAAACGCAATTTCGGAGTTGAAAAGATAAAAAATACGGCTAAACTTTGCCATAAATTCGGGATAACCTTTATGTATGACCTTTTGCTCGGTGGACCGGGTGAGACCAGAGAAACGGTTAAAGAGACGATTAGTTTAATGAAGAAAGTTTCACCTGACCGTATAGGGGTAATGTTAGGGGTAAGGGTTTATCCAGGGACAGAATTGGCAAGAGTGGTTAGGGACGAGGGACGAGGGCTACAGGGCGACAGAAATGATAATTTTTTATCGCCGATATTTTATCTTTCGCCACAATTAAGGTCGCCTCATCGGCGACCCGCCGAAGAGGCGGGGGAAGATATAGATAAATATATTTCGGATTTAATTGCCGGAGATGAGCGTTTTTTCTTTGCTTCTAAAGAGGGGGCGGTTGACCCCGCTCTTGCACGCAAGCCCCGCTCCTGCGTGCAGGGGCGGGGCAAGGGCGGGGTTGATTACAACTATAACCAGAACCAGATTTTAATGCAAGCGATTAAACAGGGTTACAAAGGCGCCTACTGGGATATCTTGAGGCGCTGGCAAAGGAAAGCCCCAACCACTTGACAAATGTCTTGGTTTATGGTATCTA
>CAZRHN010000017.1:0-12092 GCA_964599925.1 uncultured bacterium
GAGGGCGTCTCGGACTAATCCGCCGAATCGGCGGATCCGAGCGACCGAACACAATAAAGGGTCGCTGACCGACAGAGAGGAGGTCGGGACTTGCGACGGACGAAGTCCTTGATTATCCCCTTATTGAACACGACTTTGAGGGGGAATTCGTTAACTGGTAAACGACCGGTCTCCAAAACCGGCCCTGGGGGTTCGAGTCCCTCTTCCCCCGTGGACTTTTCTGCGGCAATCCGCGAGGTTTAAAAATCTGCGTGAATCTGCGCCTAAAAAATGAAAAAGTGGATTAACCAAGGGATAAAATTTCTTAAAGAAGTATATTATGAATTACGTAAAGTTAATTGGCTTTCTCGAAAAGAGATGATTGCTTCAACTTTGGTCGTTGTAATTTTAGTCATCGCGGTAGCAATTTTTGTCGGATTTATAGATTTTGTTCTTTCAAAAATTTTAGAGATTATCCTTTAAAATTTAAAATTAAAAATTACGGATTACCAATTACAAATTAGTGAAGATTAAAGAGGAGTTTAAAAATGGAAAAAAATTGGTACATTTTGCATACTTATTCTGGTTACGAAGATAAAGTAAAGGAAAGTTTAGAAAAGACAATTACAAATGTAGGATTGCAAGATAGAGTATCAAGGGTTATTATTCCAACGGAAGAGGTGGTAGAAATTAGAAAAAATAAGAAACAAATTAAAAAACGTAAATTTTTTCCCGGTTATGTACTAATTCAGATGGCAATTGACAATCAAACTTATTGGACAGTGCGAAACACACCCGGAGTAACCGGATTCCTTGGAGGAATAAAACCTATCCCCTTACCTGAAGAAGAGGTAAAAAATATTCTTGGTCTATTGGAAGCACCAGCGACTGCTAAACCACGTCTGGCAGTACTCTTTGAAAAAGGTGAAACAGTAAGAATTATTGAAGGTCCTTTTCGGCATTTCATTGGTATTGTTGAAGAAGTGAACGAAGAACGAGCAAAATTAAAAGTTATGGTAACAATTTTTGGTCGACCAACACCAGTGGAGTTAGATTTTCTTCAAGTAGAAAAAATATGAACACGAATAACGGCACGAATAGAAATACACATCACGAATGGATGCGAATAATGACAATGGTTTATTCGTGAAAATTCGCGATAAGATTCGTGAGTTTATTCGTGAAAATTGGTGAAACGAGATGGCAAAAAAAATTAAGACAATAATCAAATTACAGATTCCTGCCGGAGATGCTAACCCCGCACCGCCAGTGGGTCCCGCTTTAGGACAGCATGGTGTGAACATTATGGAATTTTGTAAACAGTTTAATGAACGGACAAAAAGTCAAGAATTCGGTACGATTATACCGGTAGTGATTACTGTTTATGAAGACCGTTCTTTCGGTTTCATTACTAAAATGCCGCCGGTTTCCGCACTGCTAAAAAAAGCGGCTGGCATAGTTAAGGCTTCAGGCGAGCCTAACCGGAACAAAGTAGCCAAACTTACACGAGAACAAATTAGAGAAATTGCTAAAATTAAGATGCCCGATTTAAATGCTACCGATTTAAATGCTGCGATTTCTATGGTTGAAGGGACAGCAAAAAGTATGGGGATTGAGATAGTAGAATGATTACACAGATTAAAAACCTGATTACAGTGATTATGAGTTTTTGACTTTATCTCTGTAATCGCCTTCTAAAATCAATGTAATCATTTTAAGTAAAAAAGAGGAAAAAAATGAGCGGAAAGAAATATCAAGAGAAAGTAAAGTTGGTTGAGAGAACTAAACTTTATGGTTTAGAGGAAGCGGTTGAATTGGCAAAAAAAACTGCCTACGCTAAATTTGATGAAACGGTGGAATTACATATTAACTTAAGTGTTGACCCGCGTCATTCTGAGCAGATGGTTAGAGGGATGGTTGTTTTGCCATACGGTAGCGGAAAAACAAAAAAAGTTGCGGTAATTACTAAAGGTGAAAAAATTAGAGAAGCCGAAGCGAGCGGTGCGGACTTTGTTGGCTCTGAAGAGTTAATTAACAAAATTAGTCAAGGATGGAGGGAATTTGACTGTTTAATTGCTACCCCGGACATGATGAAAGATTTGGCGAAACTTGGCAAAATCTTGGGACCGAAAGGACTAATGCCCAATCCCAAATCAGGGACGGTAACTATGGATATCACCCGTGCAGTAAAAGAAATTAAAGGGGGCAGGATTGAATTTAAGATTGACTCTTACGGAATTGTTCACTCATCTATTGGCAAAATATCTTTTCCAAAAGAAAATCTGGTAGAAAACGCAAAAACATTAATTGATGCCATTATTCGGGCAAAACCTCCCACGGTTAAAGGAAAATATTTGAAAAGCATAACCCTTTCAGCAACGATGGGTCCAGGAATAAAAATTAGCCCTTCCCAAAAATTTACCTAAAAATTTGTGAATAAAGAGTTTGTCCACTTACACAATCATACCGAATATTCCCTTCTTGACGGCGCCTGCCGTCTCATTGATGAGCGGGGCAACCCGGCTGAACTTTTACGCTGGGTAAGCAGTTTCCCAAAAACATCTTTAGCAATTACTGACCATGGTAATATGTTCGGAGCAATTGAGTTCTACCGTGCTTGCCTGGAAATTGGAATTAAGCCGATTGTTGGTTGTGAAGTTTATCTTGCCCCACAATCACGCTTCTTGAAAAAAAATCTTCCCCCGCTCAATAACACCCTCGCCGGGCAGACAATGATAAAGAGAGGGGTATCCGGCGAGATCGCTGACCATCTTACGCTTTTAGCGACTGACGAAACCGGGTATAAAAATTTAATGAACTTAGCAACTATTGGCTATTTGGAAGGTTACTACTATCGTCCACGGATTGATAAAGAAGTTTTAGAAAAATATCGCCAGGGTCTAATCGCTTTATCCGGATGTATTAAAGGTGAAATACCGAAATTAATTCTTGCCGGGAAGATTGAAGAAGCAAAAAAGAAAATTGAATATTTTTCCCAACTTTTTGGTAAAGAGAATTTCTTTTTGGAACTGATGGACAACAGTATGCCCGCACAAAAAGAACTCAATCCTTTACTTTTAGAATTAAGTAAAACAACGGGTGTCCCGGTAGTAGCGACTAACGATTGCCATTATTTGAAAAAGGAAGACGCCTATGCTCACGATGTGCTTCTTTGTATCGGGACGGGCAAGAAACTTGCCGATAAAGAACGTCTGCGTTTCCCGACCGAAGAATTTTATTATAAATCACCCGAAGAGATGCACCGTCTATTTTCTTATTGTCCGGAAGGGTTAAAAAATACTTTGGAAATTGCCGAAAGATGTAACTTAAAAATTTCTTTTGACCAGTTTTATTTACCAAAGTACATCCTTCCTGAGGGAGGTTACATTACTCTTGAAGAATGTTTAGAAAATCTTTGTTACCAGGGACTGAGAGAACGCTATCCCGAGGTTACTTCGGAAATTGAAAAACGTTTACGCGAAGAACTGGACTTGATTAATAAAATGGGTTACGCTGGATATTTTTTGATTGTTTGGGATTTTGTCCAGTATGCAAAAAAGGAAAATATCCCGGTTGGTCCGGGGCGGGGTTCCGGTGCCGGCTCGTTAGTTGCTTATATTCTCGGGATAACCAATATTGACCCTTTGAAATACGGTTTACTTTTTGAACGTTTCCTTAATCCGGAAAGAAAAACTCTACCGGATTTGGATATTGATTTTTCCGATATAGGTAGAGAAAAAGTTATTGAATATGTGAAAAATAAATACGGAAGAAAAAATGTTGCTCAGATTATTACTTTTGGTTCAATGGACGCGCGTTTAGCCGTGCGCGATGTTGGCCGTGTCCTTGATTTACCCTTACCTTTAGTTGACCGGATTGCCAAACTTATACCTTTTGGTTCAACGATTTACACCGCTTTACAGACTACGCCCCAGTTACGGAATGAATTTGAAGAAAACGAATCAATACACAATCTTCTTACAATCGCCCAGAAGTTAGAAGGATTAAAACGACATACCGGTGTCCATGCCGCAGGAATTGTTATTGCTAAAGAAGAAATTACCAATTTTACTCCTTTAGCAAAACAACCAAACAGTGAAGTCGTCACCACCCAGTATAACGACGATTCTTTACTCAAATTGGGAATGTTAAAAATTGATTTCCTTGGTTTGCGGATGCTTACGGTGATTGAAGAGACCATCGCCTTAACAATCAAAAGGAAAGGAACAAAACTTACTCGAGAAACAATTCCTCTTGACGATAAGAGAACTTTCCGCCTCCTCGGGGAGGCGAAAACCATCGGTGCTTTCCAGTTAAGTTCGGGCGGGATGCGTGACCTTTTACGCAAACTTAAACCAACAATTTTCGCTGATTTAATTGCCTTAATTTCTCTATACCGCCCCGGACCGATGGGTTCCGGAATGCTTGACGAATTTGTTATCCGTAAACATAATCCAGCAAAAATTAAATATGAACACCCTCTTCTGGAACCAATCCTTAAAGAAACCTACGGGATAATTGTTTATCAGGAACAGGTAATGCGGATTGCCCTGGATTTAGCCGGGTTCACTCCTGCACAGGCAGATATTTTGCGTCAAGCAATGGGTAAAAAAATACCTGAAGAGATTGAACGACAAAGGGAACATTTTCTTGCCGGAGCAAAAGAAAAAAATCTTGACAAAAGAATAGCCAACAAAATTTTTGATTTACTTGTCCATTTTGGCGGTTACGGATTTAATAAATCGCACGCTGCTGCTTACGCTTTGCTGGCTTACAAAACCGCGTTCCTTAAAGCAAATTATCCGATAGAATATATGACCGTTCTTTTAAGTAGCGAAATCGGTCGGGCGACTCTGGAAAAAAGCCGCCTTGCTGAATATGTGGATGAAGCCAAAAAGATGGGTGTAAAAATTCTTCCCCCGGATGTTCAATATAGTTTTACCTATTTTTCTATTGAAACTCACGACGGTCAGGAGGGTGTTCGTTATGCCTTATCGGCGATAAAAAATGTTGGGGAAAGTGCCGCGGAAATAATTGTTCAAGAAAGAGAAAAAAATGGTAAATTCAAGTCCTGGGAAGATTTCCTCTGGCGGATTGGCTTATCCCGTCAGGGAGGGCTTAATCGGAAAGCATTAGAAAGTTTAATTAAAGCCGGCGCTTGCGATTGTTTTGGTAAATACCGAGCACAACTTCTTACCAGTCTGGATACACTTTTGGAGAAAGTCTACCGGGAACAAAAATTTGCCCGTCAGGAATCATTTTTTACTCATTTAAGTATACCCCACGAAGAGATGGTTAAATTTTCGGCAGGGGGTGTTGAGCAAGGGCGAGTCAGCGAGTGGCCGGAACACACCCTTCTTTCTTATGAGAAAGAAGTGCTTGGTTTTTATTTTTCCGGGCATCCTTTGGCACGCTGGAGTAAAGAACTTAGACTGTATTCTTCAAACAGTTTAGGTCGGTTAAAAAACGAACCAGAACTTTTTGAAAATACGAATGTGCGCTGCGCCGGGATGATTGTCAATGTCCGTCGCCTTATTTCCAAAGAAAAAAAGCAACAGTACGCACGGTTTAAATTAGAAGATTTAGACGATGAAATTGATGTCCTCGTTTTCCCCAAATCTTATGCTAACGGGTTAGCAAAACATCTTATTCCCAATACAATGGTTGTGGTCAGCGGAAGGATTAATTCCCGTGAAGAAAAAATTGAATTGATTGCTGATGATATTTTACCTTTTTCTCAAGCCCGTGAGAAATATGTCCAATACCTCTGGATTAAACTGCTCGCCCCGGCTTTAGAAGACGGTTTCCTTGAAAAGTTGAAGAAAATTTTAGAGGTTCACCCCGGACATTGTAAAGTGGGACTGCGTTTGGTTACTCCTACCCACGAAGAGTTGCTTTTAGAAAGCGGCTTAATGGTTGCCCCCAACGAAGAATTGATAAATGATTTAGAAAAACTCCTTGGTAAAGAAACGATAGAATTTACTACTTAACTTCCCTTGAGAGAAAAAAACCTATTGGTAAAGATCAGCCTACTCTTTGCCTTAATCCTTATGGGTTTCACCTCTTTGACGGTGCAAACCCTCCTCATCCGCGAGTTCCTGGTTACCTTTTATGGGAACGAGTTAATTATTGGTTTACTTCTGGCTAACTGGCTCATCCTTGAAGGACTGGGAAGTAGTGTTTTCGCTCGTTGGGCAGGAAGAGTAAAAAAACCTTTAATTTTTTATCTTCTTTTTCAAATATTGATTTCCTTATATTTTCCTCTGAGCGTTTTTCTCACCCGGGTAGTAAAAAATTTTTTCCACACAACTCCAGGAGAAGTAATTGGGATAATTCCGATTTTCCTTTCCTCATTTTTAATCCTCCTACCTTTAAGTTTCAGTGACGGGGCACAATTTCCTTTCGGTTGTCGGATGTATTCCGATTTTACCAAAAAGCCTTTAGAGTCAATTGGTAAAGTCTATATTCTTGAGGCGTTAGGTTTTATTATTGCCGGACCTGTTTTTACTTATTTGTTCATTATCCATTACCATTCCTTCCAGGTTGCTCTGATTATCGCTCTGCTTAACCTTATTTCTGGACTATATTTAATTACTGCAGAAAAGAAAAGTCTGGAGAAAAAAATCTTTATATTTCTTTTGGTTTGCTTAGTCTCTTTAAACCTTTATTTTCTTATTTTTAATTTTGCTCAGCGCTTACATTCTTCTTCAATTGCTGGTCAGTGGCAGGGACGAAAAGTCCTTTCCTACCGGAATTCAATTTATGGGAATCTCTCTGTGAGCGGGGCAGGAGAACAATATACTTTTTATAGCGACGGGATACCGGTTATTACTACCCCTTACCCAGATATAAGCGGTATTGAAGAATTCGTTCATTTTGCTCTTTTATCTCATCAAGAACCTCATGAAGTGCTTTTGATTGGTGGTGGTGCTGGTGGGGTAATTGCGGAAATTCTCAAACAGCCGGTGAGAAAAATTGACTATACCGAACTTGACCCTTTAATTATTAAGATGGTAAAAGAGTATTCCACACCCTTAACTCTGGAAGAGTTAGACAATCCCCGAGTGGAAATTAAATATGTTGATGGAAGGAAGTATGTGCGGGATGCATTATCTAATTACGATTTTGTTCTGGTTAACCTTCCTTCACCTTCAACCTTACGATTAAACCGGTTTTATACTGTGGAGTTCTTTAAGCAGGTAAGAAAAATTCTTAAACCCGGGGGAATTCTCGTCTTTCCTTTACCCGGTTCGCTGAGTTATATAAGTCCAGAACTGCGCAATTTAAACGGGTCAATAGCAGAAAGTCTTAAAATTGTTTATCCTTATGTAAAAATTATCCCCGGAGATACAAACCTTTATTTTGCTTCGCTTAGTCCATTAAAGATTAACCCAGAAATTTTAAAAAAACGTTTAAATGAACGCAAAATTAAAAGTAAATTGCTTACTCCTTTCTATCTTGAATATCGTCTTCACCAGAGATGGTTTGACTGGTATGAGAAGTCAATGGGTGAGATGTCTGGAATCAAAAAAAATTACGACCTTTCCCCGGCGGGATTATTTTATGAACTTACTTACTGGGGTGCGCTTTTCACTCCTCAATTGCGTAACTTCTTAAAATTTATTGAAAAAATAAACTTAAAAATACTAACCACTCTGATTATCCTTTTCAGTTTGTCTTATCTCGCTTTCCGGAAGGTAATTCCTCAACTAAAAAGAATCGTTGTCCCTTATACAGTTTTTACTACCGGTTTCCTCGGTATCACTGGCGATTTGGTTTTTGTTTTCGTCTATCAATCATTCTACGGATATGTATATCATCACCTTGCCCTTTTAGTAACTGCCTTTATGGCCGGTTTAACTGTAGGCGGTTGGCTGATGACCCGAAGACTTACTCGGCTCAAAGATGATTTAGTTTCTTTGTTAAAATTTGAATTTGCCCTGATTATTTTTTCTTTATCACTTATTCCTTTATTTATTTTCCTCAACCATCTGCAACTTGCACAATTTACCAAAATTCTATCCTTTCTCTTTTTTCTTTTAGCAGGGATTTCAGGATTTCTTGTCGGTTCAGAATTCCCATTAGCAAATAAAATTTACTCGCAAACTAAGGAATTCAGTCGGACAGCAGGGATACTTTATGCTGCTGACCTCTTTGGTGCCTGGATAGGTGCTTTGGCAGTTTCGGTGTGCTTAGTTCCAGTTATTGGTGTGATTAATACTTGCCTTATTTTAGCCCTACTTAAAACAAGCAGTCTCGCTTTTCTCTTCACTGCTGGTCTATGACCAGACTCCGGGGATATGGCGATTGCAGAATTTACATTTACCGTCCTTACTGATATTGTTTTCCAAGATGGTAAAACCTCTCCGACCAATAAGTATTTTTTTACAATCCGGACAATAGGTATGCTCAGCGGGATGTCCAGGAACATTACCGATATAAACAAATTTCAATCCTTGAGCGAGTGCGATTTCTCTTGCTTTCTCTAAAGTTTCTACCGGTGTAGGATTAAGATTTTTTAATTTATACATTGGCCAGAAACGGGTAAAGTGTAGTGGTGTCTGGTCGTCAAGATTTTCTTTTATCCAGAAGCACATCGCTTTAATTTTTTCCGGGTCATCATTTAATGTAGGAATAACTAAATTAGTAATTTCCAGATGCACACCATTTTTTTTCAAAATTTTTAAGGTATCTAATGTTCTTTCTAAAAACCCTTCAGAAATTTTATTGTAAAATTCTTCAGTAAATGCTTTTAAGTCAACATTTGCACCGTCAAGATATTGAGCAATTTCTTTCGCTGGTTCGGGATTGAGCGAACCGTTAGAATGGTACATATTCTTTAATCCCTGCTTTTTTGCTAATTTTGCGGTATCAAGCATATACTCAAAAAAAATTGAAGGTTCAGTATAAGTATAGGCAATACTTGGACATTTGTATTCTAAGGTATTTTTTACTACCTCTTCCGGGGGTAGGTGATAATTGTTCACTTCCTCAGGTGCAACCTGCGAAATTTGCCAGTTTTGACAGAATTTACAACGGAAATTGCAGCCGGCAGTAGCGATAGAAAAAATTGATGTCCCGGGAAGAAAATGGAATAAAGGTTTTTTTTCAATCGGGTCAATATGCACTGCACAGGGCAAGCCATAGACTAAAGAGTAAAGTTTACCATCTTTTGCTTCTCTTGCTCGGCACCAACTTCTTTGTCCCTCAGTTAATCTGCACCCTTGCGGACATAATTGACACTGGACTGTGTCTTTGTTAATTTTTTTATAATACCTTGCCTCATGAATAAAAGGCAAAGAAGTTGCTGCGAAGGATTTAGAAAATAGGTCTAAAATTAAAGGACTTACTCCTAAACCAAAAGCAAAAACACAGCCCTCTTTTAAGAATTGGCGCCGACTACAATACTTTTCCAAAGCAATTTCACCTAAGTTCAATCTAAACTTTTGCATTTTTGCTGAAGTTTACTCTTCAGCAATTAGATTCCAGACGAAATGAGCAAAAGTATCAGGGACAATAAGTGTATCTCGGTTACCACTACGGATTAATGCTTGATTTAATTCTTCCCGGATTCTTGACACACTGGTCAACTCAAAAATAAGGTCAACTTTTGAGCCAGGCTTTACAATTTCTAAAGGGTCAGCATAAACCGGTATTCCTTTCTCTTTTGCTAAGCGCACACCTTCGGTGACTACAACTTTTTCTGCTACTCCGACGACTTTAATCCCTTTTTTCTCTCTTTCTAAAAATTTTTTTAACATTGCACTGCCCACACGTCCTAAACCTATAATCGCTACATTCACTTGTCTACCGTCTGGCATTTTTTACTCTCCTCTTCAACCAGTAGGGGCTCTGCCCCTGGCTGGCGTTTCGCTTTGTCCCGACCAATCGGGACACGCTCCACTGCCCACCCTGAAGCGGAATAGGCGGATCCTCGCTGTCACCCCTTCCCAAGAGGAGTTATTCCTTAAAGGAAAGGTTGAGCAAGGAGTCCCGATGTTATATCAGGACGACTGTCAGCAAGGGAAACCTTTGGTTTCCCTTATGATTATCCTGCCGGGGAAGGATTCGAACCTTCACTAACGGGTCCAGAGCCCGTCGTGCTACCATTACACAACCCGGCAATAAAGTCAGTAATTAAGTGATTAGTGATTGAGTGATTGAGTGAGAGTCAAAGACCACGAAATCAGCGATTCTTTTCTTCTTTTCCTTTTTCTGTGTTATCGGCGGTTGCCTTCTCGGCGGTCTCCGCGGGTCGTTTCTCGGAGGTCTCCGTGGTTCCTTTTTTTAGTTCGTCAGCATAATTAAGTTGAAGGTCGGCTAAAGTATTATTAAGAAATCTCTCTTCTTCCGCTGCGAGGTTACCTTTGGTTTTATCTCTGAGCATAATAAGCATATCAATGGTCGCTTTAGCACTTTCAAGGTTCCGTTCAATTTTACCATTTAGCGGGTTAGCAATTTTACCCAACTGCTGCAAAGTAATTGTTGAGAGTGACATAACTAAACTTAGAAACTGCATATTTACTTCTTTTTTTTCCTCATTCATAATAGGGTACCTCGAGTTCTTTTGATTCGTTTCAGGACACGTTCTTTACCAAGAAGTTCTAACATCTGGAATAGGCACGGACCCTCTGTCCTGCCGGAAACCGCTACCCTTAAAGGATGAAATACTTCTTTAGTACTTAGATTTTTTTCTTGACAATATCGGCGTACTATTTCTTCAAGATAATCAGCACTAAAATTTTCTTCCTTATTCAAAAGTTGTTCTAAATCGTCCAAAATTTGTTTTACTTTTTCTTTCCGTAAAACTCTATTTACTGCCTCTTCCCGATAGACAATGTCTTCCTTTAAGAAAAATTCCAATAAATAAGGTATATCGGCGAGAAGTTTAATTTTTTCCTGTTCCAAAGAAAGCGCTTTTTTTATATATTCTCTAGTTTCCTCGTCAGGAGTATCACTCACTAACCCCGCCTTTTTTAATTCTTCTAAAGCGTAAGGATAAAGTTCTTCCACCGGCATTTCCCTAATGTAGAGTCCATTAATCCAGAGAAGTTTTTGCGGGTCAAATACTGCCGCCGCTTTACCGCAACGTTCTAAGGAAAATTTTTTAATTAGTTCTTCAAGAGGAAAAATTTCTTCACTTTCAGTTGTACCCCAACCTAAAAGAGCAAGATAGTTTAAGAGAGCCTCGGGAAGATAACCCTGGTGTTTGTATTCCACAACCGAGACTGCACCGTGCCGTTTGGATAACTTCCCATGGTCAAGTCCAAGAATCATCGGAAAATGGGCAAACTGGGGCGGTTCCCAGCCAAACGCTTGATAAAGTAAAATTTGTCTTGGGGTGTTGGAAATATGGTCGTCGCCGCGTAAGACGTGGCTGATTTTCATTAAATGGTCATCAATTACCACTGCATAGTTATACGTCGGGACACCGTTCGCTTTAAGAAGAACAAAATCGTCAAGTAATATGTTTTCAAATTTTACCTCACCATGAACCAAATCGGTAAATTTTGTTTCGCCTTTCTTCGCTGTTTTAAAACGGGTTACCGGTTTGCGTCCTTGAGTTTCATATTCTTTTTTCTCTTCTTCAGTTAAATAGCGACAACGCCCATCGTATTTCGGTGGTTTTTTCTCAGCCAGGGCGGACTGACGGATATCTTCCAGTTCTTCCGGCGAACAATAACAATAGTAGGCTTTGTCTTCATTAAGTAACTGTTGAGCATAATTTTTGTAAATTTCTAATCTTTGCATCTGGAAATAAGGACCTTCATCCCAATCTAAGCCAAGCCATCCAAGGCCCTCAAGAATTATTTCTTCCGCTTCTTTAGTTGAACGCAACTCATCAGTGTCTTCAATGCGTAAAATAAATTTCCCTTGATAATGTCTTGCAAAAAGCCAGTTATATAAAGCAGTCCTTACACTGCCTAAATGCAAGTATCCTGTCGGGCTTGGAGCAAAACGAACTCTAACTGTCTGGTTCATAGGTTGATAGGTTGATAGGTTTTTATCTTAGTAAATAACTTTGTTTAAAGGGTACTCAATTATTCCTTCGGCACCGGCTTCCTTAAGTTTAGGAATAATTTTTTTTACCTGTTTTTCCTCTAAAACCACTT
>CAZRHN010000017.1:12192-16355 GCA_964599925.1 uncultured bacterium
ATTAGTGATTTTATTTTATCATATTCAGAAAACTATTGTCAAGTTAATAGGGTTGACCCCGCCCCTTTGTTTAAGATGTTGACGAAATTTCCAAAACTTACTTTGCCAGAGCAGAATCTTTCCGGACAAAGGGGCGGGGTTGACACAAGGAAGGAATTCAATTATAATAAACTAAAATGGTTAAAGGAACTTATCAACCTTCACGGCGGAAAAGAAAAAAGACACACGGTTTTCGTATCCGAATGCGTCGTCCCGGAGGACGGAAGATACTGAACCGCAGACGAAGAAAAGGGCGTTACCGTCTTACACCCTAAGAAGACTTTGACAAAAAAATTTGGTTTTTCAAAAGCGGAACGCTTAACTAAAAATAAAGAATTCAGGCGTATTTTCAAAAAAGGTAAATCTTTCGCCAATAATAATTTAGTAATTTATGTTTATCAGCGTGACCTTAGCGAAGGGAAACAAGCGCGTCTGGGTTTAGTTCTGAGCCGTAAACTGGGTAAAGCGGTAAAAAGGAATAAACTTAAACGTCGTCTGCGAGAAATTTTCCGTCTTCACAAGCATCTACTAAAACCGACATTAGATATAATTTTTTTACCTCAACCTAAGGCAATACTTTCTGATTACCAAGAATTGAAGAAAAGCGTTTTCTCACTTTTTAAACGAGCAAAACTTTTTCTAAACACAAATATACACGAATAGTGAAGCATAAATTGATACAAATGAAAAAAGTAATTCTATTCTTAATAAGAGGATATCAAAAAATTTCTATTCTTTTACCGGCAAGGTGTCGGTTTTATCCATCCTGTTCAGAATATGCTTATCAAGCAATTTCTCAATACGGTCTAATAAGAGGTGGTCTTTTTGGTTTGAAAAGGTTGCTTCGCTGTCATCCATTAAATCTCGGAGGTTACGACCCAGTAAAAATCTGCGGCAATCCGCGAGATGCTTCACTGTGTTCAGCACGGCGTCAGCGGTAATCAGCGTATCTATGGAAAAAAATGTTGTTTTAGCAGTTATTCTTTCCTTACTTGTTATCTTTATCTGGTCGGTGCTTTTTACTCCTCGTTTTTCTCCACCGTTAAGGGAGAGGGAGATAGTTTCGCAGGCAGAGAGAGTAGGAACAGTTTCTTTTCCATCGGAATTGAAACCAAAAATTGAGAAGAAGGGAGAAGAGATAACGGTTAACCTGGGGAAGAAAAACCTTACCTTTACTACTCACGGGGCAGCGGTTAAACATTGGATTGTTAATGAAAAAAATATTCAAATTGATTTAGTTTTGGAAACTACAGAGAATAATCTTTTTTTTGCTACTTTACCGGAATTGAATTACGAATTATTAGAAAAAGAAGGGGGAAAGGTAACTTTCCAGACAGTAACTCCTGAAGGTATTTCAGTAAAGAAAATTTACCAATTTGTTGATGACCCTTATTCCGGTTATCTTGATATTGAGTTGAGTAACCTACGAGACGAAGAAAAACAAATTGCTTTTACCTTTCTTACCCTTGGTCCGGGGTTGGGGACTGACGAGAAAGGGAAAAAAGAAAATATCCGTCATCTTCGTGCTTTAGGTTATCGGAATAAACTTTTGGAAAAACTCAAATTTAATTCCTATGCTGATGACTGGTCCTGGTTTGGTATTGATAATCATTATTTTCTTGCAGCGATAATCCCCGATGCAAAAATTGATAGTCTTACTGTAGGAAAAATCAACCAACAGAAAATACCCTTACTGAAAGTAGAGAAAAATTTAACTGTCCCGGCGAAAAGCAAGGTTAATTTTTGTTTTCGTTTCTATCTCGGTCCAAAGAAATACACTGACTTGAAGAAATATAAGTTTGGTTTAGAGGAAACAATAGGGTTTGGTCTTTTCGCCCCCTTAAGCAAAGGTGCGCTTTATGCTTTAAACTGGTTTTACAAAATTATTCGCAACTACGGCTGGGCAATAGTAATTCTAACTATCCTTTTGCAGATTTTACTTTTTCCCCTGACTAAGAAAAGTTTTCAAGCGAGTTTAGCCATGAAAAAAGTGCAACCTTTAATCAATGAATTAAAACTGAAATATAAAAATGACCCCAAAAGGTTCCAGGCGGAACTTTTTCATCTTTATCGTGCACAGAAAGCTAATCCTTTCGGGGGATGTTTACCGATGATTTTGCAGATACCGGTCTTCTGGGCACTCTTTGTTACTTTGCAGAATGCATACGAATTGCGTGGCGCGGGGTTCATTCTCTGGATTAAAGACCTTTCTCATCCGGATACACTTTTTCGTATCGGGAATACGCCGGTCAATATTTTACCTTTGTTAATGGGTTTGCTGATGCTTTTCCAGCAGAAATTGACCACAGTTGCTACTGACCCGACACAAAAACAGATGATGTATCTAATGCCGATAATGTTTACTTTTCTATTCTGGAATTTTCCTTCCGGGTTAGTTTTATATTGGTTTACCAGCAGTCTATTTAGTTCTTTAGGACAACTCTATTTGTTAAAAGCGTCTAAATAACTGTTATATTGATTACAGCGATTAGAGACAAACGATTACAATGATTTTTAGTAGTTTTTTCCCTATCGTTGGAATCGCCGGTAATAATCACTGTAATCGGGTCACTTAGATATGAAAATTTTTTCTGAAGACACAATTGCTTCAATCTCTACCCCTTTGGGAGAAAATGGTATTGGGATAGTCCGTTTAAGCGGTAAAGAGGCGATTGCCGTTGCCGAAAAAATTTTCAAACCGAAATCCAACGATTCAGCGGACTTAAAAAAAATTCCCAGCCATACACTACATTACGGACACATTTCGGTTAACGGAATGGTTATTGATGAAGTTTTAGTTTCAGTGATGCGTGCACCGAAAACTTATACCCGTGAAGATATAGTGGAAATCAATTGTCACGGTGGTATTGTCCCTTTGAGCAAAGTCTTAGAATTATGTTTGAAAAATGGTGCACGCTTGGCCCAACCAGGCGAATTTACCCAGCGCGCTTTCCTTAGCGGACGCATTGATTTGACCCAGGCAGAAGCAGTATGCGATATAATTCGGGCAAAGACCGAAGTTTCTGCTCAAGTGGCAGTAAGACAACTCGAAGGACAGCTTTCTAAGAAAATAAAAAAGATGCGGGAAAAGATAATCAATCTTCTTGCCCGTTTGGAAGTTTCTTTAGATTATGCTGAAGAAGATATAAATTTTTTTACTTCTCAAGAAATTAAAGAAAATATTGAAGAAATTTTGTCAGCAATAGAAGAACTCCTCGCTACTGCGGATAGCGGAAAGATACTCCGGGAAGGACTAAAAACGGCAATTATTGGTAAACCGAATGCAGGTAAATCAAGTCTTTTGAATGCTTTATTACGAGAAGAGCGAGCAATCGTTACCCCTCTCCCCGGGACGACGCGTGATGTTATTGAGGAAACAGTAAATATTCACGGTATTCCTTTGGTGATTATGGATACCGCGGGTATCCGAGAACATTCCCTGGACTTAATTGAAAAGATTGGTATGGAGAGAACTAAAAAAACTTTACAATCCGCTGAACTCATCCTTTTTGTAATTGATTTATCCATCCCCTTGAGTAAAGAAGACCGCTATATTGCCCGCATAATCCGAGATTTGAATCAAAGGGCAAAAGTTGTAGTGGTGGGTAACAAAGTTGACCTACCGCAAGTAGTTGATGAAAAAGATTTGAGACAACTTTCAACTTTCTCCGCCAAAGGCGGATCCGCCTCAGGCGGAAACTTTCAACTTTCAACTATTAAAATTTCTGCTACTTTAGGTAAGGGGATTGACAAGTTAGAAGAAAAAATTTATCAAATGTTTATCAAGGCCGAATTGCAAACTGTAGATACAGTGTTAGTTACAAACCTGCGCCATAAGGAAGCGTTAATTCAAGCAAAAGAAGCACTCTTGAGAGCGAAAATGACCACTGAAGAAAAATTATCTGAAGAATTTATTGCTTTAGATTTGCGTCAAGCGTTAGATGCTTTAGGTGAAATAATTGGTGAAACAGCTACTGAAGATATTTTAAATAATATTTTTTCTCAATTCTGTGTCGGCAAATAAAGGGGGAAGGCGAAAGCAGGAAAGAAAAAAATTCCTCTTAAGGGGTTGACAGTGAAAATAATTCCCCTTAAGGGGTGGGCAGTGAGGACATCCTGACTAA
>CAZRHN010000018.1:0-1545 GCA_964599925.1 uncultured bacterium
TCATCTAATGTAGCCGGTCCACCAAAAGCAAGCAGCAAAACAGCGATCATCTCTTACTTAAATTATGCACGAACTCAACAAAAGCGATAACATTCTCTACTGGTGTATTGGGAAGCACGCCATGCCCTAAATTAAAAATATGTCCCGGACGATTCTCAGCACGGGTTAAAATATCTCTAACTCTTTTTCTAATTTCTTCCCTTGGTCCAAGCAGAACCGCCGGGTCAAGATTACCCTGAATCCCAACATCATAGCCAATTCTTTTCCAGGCAAGGTCAAGATTAATCCGCCAATCTATACCAATCACCTCGCCACCAGCATTTTTCATTAATTCCAGCAATTCTGAAGAACCGGTAGCAAAATGGATTACCGGAAGATTATATTTTTTTAAACCGGTAAACACTTTCTTTGTATAGGGCATGACAAATTTCTTATAATCCTCAGGATTTAAACAGCCAATCCAGGAGTCAAAAATTTGTAATACATCCACACCGGATTTAATCTGCATCTCTAAATACTTAAGAACTACACGGGAAAGTTTCCCCATCAACAAATGCCACATTTCTGGTTCTTGATAGATTAACCTTTTTGTCTGAAGATAATTCGTTGAATGTCCCCCTTCAATTAAATAACTTGCTAAAGTGAATGGTGCACCGGAAAAACCAATTAAGGGAACTCTACCGGCAAGTTCACGCTGGATAAGTCTTATCGCTCTACCTACAAAAGATAATTCTTCTTCAGGGTTCCCTTCATCCCTCAAGGATTTGACATTTTTCATATTCCCTAAGGGATTATGTATTACCACACCTTCATCTTTGACAATATCAAATTTTACCCCCATCATTTCTAAGGGAAGAAGGATATCCGCAAAAAGTATTGCCGCATCAACATTTAATTTCTCTACCGGTAAAATGGTTACTTCAACTGCAATTTCCGGCGTTTTACACATTTTTAGAAATGGAACTTTTTCCCGTATTTTACGATACTCTTTAAGATACCTGCCTGCCTGCCGCATTAACCAAACCGGTGTGCAGTCAACCTTTTTCCTTTGGCAGGCTCTAATCAACCGACTCTCAGAAACCATTTTTTTCCTCTCAATTCAGGTTTATGTTTTTAGTTTACCAAAATTTTTCCTCTAAGTCAAGAACAGAAGAAAGAAAAGGGGGGCTGTCCCTATAGGGGACTGTCCCCCTTTTCTACTTGATGAAACTCTATCTATCGTCGGAGACCCCTGACGAGTTTCAACGAATTTCAACAATTTCAAACGCTGAAATTCCTGATGAAATTCGTTATGAAACTCCGGAGGTTTTGAAGTCCATCCCCGCTCATGCACTCATTGGATGGTCAACGATGGCCAAAACGATGGTCATGATTGCCAAGTTGCTGGCAATCGGATGGCAATCTATATTATCGTCGAAAAATACTGACGATTGCCAACGATGGTCAACGATGGCCAAAAATGGATTTGTGGTTGGCAATCGTATTGGCAATCTTATTGGCAATCTTAAGAATTTGAAAATTTCAAGTCTGGCACGTTCCTCGATT
>CAZRHN010000018.1:1645-15595 GCA_964599925.1 uncultured bacterium
TCTGGCACGTTCCTCGATTTTAATCCGGGCAGGTGGCATTACATTATATCAGGGAAGTCTGGCACGTCCTCCGTTCCCGTAATTTTTAAAGTATAAATCAAGACCTGACCCCAAACCCCCTCATACTCAAGTTCGGGGTGCTTTTTGAGAAATGACTTCAGTCTTCGTTCAAATGTCTTAGTAGTATATAGTTCGTACATTCACTTACCGTTTGATGTGCTTTATGACTTCTTTACTACTTTTGAACGGACCTTCCGTTTTTCTCATTTTTATTTCTTTTTCGGCATTCAGTGTCTCATAAATAAATAACTTCTTTCGCAGAGAATCAAATTCTTTCTCTAATTTCTGGATTGTGATTAACTCCTTAGATGCGATTGCAGCCATTTCTATTTGTTCCTCCTTAATCAATAGATTTATTTAGTCTTACTTTTGTTTTTTTCTATCTTACAAAGTTATTGTCAACTTGTCAAAAAATCGTGTGAAAAGCGGGATTGACTTGCTCGGGTCAACCCTCATCCTGTGTCCAAATTACAAATTGCAGATTACAGATTGCAAATTATTGAAAAAGACCAAATTTGCCTCTTTTGCAGAATATTCATTTTGCGCTACCATCCCCATTTTATCTCTTTTCATTTTATTTCTTCTTTTTCCTTGCATTCTATTTTACTTAGGATAATTAAATCCACAAAATTTTTATTTCACTTTCTAATGTTTTAAATTCTTTATCACCGGTTACGAGTTCTCCTTTATGGAGTTTTGTTAAAGCAGCAGCAAAGCAATCAGCATAGGAAATCTTTTTTATGGCTTTAAAGCGAGCAGATTCTCTGGCAAGTTGCACATCTACATCAATTATTTCTACCGGTAAGGTTTCAATTACCTTCTCAATCTCGTCCGCTTTTTCCTCTCCACATTCACGCAAGACAATATAGTAGACTTCACCAAAGTTTACTGAGGTCATCAGTAAATAATTGTCTTTCTCTACCGCGGTAACAAAGATTGATTGAACCTTTTCAAAGCCGGGTTCTTTTTCTAAAAATACCAAGAGGCTATAAGCATCAAGGATTCTTCTCATCGCCCGCTCTCTCTTTCTCTGTCTTTAGCCCGTTCCTCAAGAAGTGCCTTAGTTAATTTTCCTTTGGTCTTTAATACCCCAGCCATCTTCTCAAAGTAAGCCGGTGTAACCGGTTTAATGATTATCTCGTCATCCCTTTCCTCAACATATAATTTTGTGCCTTTCTTTATGTTGAGGTGTTTACGGATTTTTGAAGGTATGACAACCTGTCCTTTCGTGGTTACAACCGTTGTGGTCATAATTTATTCCTCCTTTCTAAAATAAGTATAACATATTTTTAAAAGTGTGTCAAGTATTTTTTTTCTTACTTTTTTGGATAGTAATACTAAAGGGTCTGGGCGGAAAGAATGAGGTTAGATAATTCAATTACTGACTGAGGTGGATTAAATTTCTCTAAGTGAAGGGATAAACTTTTTAATTTTTCCGGATGAGTAAAGCAATCTTCTATAAACCGGGTAAAAAAATCCGCAGTAAAATCTTTATCTAACGAGAAATAGGCGTATCCTTTCTCGGCAAGATAGCGTGCCTGCAATTCCTGATGTCTACCGGTAGCATAAGGGTAAGGGGTAAGCAATGACGGTTTCTTTAAACTAAGAATTTCAGCAATTGTGCTTGCCCCGGCACGGGAAATAACTAAATCAGCACAAGCGTAGGCAAAGCCCATCTCTTCAAGATAGGGTAAAACTTTCCCCGGGAAGCCTTGTTTAGAGTAATTTTCTTTTACCCAAAGGTAATCCTTTTCCCCGGTAAGATGAAGAAATTGCACTTTTTCACGCAAACGGTTGAGTAAAGGAAGAGCATTAACCACCACTTCGTTTATATACCGTGCACCGGCGCTACCACCAAAAATAAGAATTGTAAACTTATCTTTACTTAAGTCAAATTTTTCTTTTGCTAATTCCGGGGTAATACCTTTTAATTCTTCGCGGATTGGGTTGCCGGTATAAACGGTTTTCTTGGGAGGAAAAAATTTTATCGTCTCAGGAAAACTTATTGCAATTTTGTCTACAATCTTAGCTAAAAGACGGTTAGCCAAACCTGGATATAAATTTTGTTCATGAATTATTGTTGGTAAAAAATAAAGTTTTGCCGCTAAAATTACCGGGACCGAGAGATAACCGCCCATTCCTACAAGAAAATCCGGTCGCAACGACTTGAGCAGAACCGCAACTTTAAAAGTGGCGAAAAGCAATTTCGGGAAGTAAAGAAAAAGAGGTAACCCTATCCTGCGGGGTAATCCTTCAAAATTGAGTTGAAAATACGGTATTTTTTCCGATTGCAAAATTTTTTCTTCATTTTTTCTTTTGCGGATAATAAAAAAGACTTCTCCATTTCTTTTTTTCAATTCCCGGGCAAGAGCAATCCCTGGATAAAGATGCCCACCTGTTCCGCCAGCAGCAATCAAAATTTTCATCTTCGGGTTAATACCTTTTGTAACTGATAGACTCTTTTGTCTGCCGAGAAATATTAAGCAAGACCCCTACAGCAAATAAACTGCAGAGTAAGGATGAACCTCCAAAAGAAATAAACGGTAAAGGTAAACCTTTGGTCGGTAAATAACCGCAACTTACCCCAATATTCACCAACGCCTGGGAAAAAATATAGAAAGTAATTCCGGCAGATAAAAGATGAGAAAAAAATGTTGGTGCCCGTAAAGAGACACGCCAACCCCGCCAGGCAAAGATTATAAAAAGAAAAATTACGCCTAGCGTCCCTAAAAGACCAAGTTCTTCACCGATTATTGGAAAAATAAAATCGGTATGTGCCTCAGGTAAATAGAGAAGTTTTAAATGACCCCTCCCCAAACCAACACCTTTTATCCCCCCTGAACCAAGGGCATATAACGCTTGTTTGGTCTGGTAACTCGCCTTTTCAAAATCTATAAAAGATTGAAAAAAAGATAGGATCCTTACCCAACGATAACTTTTATGATGTACAGCAAAAACACAAAATACCAACCCTAAAAAAGTTGGACCAAGAAGATATTTTATTTTTACCCCGGAGAGGAAAAACATTACTATCCCCAATAACCCAATAAATATGGAAGTGCCGAAATCTGGCTGAAGAAGAATTAAAGCACAAAGTAGACCTAAAAGGAGATAAGGCACGAGCAAACCTTTTTTAAAATTATTTACTTTACTGCGTTTACGGTCAAAATAATCGGCAAAAAATATAATCGTCACTATTTTCGCCAATTCTGATGGTTGGAAATTCAAAAAGCCAAAGCGTAACCAGCGTTGCGCACCACCAACTGATTTACCGATAAAAAGAACCAAAATTAGAAGAATTGCCGTCAGTAAAACTAACAAACGTGAATATTTTTGCCAAAAATGACAATCAATTCTGCTTGAAAGATAAAACATAACCAAACCCAAAATTGCCCAGAGGAATTGTTTTTTTAAAAATAGGGTATGGTCGCCAAAGCGTGTCTCAGCGATAATCGCACTTGCTGAGTAGACCATTAAAATACCAAATCCTAAGAGGGTTAAGGTAAGAAAAAGGAGAATAACATCAAAACGACTATAATTCTTTTTCATCTCTTAGAGTTTTTTTACTAAATTTTTAAAAATTTTACCCCGTTGTTCAAAATCACGAAATTGGTCAAAAGACGCACAAGCGGGTGAAAGGAGGACAATCTCGCCTTTCCTGGTAATACGATATGCTTCTTTTACTGCTTTTTTAAGAGTGCCACAAGGGATAATTTGCGTTGTCCCCTGTAACTCGTAAGCAATTTTTTCTTCCGCTTCACCAATGAGAAGTAAGGCTTTCACTTTTTCTTTAATCAAAGGGATAAGCGGAGTATAGGGTAAACCCTTATCCCGTCCACCCATAATCAAGATAAGTTTTTTATTGAAACTTTTTAAAGCAACAAGCACAGAGTCGGGATTAGTGGCTTTGGAATCATTGATGAATTTTATTCCCTTAACTTCGCGAACAAATTCTAATCGGTGTTCCAGTCCGGGAAAAGAATTTATTGTTCGCAAAATTATCGCCTCGGGAATTTTAGCAATTACCGCAACCGCTACCGCGACTAATACATTCTCTAAGTTATGAGGACCGGGAATCTTTAAGGCGGGAGATAGGTTGATAGGTTGACCCGCCTGACGGCGAGGCAGGTAGGTTGATAGGTTAACGACAATTTTTTTACCATTAAAAAATACACCTTCGGTTAATTTTTTTTGACGGCTAAAAAAGATACTCTGGCTTGGGCAATCCTTCGCTAACTCCTTACAATAATGGTCATCGGCGTTGAAAATACAGAAGTCATCTTTATTTTGGTTTTCATAAATACGTGCTTTAATCTTTGCATAATTTTCTAATGATTGGTGTCGTTCCAAATGGTCAGGGGTAAGATTAAGAATTACTGCAATATGGGGACGAAATTTTTCAATTAGTTCCAACTGGTAACTGGAAACTTCAAGAATGAGGACTGTGTCCGAATTGATTTTTTTTACGGCCGCGGAAAGCGGATAACCGATATTGCCAGCAACAATAACTTTAGAAGTAAGCGCTTTTTTTTCTTTTGCCTGACGAAAAATTTCACCGAGCAAAGTAACCGTTGTTGATTTGCCATTGGTTCCGGTAATTGCAATAACCTGTTTAGGGTTAATTAAACGGTAAGCAATTTCTAATTCGCTAAAAATAGGAATATTTCTTTTTTTTGTCTCTTCAAGGACTGGCAAGTTAAGAGGTACGCCCGGGGAAGGAATAACTAAGTCAGAATTAAGAATTTCCTTGCTGTGTTCTCCGAATTCTGTCTGAATATTTTTATTTAATTTTTTAAGTTCTTTAATCTCATCTTTTTGTCTTATTTCACTTAAAAAAACTTTTGCCCCTAAACTCTCTAATAAATTCGCACAAGCAATACCGGAACGTGCTCCACCCAGAATAGCGACTTTTTTCCCAGAGAAATTCATCTTTTGTTTAACTTTTGGGATACCCTATTCATTATTTTCCCCTCACCTTAATCCTCTCCCTCCGGGGGAGAGGGCAAGGGGTGAGGGGTCATCTGATTTTTAAGGCGGTTAAAGCGACCATTGCCAGAATAATCCCGATTATCCAGAAGCGAATGGTCACTTTTGGTTCTGCCCAACCTTTCAATTCAAAATGATGGTGCAGAGGTGCCATCTTGAAGATTCTTCGTCCATGAGTTTGAAAAAAGTAAATCTGGAGAAATACGGAAGCGATTTCAATAAGAAATACGCCACCGACTATTGGCAATAACAATTCCTGTTTTATACATAAGGCGATGATTCCAATTGTCCCACCAAGAAGAAGTGCGCCGGTGTCCCCCATAAAGACTTCTGCGGGGTAGGAGTTATACCAGAGAAAACCCAGTCCAGCGCCAACAAGACCGGTTAAAAAGATACTTAATTCACCGCTGCCGGGCACGGGAACTAGGCGCAGATAAGCAGCAAATTTTGCATGCCCGGCTAAATAAGCAAAGATTGCATAAGTCATTGCCGCAATTATTATATTGCCGATAGCAAGACCATCAAGCCCATCAGTAATATTAACCGCATTTGCTGAACTTATCACAATAAGAATAACAAAAATTAAATAAAAATTACCTAAATTGACAAAAAAATCTTTTAAATAAGGCACATTGATTTTTGTCAAATAAACATGATTGGGTGGAGAAAGATATAAGTATCCGGCAACAAAAAAAGCAAGGATTAACTGGCCAATAAGTTTATCGCGCGCCGATATCCCGCCCGAATGTTTTTTAGTTGATTTTTTATAGTCGTCAAGAAAACCCAAAAAACCAAGATACAATGCGGAGAAGAAAATTAACCAGGTAAACCGGTTATCCCAGCGGACCCAGAGAAGGAAAGAGAACAGTAAACTAAGTAAAATAATTAAACCACCCATTGTTGGCGTGCCCGCTTTAGTAAGATGAGTTTTTGGTCCGTCCGCCCGTAAAGGTTGAATAATCTGATGTTTTTTCAATCTGCGGATAACTAAGGGGGCAATAAAAAAAGATAGGAAAAGTGCAGTCAATAATACACCAACCGCACGAAAAGTTATGTATTGAAATACATTAAATGGAGAAAAAAAAGTGCGTAAAGGAAAAAATAAATGGTAAAACATTTATTTCACGAATGAAATGCCAATTTTTCACGAATTCTCACGAATTAAATTTTCAACGACTTCTTCTAACTTCATTAATCGTGAGGCTTTAAAAAAAATCGCTTTCCCCGGCTGGAGATAATTTCCCAGTTTCTTTGTTAACTCATTTTTCTCGTCAAAAATGTAAATTTCCTGAGTACCATTATTCTCACGAATACCTTTTGCCAAAGCAAGAATTTCTTTCCCGTAAAGAAAAACCGATTCCACCGCTGAAAGGGCGATATATTTACCCAGGGCATAATGTTCTTCTTTGCTCTTCTCTCCCAACTCAAGCATATCGCCAAGAACAAGTATTTTTTCTTTATCCGGAAAAAGTTTAAAAAAACTATCTATTGCTTCACGCATTGAATCCGGATTTGCATTATAACAGTCATCAAGCAAAACTGCTCCTGAGGGCAGACGGATAATTCCCATCCGTTGAGGTAAGGAAGAAAAGGTCTCCAACTGATGAATAATGGTCTCCGGGTCTACATTCGTCCGCCAGGCGCAGGCAGCTGCAGAGAGAGCATTATAAACATTGAATCTACCGGGGAGGGGTAAAAAGATTTTTTCTTTTTCTTGATTAAAATGTAAAAAGAAGTCATTCCCATCACTTCTTTCTTTTATTCTTGAAGCGCGGACTGACACCCCTTCCTCAATTATCGCAAAACCAGTTTTTCTCAATGAGAATGGGAATTTATTTAGCAAAGGGTCATCAGCGTTATAAATTATTTCGCCGTCTGAAGATAAAAATTTAGCAAGACTTGTTTTTTCTTTCAGCACTCTATCTACGGTTTCAAAAAATTGTAGATGCGTCTTCCCAATATTAGTGATTATCCCAATTTGTGGTTCGGCGATTTTTGCCAGAGAGGCAATTTCTCCAGGATGGTTGGTTCCCATTTCCAAAATGCAATAGCGGTGTTCTGGTTTTAACTGGAGAAGGGTCAAAGGTAGCCCAATTTGATTGTTCCAGTTAGCATAGTTTACCAAAGTGGGCGCATTCTTTTGAAGGATGTTGCCGAGCATTTCTTTAGTTGTTGTTTTTCCATTAGAACCGGTGATTGCGATTACCAGAGGATTAAATTTTTTACGGATGTAACGGGCGAGATTTTGCAATGCTTCCAAAGTATTTTTAACTTCAATAATCATAAAATTATTTTTCTTTTCCTGCGGAATGCTTCTTCCTTTTTCTATCAATGTGCCGACCGCACCTTTAACAATCGCCTCAGGAATAAAATTATGCCCATCAAATTTTTCTCCTTGTAAAGGTAGAAAAAAATCTCCTGTTTTAATGGTGCGGCTATCGGTGGAAATATTCAAGATGTAATTTTCTGGAATACCGGAAATTAGTTTGCCTTTAACTGCAGTAAGGAGTTCGCTGACTAAGATTTTTTCCAAGAATTCACCCCGGGCAAAAGTTCAGCAACAACTTCTTTGTCGCTGAAATGGATGGTATGGCCAGCAAAAATTTGATAATTTTCATGCCCTTTACCGGCAACAAGGACTAAATCGTCTGCTCCTGCTCGTAATAATGCTTCTTTTATTGCTTCCTTACGGTCAAGGATGACTTGATAATTGTCCTTCCCAATGCGACGGATTCCTACTTCAATGTCTAAAGCAATCTTTTCTGGCTTTTCGCTCCGTGGATTGTCGGTAGTAATAATCACCTTGTCACTCAGTTGAGCAGCAATTTCTCCCATAAGGGGACGTTTTGAGCGGTCACGGTCACCGCCGCAACCGAAAACGGTGATGATTTGCCCTTTCTTTAGTTCTCCCAAGGTAACTAAAACATTTTTTAGAGCATCGGGGGTATGCGCGTAATCTACAACTATCGCAAAGGGTTGACCTAAATCAATTCGTTCCAGTCTGCCGGGTATAGAATTTACTCTACCTAAAGCAGGGATAATTTTTTCTAAATCAATGCCCAATGCATTAGTAGCCGCAAGCGCGGCCAATGCATTGGAAATGTTATACTTACCAAGGAGAGGTAGGTAAACAGAATATTTCCCCTGAGGAGTGGTCAAAATAAAAGAAATACCTTTTTCTTCAAGTTTAATTTCGTCTGCTCTAAAATCGCTTTTCTTTTTTATACTGTAGGTAATCACTGGTATTTTAACCAGATCAATTATTTTTTCTCCCCATGGACAATCAAGGTTGATTATAGCAAACTTGGGAAAATTTTTCTTTACTCCAGAAGACATTTCAGTAAAAAGTTTTGTTTTTGCTAAAAAATAATTTTCCATCGTTTGATGAAAATCTAAATGTTCTGGGCTTAAATTAGTATAAATTGCAATATCAAAATTACAGCCGTAAATTCTTTTTTGGCTCAAGGCATGAGAGGAAACTTCCATAATTACATTTTTTATATTTTTTTCTCTGATTTCGGCTAATATCCTCTGTAAATCTGCGGATTCAGGGGTAGTCAATCCAGAGGAAAAGACCTCTTTCCCGATACGGTAGTTAATTGTGCCAAGCAGAGCAGTTTTTTCTCCTGCTGAATTAAGGATTGATTCAATCAGATAGGTAACTGTAGTTTTACCATTTGTGCCGGTTACACCGATAAGCAAAAGTTCTTCACTCGGATGCCCATAAAAATTTGCTGCTAACTGGGCTAAAGCAAGGCGACAATCGGAGACTAAAATTAAGGGCAAAGGGGTATCAATTTTTTCTTCAGTCGCAATTGCTACTGCACCCTTTTCTTTTACTTCCTGAATATAATTTTTACCATCATCTTTTAAACCTTTAAGAGCAACAAAAATATTACCCGCTTCAACTTTACGGGAATCATAAGCAATACCAGTAATTTCTGTTTCCAAGGAAGGATAAATTTTTGTATCTATACCTGTAAGGAGTTCATTTAATTTTGGCATACTTTGTTTCTATTTCTCCGGGTGGAATTTGAAAATAGCGGACCATTTCCTCAACGATACGAGCAAAGACTGGTGCGGCAAGCATTCCACCCCAATAGTTTGATGTCTGCGGTTCATCAAAAATAACTAAAATTGCCCAGCGTGGATTTGGCAAAGGGAAATAACCGCAAAATGAAGATATATGTCTTGTATCTGAATATTCCCCCTTTGCAAAGTCAAATTTTTGTGCTGTCCCGGTTTTACCAGCAATACGATACCCCTTAATTTTTGCTTTTATTCCTGTACCCCATTCAACCGCTTGTTCCAAAATTTCAGTTAAAACCTGGGTAGTTTTTTCTGATAACACGCGTCGGATTACCAGTGGTTGTGCTTGCCAGATTATCTCGCCTTTTTCATTGCGTATTTCTTTAAGGATTTGTGGTTCCATAAGTAAACCACCGTTGGCAACCGCTGAATAGGCATTAAGAATCTGTATTGCGGTTACCCCGATCCCTTGACCAAAACACAAAATTGGTAAAGAGAGCGCTGACCGGGATTGCGGATATTTTTCAGACAAAAAGATACCCGGACTTTCTCCGGATAAACTAAGCCCGCTCATTCTGCCAAAACCAAAATTTGCCAGATGGGGATAAATTTTTTCTTTATCTATCCGCAGTCCTAATTTTGCCATACCAATATTTGAAGAATAACCTAACACTTCAGTAAAGGTAAGCGTTCCTCTTTTTTCGTGGTCACGGATTTTCATACCATGGATTTGAAATACGCCGTTTTCACAGAAAAATTTTTCCTGCGGTGAAGTCAATTTTTCTTCCAGAGCAAAACCTGCGGGGAAAACTTTGAAGGTTGAACCCGGCTCAAAAACCTCACTTAAAACCAAATTATTCAATAACTCCGGTGTGTGTTTCCATTTATCTTCCCCGGGGATAGGACGACAAACCCAGGCAAGAATTTCGCCGGTTCTAACATCTTGAATTAAAAGGATTGCTTTTTTTGCTTGCACTTGTTCATACACTTTAGTTAATTCGCGCTCGGCAATATGCTGAATTGTTTTATCAATAGTGAGGACTATATTTTTGGGTTTTTCGTCCTCCGTAGGTGTATTTATGCTTTTCCTAATTTTTCTTCCTTGCCCATCGCGTTCTTTAGATTCACGAATTACTTTTCCCCGTAATAAATCGTCGTATGCTAATTCAATACCAGAGATTCCCTGATTGTCAATATTTACACGACCAAGAAGATGCCAGAGCAAATCATTCTCAGGATAGAAACGTTTACTTTCTTTTACCAAACCTACACCGGATAAATTTAAATTTCTTATTTTTTCTGCCTCGCCAGAGTCAAGTTTGCGTTTAACCCATAAAAAAAGACGCGAAGAGAAAAATTTGCTCTTCAATTCTTGTTCCTGTAAATTTAATAAATGTGCTGTCTGTTCTGCGGTAGATTGTCTATCTTTCATTATAACTGGCCATGCTGCACAGGAATCTACTTCTTTACTTAGGACGAAAATTGTACCATTACGGTCAAGAATCATTCCTCGCAACGGTTCCTTTTGTTCAAAATAGAGGAATTGTTTCTTTGCTTGTTCAGCCAAAATTTTATGTTTGAGTAATTGAAGATAAACTAAACGGAGAGTGAAAGCAAAGGAAAGGAAAAATGAGAAAAGGGAGCAAAAAAGTAGACGTTTCTTATTGAACTTATTCATGGTTTAGGAAGGATAATCACCTCTCCATTCTTTGCTGTTTCCATCCCCAATTTATCTCTGGCTACTTGTTCTGCATAATCTAAAGAAGTTAACTCACCAATTTTAATCCGCAAATACTGATTTTGGTTATTGTAATGCTCAATTTCTTTCTCAATTAACTCAATTTTGTATCCTAAGCGGATTACCTGTACCTGCTGCCAGAGATAAAAGAAAAGAACAAGGAAAAGAAAAAAAAGATAAAATAAATATTTTTTCATTTTTTTTCTGCGGCGCGTAAACGTGCACTCCGTGCCCGGGGATTTGTCTTTATTTCTTCTTTCTTCGGACGTAAGGGGTGAGGTGTAAGAATTATAAAATCATTTTTTCGAAAGAATTGTTTCACAATACGGTCTTCTAAAGAATGAAAAGAAATGGCTACAATTCTTCCTCCTTTTTTCAAAAATTTTCCAGCTGCAATTAGACCCTTTTCTAAATTTTCTAATTCTTTATTAACTGCAATTCTCAAGGCTTGAAAAATTCGTGTTGCTGGATGAATTTTTTGTCGGTGCGCTAAAGGAGGGAGGGCGCGAAAAATGAGGTTAACTAAATCAGTGGTAGTCTTTAAGGGTTTATTTTCCCTTTCTTTAACAATTCTCTGTGCGATACGGCGTGACCAACGCTCCTCACCGTAAATAGAAAAAATATGAATAAGTTCTTTTTCATTTAAAGTATTAACTAATTCTGTAGCAGTTAATTTTTCCCGCTCGTCCATACGCATATCTAAAGGAGCATCCATTCGGAAACTAAACCCCCTTCTCGGAGAAAAAAGTTGTAAACTGGAAACACCTAAATCAAAAAGTATGCCGTCAAGAGTAGTAATTTCTAATTGTTGGAGTATTTCTTCTAAATTGGCAAAATTGTCGTTGATGAAGAAAATTCTTCCTGCAAATTTTTTTAACTGGTTCCTGGCAACATCAATCGCCCCTGCATCACAATCAACCCCAATTAACTTACCTTCATTGCTAAGTTCATTTAGAATTAATTGTGCATGACCGCCTTCACCCAAAGTAGCATCAACATATACCCCCGAAGGATTAATTCCAAGGAGACTTAATACTTCTTCAGGCATAACCGGAATATGGTAGACCACATTATATACCTATCGCTTCGGCGATTTTGGTGTAAGTAGGTTGCACTTTACGCTGATAAGCCTGCCAGCGTTCTTTAGCCCAAAATTCTAAATGGTCTAAAACACCAATGATAATTACCGCTTGATTCATCCCTGCGTAATTACGCAAATTCTGCGGAATAAGGATGCGACCCTGTCGGTCAGGTTCAACCTCGCAGGCTTGCGATAAGAATATACGTTTAAAAGCACGGATATCGGTTTTAGCTAAGGAAGGTAAAGAATCAATTTTTTTTGTTATTTTTTGCCAACTATCAAGAGGATAGATAAGAAGGCAGCGTTCAAAACCGCCGGTGAGAATGAACTTTTTATTTTTCTTTTTACCTATTCTACCACGTAGACGTGTTGGGAAAAATAAACGATTTTTACTCTCTAAGTAATGTTCGTATTCACCGATGAACATTGAATTATACCACTTTATTCCACTTATTACCACTTTATAGTATAAAAAAGAAAAGTTGTCAAGTAAAAAATTAAAAAAAATAAACAAGGGAAAGAAATAGCATAAGCCGAATTCTGTTTTTAACAGGATCATTTCTCTTGTCCCGATGTTACCATCGAGATCGTAGCGACCTACCAGTATTAGTCAATTAGTAATCAGTAATTAGTGATCAGTAAGAGCAAATCAACTAATTAACCAATTCACCAATCAACTACATTGGTCTTGCTCCCGGATAAGGATTTAGCCGTTTCACCTGCCTCTTCGGCAGGTCACCGAGGAGGTGACCTCCTTATAAGACAGCTCATCCCGACATATCGTCGGGATGGTTCGAACTTTTCGGTTCGAACCGTCTCTGTTCGCACCTCTATACCAATGCTCCGCATTGGAAGCACGAAACTCTAAATCCTAAACTCTAAACAAATTTAACATTAAGATCCCAAACGTTTCGAATTTAGGATTTCAAATTTCGAATTTCCAGTGCGAAGCACTGGCACGACGGGTATTACCCGCTACCCTTTTAGATCCGCCTCGGGCGGAAATAGGAGTTCGGACTTTCCTCCCCCGATGTAACATCGGGGGCGATCCTTTGCTATCCCTTCCCCTTGATTAAAATCTGATATTTATCAAAGAACGGCCAAGTTTATTGCCAGATTGGCAAGTTTATCTGCACGTTTATTTTTTTCTCGAGGGATGTATTGAAATTTTATCTGCGGAAATTTATTGCTTAATTTACGTACCTTTTGAAGAAGGGGAATTAAATCTTTATCTCTTGTTCGATATATACCATTTATCTGGTTAACCAACAACTCTGAATCAAGATAAAAAATAGCTGAAGTAGGGTTATATTTTTTTGTTTCTTCAAGAGCACAAATTAAAGCCCGATATTCCGCAACATTGTTTGTGGATTCACCAATGTATTTTTTAATTTCTGAGATAACTTTTCCTTTCTCATTGTTGATAACAATACCGATTGCCGCTGGACCGGGATTACCCCGCGAAGCACCGTCAAGATGGATGACTAACTTTTTCATTATTGCTTTGCTAAAAGTACTGGCAAATAAAGAATACGGGAACAGGCTTCACAACTTACAATTGATTGGTCTTTGTGTACTTCATTAATTAAATATGGGGGTAGAAGCATCCGACAACCGCTACAATATTGCTCTTCAATCGGTACTACTGCCAAACCCTCTTTATTTTCGCGAATTTTTTCATAACGCAAGAGCAAGGAAGGAGATAGCTTCTCAAGATAATTTTTCCTTCTTTCTCCTTTTTCGTCTAATTCTTCAAGAAGTTTTGCTAATTTTTCTTCTAAAGTTTTTATTTCTTTTTGACTTTCTGTTTCTTTTTCTTTAATAGTTTGTTCACTTTGTTTAATTTCTAAATTTAAATCTTCTATTTTTTGCATCAATTCTAAAATTGTTTCCTCGATTTGATTTTTATCCAATTTATTTTTTTCAATTTCGTTAACTAAAGCACGATAAGCTTCGTTAGTTTTAACTACATTCAATTCTACAAGATGTTTACGAATTCCTTCTTCTTTAGTGTCGAGATCGATCTCTTTATTTTTCCTTTCAATCTGTAGTTGAC
>CAZRHN010000019.1:0-1152 GCA_964599925.1 uncultured bacterium
TCTTGAAATTTGACAAATAATTTTGATGACTACCGTGCCAGTTTTGTCCTCCGTAAAACATGGCGGAAGTTGAATTGCTTCTTTTTGCACTAATTTTAGTCCTTCACTATTTTCAATCCGGTTTCAATCGTGTTTGTGTGAATTTCTACTGTATCTTCAAGTTTGTAAGCGTAGCCGCCAGCAAGAACAACTACAACTGGTATTTTTTGTTTTTTGCATTCGGAAAAAACAAATTCATCTCTTTTTTTTAGCCCTTCTTTGGTTAAAGAAAGTCCACCGAGTTGGTCTTCCTGATAAGGGTCAGCGCCGGCAACATAAACAATTAACTCGGGTTTAAAATCATCTAAAATTCGTGGGATATTTTCTTCTAATCTCCTAAGATAAGTTTCATCATCACATCCATCTTCTACCCCGATATCTAAATTGCTTGGCGGTTTAACTGCTGGATAATTGTTTTCCTGATGAATGGAAAAAGTAAAAACTCGTGATTCATTTTTGAAAATATATGCGGTTCCATTACCTTGATGCAAATCGCAGTCAATGGTCATTGCCTTACTGATTTTTTTCTCCTTAAGTAACTTGCAAATACCTACCGCAATATCGTTGAATACACAGAAACCTTCCCCGTGGTCAGGAAAGGCATGATGGAATCCACCACCAATATGTATTCCTAAACCCGAATTTAATGCTTCAAAACCAGCAAGGATTGTCCCTTGCACACAAATCAAGGAAGCGTCCCTTAATCCCGGTGAATAAGGAACTTCTAACTGATAAATTTCCTGAATGTTCAGTTTACCGTTTTTTATTTTTTCTAAGTATTCTTTCGTATGCACTAAAAGAATATCTTCTTCCGGAGCAAATCCGGGGTCAATAAAGTCATTTCCTTTTGCTAACTTTTTTTCTATCAGTTTCTTTTTAATTCCGGGGTACTTCAAAGTTGGAAAAACATGCCCGCCTAAGTTAACCGCATATTTATCGGAGTAGAAAAGATTAGCCATTTTTTCGATAAAACTCTAGTTCCCAGGAGTCTTCGTGTTCGCTGTATTTGAGAATATAAATATTTTCGTCATCGGCTTTCACCTTGAAATAGGTGTAATCCGGTCCATACCAGTGGTCAAGAATTTCCTTAACCTGAAATTCTTTCTCTTCAAT
>CAZRHN010000019.1:1252-4900 GCA_964599925.1 uncultured bacterium
GTAATTTCTTCACCACGATGTGCTGGTAAACAGTGCATCACTAAAGAGTTTGGTTTCGCTTTTTTAAGAAGCTCAGCATTCACCTGGTAGGGTCGGAATATTTTTTTTCTTTCTTCTACACCTACTTCTTTTTCAGCGTGCATTGATACCCAAACATCGGTGTAAAGAACATCCGCATCTTTGACTGCTTTCTCTGGCTCATGAGAAATAGTTATTTTTGCACCGGTTTTCTGAGTAATTTCTTTACCCTGCTGATAAATTCTATCGTTCGATTCATAACCTAATGGTGTGCAGATCGTCAGATTCAAGCCCAAAATTGCAGCACCTAAAATCCAAGAATTCGCCACATTATTCCCTTCCCCCAGAAATACTATTTTTAACTTTGGACTTTGGACATTGGACATTGGACATTTCTCAGAAATAGTGTAGAGGTCGCTTAAGACCTGGCAGGGGTGTTCAAGATTGGTCAACCCATTAATTACAGGAATGGTTGCATATTTAGCGAATTCAACTATATCCTGATGGTTAGTAGTGCGAATCATTACTCCATCAACATAACGCGAAAAAACACGTGCGGTATCCGGTAAACTTTCACCACGCTGTAACTGTAACTCTTCAATATTAAAAATTAAGGGTAATCCGCCCAACTGATACATTCCTACCGCAAAAGATACACTCGTTCTCGTTGAGGGTTTTTGAAAAATCATGGCTAAAGTTGCCCCGGTCAGAGGCATGTATTTCTCACCCTTTTTTTGTTTTTGTTTAAACTCTTTTGTCAACTGAAAAAGTGAAAGAATTTCTTCTTGGTTTAAGTCAGCAATAGAAATTAAATCTTTAGTAGTCATTATTACGCTCTCCCAATCCCTTCGTCTGTTTCTTGTTCTAACAGTTGTTTAAATGCTGATGATTTTTGAAATTCAGCAAATTTTTCTTTATCCCAGGAATATTCATTGTATACTTTTTCCGAGACAAAAATCAATGTATTCATCCGTAAGGCTAAAGCCAATGCATCTGATGGACGGGAATCAAGAACAATCTTTTCTTGATTCACACTTAAATGTATCTCCGCATAATAAGTATTTTCTGAAACATTACTGATTAAAACGTAATCTACTTTACTTTTAAGTTGTTCAATTAAATTTTTCATTAAATCGTAAGTCAAGGGTCGGGGAAAATACATATTTTTAAGTTTAAAAAGTATCGCCTGCGCTTCAAACATACCGACCCAAATCGGGACAATTTTTTTCTTCTCCAAATCTTCTAAAATAACTACACTCATTTGACTTGATGAATCAAAACTTACACTTTCAACTTTTACCGGAATCATCTTGACCTCCTTAAAAAATGATTACACCGATTTGACTACCCGATTACACAGATTTTTAAGTTATAACCAATCAGTGTAATCTATCTCTTAATCTGTGTAATCAGACATCCTGCTCATTAAAGGATGCCTTAAAATAAAGAAAGTTGCTCGGATTTAGGTTCGCTTTTTTCACCAGTAAAAATTTTTATTTCCCCATAAACGCCATCGTAGCCGGGGGTAACCTCTACTTCACCTTTTCTTACTTTAATTATTCCTTGAGCGATCTGCGGTAAGATTACTTTTTCTAAATCTTCAATCTTTGCATTCAGGAGAACGGCAAATTCATTACCAAAATAGTTTACTAATTTCTCGTATTCATTATTTACAATTTGACTTTCTCGCCCAACATTAAGAACCGAAGCAATAATTTCTTCCAAAGGAATTAAATTTTTAAAAGGGATGGCACTTTCTGGAATATATTTATCAGCACGGTCGGCTAATTCTTCCACCCGATGCATTACCCCGATAGTTACTGTGCGTTTACATACTGGACATTGGTTGTTCTTTGCTATCGCATCCTTAGGATTAAGTCGCACTTTGCAGTTACGATGTCCGTCAAAATGGTACTTCCCTTCCTCGGGAAAGAATTCTATGGTATACAAAAATTTCTTTTTATCTTTCGTCTTAATAATCTGCGTAATCTGCCTATACAAATCTTTATAATCTGTGATTTCAAAAACATTAAGTTCACGTCCTAAACGTTGTGGGGAATGGGCATCGGAATTAGAAACCAGAGCGTATCTATCCAAACCGGAGAGACGCCAGTTCATTGCCGGGTCACTGGATAAACCTGTCTCTAAAGCGAAAATATTTTTTGTTTCCTCTTCAAAACATTCTTCCACTGAATCAAAACCGGAATTTGAACCGAATAAAGAAAAATGCGGTGTCCAGACATGGGCAGGGATAATTAAACAATCGGGATTGATATTTAAAACTATTTTTACTAAATTCTTTGCTTCTAAGTTGAGTATCGGACGACCATCACTGTGAAGTTCACCGTATTGACTCAAAGCAAGATTAATTTTTTCCACACTCGTAAAATCAGGAACAAAAATTATATTATGTATTTTTTTTGCTTCGCCATTTCTATAAAAAATATTACAGACTTCACCGCTAAGAATGAAGTATATTCCTTGATAAAAATATACTCCTTTTCCTTTTGGTTCAAGTGAACTTTTTAGAATTTGAACCCAGAGTGGATGGGTGAAGTCACCACAGGCAAGAAGGTGGATACCTTTTTTTCTTGCCGCTTTAGACATATTTTCTAAATCCATATTTTTACTTGTTCCCCGACTGTATTTAGTATGCAAATGCAAATCAGCAAATATTTCCATCTTTTTTGGCCTCTCCTTAATCCACCATTTCACTAATTCACTAATTCACTAATTCACTATCTTCTCCAAATCAAGTCGCTTTAAAGTTTCTGGTTTTATATGGCCAGTTTTTTCATCCCAGCCACGAAATTCGTAGTAATATTTAAGCATTGGTTTGAGGTTAGCGATTTGTTTTTTTCCTTTACCTGAAAATAATGGTTCTCTAAGGAAACGTTTTGGTAAAGTATCATCTCTTATGGTTAATCCTTCGCGTAAATTGAATGCACGTTTTAAGTTAACTATTCGTTCACCAATTTTCATCAACTCTTTTTCCGAAGAAAAAATTTCTATTCCCGTAAGTAAAGGCAAAACTTGGGTAAAATCTTTAACTGTAAAAATTTGCGGATACCCGCAGGTATAATAACAAACAATCAATGCATCACGCAAAGCGTAAAAATCCTCATCAATTTTTACTTGTTGAGCGATATCTCTGGCTTTAGTTTTTTGAGCAGATGGATTAATTGAGGAACGCAAATGGTCGGCTCCCCGGGCACTAACCGCTTGGGTAAGTCCGGCAAGAGGATTAACTCGTGCATCCTGTGCTGGTATTTCTTGTCCTTTAATATGTAAGGCGTAATTTTTACTTTCTCGACCAAGTTTTTCACTCGCCCGTTTTACCCCTTCAGCAAGGAGGTCACCAATACCTTCGCGGTTAACCGTTTTTTTTACTAAAGTCAGAACTGCTTCTTTATTCCCCCAGGATAAAGAAATCCCATCTACATCTTTTTTGGAAAGTAACCCCTTTTCATAACATTCAATAAGGAAAGCGATTGTTGAACCCAAAGAAACCTGGTCAATGCCGTATTCATTGCACAGATTACAAGCGTAAAGAATAAAATTAAAATCAGCAATACCTAAATTTGGGCCAAAAAAAACTGTCCCATGATATTCCGGTCCTTCAACAGTAAT
>CAZRHN010000019.1:5000-14049 GCA_964599925.1 uncultured bacterium
AGCGGGTTGAGAAATTCCAATTTTTTTATTTCCTTTTACGACTATTGCTTTAAGATTTTTCGCACCCCATACTGCACCCAGCCCAGAACGACCAAATGCACCGTGAAAACCAGCAATTACACTTGCATAACGGACTCTATTTTCACCTGCCTGCCCAATAACTAAAATTTGTGCCTGCGGATATTTTTTCTCTAAATGTAAAGTTGTTTTGCGTGTATCTTTCCCCCAGAGACCATCCGCTCGATTTATTTTTACAATATCGTTATCAATACTCAAGTATGCCGGTCTTTCTGCTTTACCTTCAATAAGTAAAAAATCGTAACCGGCAAATTTTAATTCCGGACCAAAAAAACCGCCCGCATTACCTTCACCCCAAAAACCGGTCAATGGCGATTTTGTTGCCATATGCATTCTTCCTGAAGCAGGCCATCCTGTTCCAGTTAAAGGGCCGGTAGTAATAATAATTTTGTTCTCTAGACCAAACGGGTCAATACCTTTTTTCAATTCATCGTAGAGTATTTTTATGGCAAAACCGTCACCACCAAGAAAATTCTCAATAAGCGCTTTGGGAGTATCTTCTTTAGTAATTTTTTCTGTTTCCAGATTAACCCTTAAAAATTTACCCGTATAACCGTTCATCAGATTTGCAACCGGAATTTACAATTGAGTGAGGTTAAACCTCAATCATCCAGAACATGCGACCCACCGGCAATTGGCGGAAAAATATGCAAAAAATCACCTTTTTTTATTTTTGTTTTTTTAAAATCTTTTTTTTCAATAATTTCATCGTTAAACAAAAAAATATAACTCTTGCCAAGAATAAATTTTTTGCCAAATTTTTCTTTAAGTTTATCTAATGCTTCGGCAACAGTTTCTGCTTCCAGTTCAACTGTGCTGGCACCAGTTTTCTCTTTCAAAACTGTATACATTTTTACCGTCAATTTAGTCATTTCATCTTAACTCAAGCAGTTCTTGAGAATATTCTTCAATCTCCAAAACAAAACGGTCAACCCGGTGAGTAAAATAATAATAAAAAACAATTGTTGGGATAGCAATAATTAACCCCGCCGCAGTAGTAATTAATGCTTCAGCAATACCGCTACCAACTATTGCTGGTGAAGAAATACCGGTTTCCGCGATTGAGGTAAAAGCACGAATCATCCCGGTGACCGTACCGGTGAAACCAAGTAATGTGGAAATTGAGGCGATCGCCGCAAGGATTGGTAAATATCTTTCTAAACGTGATACTTCCAAAAGTCCGGTTGCTTCCATTGTTTTTTCCATATTTTCTTTTCCTTCATTGAATTTATTTAACCCAGCGAGTAAAACATTTGCCAAGGGTGAAGAACAATTTTCAATGATTTTTCTTAAGACTGACCAATCCTTATGTGCTAAAGTATTCTCAACTTCCTGAATTAAATTTTTGTTTCTTCGTCCGATTACGAAATAGTAAACTGACCGTTCAATTACAATTGCCAGAGAAAGAATTGAACATAAAAGTAAAGGATACATTAACGGACCGCCTTTAAGAAAATAATTCCACATTTTTTTCTCTCCTTTTTCTCTCAACTATTAACTGTCAACTGTAAACTGTAAACTGACTTTAAGGTGACCACGCTGGTGTCCGACAATCACCCGGTATCTCGGCTATTCGTTGTTGAAAAGAACCGTCAATATACATTCTATAGAGTTCATATTTATTATTTCGGCTTGAGCAAAAAACTAACCATCTTCCATCAGGAGAAAAACTGGGGTTTTCATTTGAACCTTCAAAAGTAAGTTTCCGCTCATTTTTACCATCTACAGAAATCGTATAGACCTGAGAATAGCCATTTTCCCGACGGGCAAAAGCGATCAAATCGCCACGGGGTGACCATACCGGTGAATCACAGTAGCCTTCCATAGTTAACTTCCTTAAATTAAGCCCTTCAATATCTATAACATAAATCTGAGGGCGACCTTCACGGTCAGAAACAAAAACTATCTCCCGATTATTTGGGGAAAATGAAGGAGCAATATCTACCCCTTTTGAATAAGTTAACCGGCGAAGGTTTTTGTTTTCTTGGTCAAAGAGATATATTTCGGGATTGCCATCCTTAGTTAGAGTTAAAACCAAATATTTTCCATCTTTAGAAAATGAGCCTGCCAAATTTAAACCTTGATATTGGAAAAGAGGTTCTCTTTTCCGTTTATTAAAATGTAAGCGATATAAATCTGGATTACCGTTACAATAAGAAGTATAAATAATCCCCTTCCTGTCCGGTTCCCAGCGCGGTAAAAGAGCTAAAGAACTATCTTCAGTTAATTTTTGCAAATTTTCCCCGTCGTAATCAATAAGATAAACTTCTTTATGTCCGCTAACATTATTAACAAAGACAATTTTTGATTGGGTAATACTTCTCTCGCCAGTAAAACGAAATATAATTTCATCAGAAAAACGGTGGGCAATTTCACGCCAGTAATCTTTTTTCGTTTCATAAATTTTAGCGAAAATTGCTTCCTCTGTTTTTAAATCAATAAGTCTACCGCTAAGAATTATATCTTCTTTTTTTGTCCTAATTTCACCGGTGATTAATAGCTCAGTACCGATATCCTTCCAATAAGAATAAGCCGAAAGAGAAGTTTCTCCTTCAATAAGGTCAAAAAAGCGAGTAAAAAGTAAATCACTGCGCACCACTTTCCTTATTTTTTCAGCAAAATCTTCTTCCTCAGTTTTTTCGGCAAAAAATTTATTTAATCCTAAATTCACCCTCTGCCCGTGTCTACGAAGTTGGAGATAGACTTCAATTCCATAGAGAGGATGTAAAATGTAAAATGTAAAATGTAAAATGTAAAACAGAACCCAAAGAATAACCTTCTTTCTTTTGTTGAAAAACTCAAACCAATCTGTGTAATCATTACTGGAAACTGAATTCAAAATACACACCTAAATATTCCTCAGGGAAACCCGGCGGTAGCGGTGGGAAAGGTGCAGAAAACTCTACTGCCCGTAAAGCGGCTAAGTCAAAAAACTCGTCGTCTGAACTTTTCTTAGTTTTTATTTCACTTACCGTACCATCTTTGAGGACACGGAAATAAATAATCGTTTTTTTATTTGTTGAAGAAGTTGGCCAGCGCCAGTTTTTTCCAACTTTTTCCCGAATTAAATTTAAATAGTAGGTGTAAGAAAATTTTGCTGCCTCTATAGAAATACCGCTGCCAAGTCCTTGGACTGGAGGGAGGGATGAGACCGGAGGTAAAGGAGAAATTTTCTTTTCTTCTTCTGGTTTGGCCTCTTTAGGTTTTACTTCTTCTGGTTTTTCTTTTTTCTTTTTTACTGGTTGAATTATTTTTTTAGGTAAAACTATTTCTTCAGTTTTTTTTTCTTTTTCAATTATTGAAAAAAATTCTACCGGTAGATAAATGCGCACCAATTCCACAGGTAGGGGGCCGAGGATAAGTTTCTTTGATGTAGCCCGCGAGGTAAAATAAAAAAGGATAAAATGAAAAAATAAAGATATAAGAAAGGTATAACGAAGATTGTTTCCCATCTCAGGGTGAACTTTGTGCACTGAACCATTGATTCAGTTTTTCGCGGGCAAGCACCGCCTCTAAAGAATTTGGTGCAGTGGAAATTATTTTTTCTAAAGTTTTTTTTGCTTCCTCAGTTTTATTCAATTCTTTAAGGGCTAAACTTTTTTTTAATTCGGCACTCAGTATTCTATTACTTTGGGGGTATTTTGCCGATATTTTATCATATTCACTGATTGCTTTTTCCCATTCTTTTTTAGCCAAAAAACATTCCCCAAGAAAATACTGGGCACTTGCTGCGAGTTCGGTTTCCGGATATTTTTTTAAATAATTTTCAAAACCAAGGATAGCCAGGTCATATTTTCCCCGAGTATAATCGTTGTAAGCAAGTTGATAAAGTTCACTCGGTTTTGCTTCACTTACACCTGCAGGCAGGGCTAAATCTAAACGAGTTGCTAACCCCTTCCATTTTTGCTCAATTCCTACATCTAAATCATCAATCCGCTGGGAAAGCAAAGCAAGCCGTAATTCATTTATTTCAATTTTTTCTTTTAAAATGCTCAGGCTGGTATTTAATTCCTTTAGTTCCTGAAATAATGCTGCCTGTTTTTTGAATATTTCGTCTTGTTTTTCTTGAATACTTTTTATATCTTTAGTTTGCACTTCCTGTACCTGGTATACCTGGAGAACATCCTCTCTCGTTGCAAACATTGGTATACATCCGCATAGGTTCATAACCAGTAACCAGTAACCAGTAACGAATAACGAGTTTTTAATCACCTTCCTGCCTTTTTCTCAACCAGTGCTTTTGTTTCTACCTGCCGATTTTTTGCCCCTAACGGCGAATCCGGTGGACAAACATTGGGATAAACCGGTTTTTCTTCCCCGTAAGAAATAGTTGCGATTCTTCCGAGGGCAATTCCTAACTGAATGTAATAATCCCGCACTGCTTTTGCCCGTTTATCCCCCAAACCTAAATTGTATTCAATTGTGCCGCATTCACAACAATGTCCTTCAACTAAAACATTAAGGTCAGGATTTTTCTTTAGAAAATCAACATTCCCTTGCAAAGTCATCTGAGTCTCAGGAAGAAGGTCGTACTTATCATAGTTAAAATACACAATTTTCAGTTCAGGTATAGACACAAATTCTTTCTCACGGATTTCTGGTTCACGCACCTTTGCCTCTTCAGGAATTTCTTCAACAACCGGCGGTTTAACCTCTGGTTTAACTTCCGGTGGTTTAACTAAAGGTTTTTTTGGACAACCTGATAAACTGAGAGCAAAGAGCAAAGAGCAAAGAGCAAAGAGACAGTACCTTTTCATTTTTGTCACCTCTTCTTTAAAATTATTGTTTAAAAAAACAAATTTGTCAAGGTAAAACTCGCTGGAGAAACTGTCCAGTGTAGGAAGAGGAACTTGCTTTAACCTGCTCCGGGGTGCCTCCTGCTATCACTTCACCCCCGCGTTCGCCTCCCTCAGGACCTAAATCAATTATCCAATCACAGGTCTTAATCACATCTAAGTTATGTTCAATGACAATTACTGTATTCCCACTGTCAACCAAGCGATGGAGAACATTTAAAAGTTTCTGAATATCAGCAAAATGTAATCCGGTAGTCGGTTCGTCAAGGATATAAACAGTTCTCCCGGTTGAGCGTTTACAAAGTTCAGTTGCTAATTTTACCCTTTGTGCTTCGCCGCCCGATAGAGTGGTTGCCGATTGTCCTAATTTAATATAGCCCAATCCGACATCATATAAAGTTTGTAAAACCCGTTTTATTTGTGGTATATTAGAAAAAAATTCTAACCCTTCTTCAACCGGCATTTCTAAGATCTCATATATATTTTTACCCTTGTAGTGAATCTGCAATGTTTCTTCATTAAATCTTCTCCCTTGACAGACATCACATTTAATATAAACCGCGGGTAAAAATTGCATCTCAATTTTAATTGTTCCATCACCCTGACAGGATTCACATCTACCACCCCGGACATTGAAAGAAAACCTCCCGGGTAAATAACCGCGCCGTTTTGCTTCTGGCAGTTGAGCGAAAAGTTGACGAATTGGGGTAAATGCACCGGTATAAGTTGCCGGATTGGAACGAGGTGTTCTGCCAATCGGACTCTGGTCAACTAAAATTACTTTATCAATGTGTTCTAAACCACGGATTGCTCGGTATTTTCCGGGTAATTCTTTTGCTTTATATAATTTTTGGGCTAATGCTTTATAAAGAATTTCGTAAATAAGCGTACTCTTACCTGAGCCGGAAACACCGGTCACACAAACAAATAGACCTAAAGGGATTTTCACATCAATATCTTTTAAATTGAACTGCCCTGCTCCAAGGACCTCCAAATATTTACCTTTTGGCTCCCGTCTCTTCTCCGGAACAGGTATCTTTAATCTTTTGCTCAGATATTGTGCCGTTAAAGAGCCCTCCGTTTTCAGTATTTCGTTTAATGTCCCACTGACAACCACTCCCCCGCCATGGATTCCTGCCCCCGGACCCAAATCAATTATCCAATCTGCACTGCGGATTGTTGCTTCATCATGCTCAACAACAATTACCGTATTCCCAAGGTCACGTAATTTTAGTAAAGTATTCAGCAACCTTTGGTTATCTCGTTGATGTAGTCCGATTGTCGGTTCATCAAGGATATAGAGGACACCCACTAATCCGGAACCAATTTGTGTCGCTAAATGGATCCTTTCCGCTTCACCGCCGGCTAAAGTTGAACTTTCCCGGTTTAAGGTTATGTAATCTAACCCTACATTGATTAAAAAATTTAACCGGGAAACGATTTCTTTCAATATTTGCCGAGCGATAGTTTTTTCTTTTTCGGTTAATTTCAGGTTTTGAAACAATCTGACCGCTTCTTCAATACTCATTTCAGTAATCTGGGCAATTGATTTACCAGCAATTTTTATGGACAACGATTCTTTTTTTAAACGTGCCCCGTTACAAACCGGGCAGGTGCGTGTCCGCATATACTTATTATAAATTTCTTCTTTAACAAAATCGGATTCGGTTTCCCGATAACGGCGCTCTAAATTGCTGATTACCCCTTCAAAATTACCATTTCCATAAAGCAGTGTTTTTTGTTGTTCTTTAGTTAATTCTTTAAATGGTGTGTCAAGAGAAAAATTATAATCCCGTGCCAAATCAGATAAAATGTCATAATAATAACTTGACCAAGAATATTTCCAGCGATGCCTTCTGGTAGTAATTGGATTAGCCCAGGGAACGAGGGCGCCTTCTTCAATGGACAAGTTTTTATTCGGAACAACTAAATCAGGGTCAATTTCTAATTTCGCTCCTAACCCATCGCATTCCGGACACGCTCCGTAAGGAGAATTAAATGAAAACATCCGTGGTGAAATTTCCGGTAAACTTATCCCACAGTTGACGCAGGCATGATGTTCACTAAAGAGCATAGAACGGAGAGCACGCTCGCCTTCGGCTCGCTTGAGCTCTTGGCTCTTTGCTCGGAGTTTACCCCGCACCTTTGCAAAGGTGCGGGGCTCTTTGCTCTTCGCTCCTTGCTCTTCGCTGATTACTTGTACTAATCCTTGACTCATCCTTAAGGCGGTTTCTACAGAGTCGGCTAAGCGTTCATGAATACCCGAACTAATTGTCAAACGGTCAACAACCAGTTCAATATTATGTTTTTTAAATTTCTTAAGATGTATTTCTTCCTCCAGTCCGTATATTTTATTGTCAACACGGACACGGACAAAACCTTCTTTACGCATCCGTTCAAAAAGCTCATGATATTCACCTTTTCTCCCTTTAACTAAAGGTGATAAAATTTGTATTTTTGTCCCCTCGGCTAACTTCAGTAGATTATCAATAATTTGTTGTGCTGACTGCGGTTTTATCTCCCGTCCACATTCCGGGCAATGAGGAATACCAATTCTTGCAAAAAGTAACCGCAAGTAATCATAAATTTCAGTAACTGTACCCACAGTTGAACGTGGATTATGAGAAGGTGCGCGCTGTTGAATAGCAATTGCTGGAGAAAGTCCTTCAATTAAGTCAACATCGGGTTTTTCCATCAATTCCAGAAATTGTCGTGCGTAAGCAGATAAACTCTCTACATACCTCCTTTGTCCTTCAGCATAAATTGTATCAAAAGCAAGGCTCGATTTACCCGAACCGGATAGACCGGTAATTACCACTAATTTGTTTCTTGGTATCTCCAAGTTGATATTTTTTAAGTTATGTTCCCTTGCTCCCCGAATAATTATCTTTTCCATTTAAATTCTGATTACAACGATTAAAAGTCAGATTACAGAGATTAAGGACTTTATCAAATCACCGTAATCGCCGTAATCAAGATTTATTAAAAATCTCCGTAATCAGACTCTACAAGGTAAGGGGATAGAATTTTAGTTGGTTTAACACGTACTCACGAATTTTTTGTGGTTTGGCCAAAGGACGGAGAAGTTCTTTATTTTTAATCAATGGCTGGAGTAAATTTTCATATTTACTTTTACAGTTACATATTTTTTCCGGTTGAGTTCCTTCGGGGACCATTGCCCGCAGGTAACAATCAGGACAACGATAAACACCCTTACCACCGGACATTTTCCCACGTTTAGCAATGGGTTTACCATCAATTTCCACAATATCCATTGCGAAATCCATCACCGGCGCATTGCTGATTGCTGTGCCAATACCGTAAGCATCAACTAAAGGATTAAGTTCAAAAATGCGTTTTTCGTCAATACCTCCAGAAACAAATAGTTTAACTTCTTTATACCCCCGTAAATCCAACTCCCAACGTATTTCTTTAAGTAATTGCGAAAAATTACCCCGTCTTGAAGCCGGTGTATCAAGCCGCACCGCAAATAAATTTTTACCCAATGCTTCGCTAACATTTATTGCTTCAAATTTTTCATCCAGAAATGTATCAATTAGAGCAATACGCTTAATTTTGGGTTCAATTACTTCATCAAATGCTTTCAGTGCTCTCACGGTATCCCCCAAAAGAAGAATTAATGCATGGGGCATTGTCCCGCTGGGTTCAATTCCGATAAGTTCCGCCGCTTTAATTGTTGCTACACCATCGCAACCACCGATATAGGCACTACGTTCAATCATTGGTGCTAAAATTGGATGCATTCTCCGTGCACCAAAACTAATAACCAATCTTTCACCGGCTGCTTTCTTACATCTTGCTGCTTTGGTAGTAATCCCTGACGCTTGACATAGTAAACCCAAAATTGCCGTTTCGTAGACCCCAAACTCAAGATAATCACCTTCAATGTCTAATACCGGTTCTTCAAGACCAAATACTGTCCCTTCGTCCATTGACCTTACTTTCATTTTTAAACCTTTCAATAATTCCACTGCTTCTTCAATCCCTGCAAGAACGCCCCAATTTTCAGGATAAGGGAAAGTTTTTACAATAAATTCTGCACGGACAATTTTATGGACTTTTTTTGCTTCTAAGATTTTTTTTGTCCGTTCAAAATATACATCTGTAACCTTACCCTTTTTTATTTCTTCCTCATTAGCATAATGAAACATTTT
>CAZRHN010000019.1:14149-15320 GCA_964599925.1 uncultured bacterium
GTAAGGAGAATTTCGTTTACTTCACCCTCGCTTCCTGGTTTTAAATCTACTACCTGCCCATTAAATTTTATCTCCACGCCGCTTATGTACCCGACCCGGACAAAAATCTTCTCTTTTGCTTCCCATCTTTTTTCATTCCCTGCGGGAAGTATTTTTTCAAAAAGTAATACATCGTCAGCGACAATTTTTATCCAAGTATCCGCTAAAGTTTTTGCTTCAAGAACTATTTTATCCGTCTCCGGTTTCGGAGGCAAACTAACTGCCGGTACCTGCGGAGGTAAAGATTCCTTTTTATGTTCAATTATTCTCTGGGATAAGTAATAAGTAATCAGGAAAATAAGCAGAGCTATAAGAAACCAAAAACGATATTTGGATAGTATACCAAAAAATTTTATTTTTTCCTTTTTCGGTAAGACTGCTTCTTTCTCCCCCGCTTGAGTATAAGTTTCCTGATAATGATTAATTATTTCGTTTTCATTTAGTCCTAAATATCGGGCATAACTTCTTAAGAAACCAAGCACATAAACTTCAGCAGGAAATTGGTCAAATTTTTCTTCCTCTAAGGCAATAAGATATTTCATCCCGATTCGTGTATCTTTGTGTACTTTTTCTAAACTAAATTTGCGGGCTTCGCGTTTTGCTTTCAAAATTTGTCCGACAGTTTTCTCCATATTTTTCAAGATATTCTTGCTTTTAGAACTTTCTCCATTTGTTGAAGTGCAAAATTATGTTCTTCGTTGGTTAAGCCGGTAACACAATTCTTAAGCACGCTTACCTGGTAACCACGAAGAGTGGCATCGGAAACAGTGTAAAGCACACAGATATTGGTAAGAATACCGGTAACGATTAATTCCTTAACTTTTAACTTTTTCAAAAGGTTTTCCAGTTTTGTTCTGAAAAAACCAGAATAAGTAGTTTTTGGAACAATGAAATCTCCTTTTTTTGGTTTAAGTTCTTCAATTACTTGCGCCCCCCTTGTTCCTTTAATACAATGTTTGGGCCAGATTTTGAATTCACGGTCATTGGGTTTATGAGCATCACAGATGTAAATTATTGGTATCCTATTTTTGCGTGCCTTATCAATTTCATTTTTTAAAGTTGCAATAATATCTCTTGCTTTCGCTACTTCTAAAGGCGCACCAGGTAAAATAAAATCATTCAACATATCAAT
>CAZRHN010000020.1:0-3891 GCA_964599925.1 uncultured bacterium
TGCCAGCAAACCAGAGAACTAGCCAACCAGCCTCAGCCAAAGGCTGATTCGCCTCCGGCGGAAACTAACAAACAAATTAACCAGCAAACTATCGTTAAGAAGAAATGGTTAATAGTTTCAGCAATTTTTACTGGTTTAGCAGTTGGTGGGAAATATATTAGTGGTTTTAGTGCCTTCGGGTTATTTCTCAGTATATTTTTTAAAACCCTTTTTTTTGACAAAGGTAAGTTTAGCCACGCCTTAAGAAATACTTTTCTTTTCGCTCTATTTAGTATAATTGTATTTTCCCCGTGGGTTATAAAAAATTTAATCAATATTGGAAGTCCTATATATCACCCATCTTTCGCTAATTTCATCAAATATCCAAATGCCCGATATGTTTTTTCTTTTGTTGCTGAGCCGACCTCGGGTTTAAAACTTAGGAGCATCTTTCTTCTTCCTTGGACAGTAACCATGGGAATAGAAACTCAAGAACCTTTCCCTGGGCCGGTATTTTTGCTGGTTTTACCATTCTTATTTCTTTTTGGGAAACTTGACAAACTTACAAAGTACTTACTCTTCTATTTTTCAATTTTATACTTGATCTGGGCACTTATTGCGTGTTACGTGCGCTATTTTCTTCCTTCACTTCCAGTAATTAGTGTTATTCTTGCTGTTTATATTTTGAAGGCAAATCTTCCCCAAATCTTTAAGAAAGTTATCCTTTTGGTTATTTCTTTAGCTTTTCTCGGAAATATATATTTTATTTTACTAATGCAAAAAATAAATCAAAATCCCTTGCCTGTAGTGTTAGGATTGGAATCAAGAAAGGAATATCTCTCTACTCAGCGTCCCACTTACCCCAATCCTTATTATGGAGTGATTGATTGGGCTAACCAAAATTTGCCAGAAACTGCAAAAATACTTTTTATGGGTGAAGCACGAGAATTGTATGCGGAAAAGAGAACTATCACCGGTTGGATTGATAATTATACCCCGATAGTAGCGTTTAGTCGCTCCGCGAAAAACGGTGATGAATTGTGGGGAAAATTAAAAAAGGAAGGAATTACCCATATTTTATTAAATGTTCCGGAAGCACGAAGATTAACTGATATTCTTCACTGGGAAGGAGAAGATTTAAAGGTTTTTCTTGAATTTTGGAATAAGTATGTGAAGGAAATTTATAAAGATGTTGCCGATATTTCCATTCCGCACCAAGGAATCTATTCAATGAAAAAACAGGTTCCCCACTGGTGGAAGCAGTATCATATGGATCCCAGAAACTATGTTTATCTCTATGAAATTTTATTACCTGAGGAGGCAGAAAAACCGCATCCGGTACCACTTAATTTTTTCCTTATGCCTGAACTTTATTCTCCACAAAAATGGGAAAAAATTAAAAAATATTTCAATTTGTCCTAACTCAGTGTAAAAGTGTTTGAAAGTGAAAGAAAAGAAATTAACCCAATCTTTTTTTGACCAAAGAGCAGTGCAATATCATGAATTCGCTTACGGCGAGCGGTCAAAAGAGGTGAGAAGAAAAATAAAACAAATAATTGACCAAGAAATTTATGGGAAAGTAATTGATATTGGTGGTGGGGGAGAAGTGCATTATGAAATTAGTAAAAGTAATCTTTTTGCCCCTTTTGATATTTCACATCAACAATTGAAAAAAGGACTAAATAATAATAAACTTGTGCATCCAGTCTGTGGTGATGCGGAAGACTTACCCTTTAAGAATAATATATTCAATAGAGCGATATGTGGATTTCTTCTCCATCATTTAGTAGAGGATAATTCTCAAAAAAGCGATAGACTCCTAAGTAAAATTTTGTCTGGATTCTTTGAGATACTTGATACCGATGGTAAATTAATGGTTATAGAGAACTGTTTACCCAAGACTTTTGAGAAAATAGAAAATTTTTTCTTTGTTTTGTTTAAAAAAATTTTGGAATTATTCGGAAAACCGGCAGTAAGATTTCTCTCCTATTCAAGTATTGGTAATTTGTTAAAAGAAACGGGTTTTAAAGATATTGTTGTTATTCCGATGAAAGAGAAAAAAAGTTGGGGAATTGTCCCTCTGGGTATAATTTTACCTTTCTTTGGGGTTCCGCAAAAACTTATTCCAACAAATATTTACATTATCGTAGGTAAGAAGGCATAATTATTCTTTTTTGCTGTTGACCCCGCTCTTGCACGCAAGGGCGGGATTGACAAAATTATTTTTTTTGTTATAATATTTGTTAGCACTCTGAACTAAAGAGTGCTAAGAAAGGTTACTCGTGGCAGGATTGAGTGAAAGAAAACAAAAAATTTTACAAATTTTGATTCATCATTATATTAGCACTGCCCAACCCGTCGGTTCAAAAACGGTTGCGGAAAATTATCGGTTAGGTTTATCTCCAGCGACAATTCGTAATTGTTTGGCAGAATTGGAAGAAGAAGGTTATCTTACTCACCCTTACACTTCAGCGGGAAGAATTCCTACTGACAAAGGTTATCGCCTCTATGTAGATAATTTAATTGAAGCACAGCGTTTAGTGATTGAAGAAGAGGGACGTATCCGACACGAGTACTATCAACATATAAGAAAGTTGGAGGATATCCTTAACTACACTTCTTATCTTTTAGCACATTTATCCCATTATACCGGTTTCGTTTTTTCGCCTAAATGGGGAAAAAGTGTTCTACAATCTCTTCATTTTCTCTCGGTTGGGAAGAGAAAAATTTTAGTTACTTTGACTACTCGGTCAGGGATGGTTAAACATTCTTTATTTGAAAGTGAGAACGAGGTTAACGAAGAGAAGTTACGCCATCTTACGCAAATTCTCAGTCGTAGATTTTCGGGTTTACCTTTATCCGAATTAAAAGAGAAAATTTATCAAAAAGTTGAAGAAGTAGAAAGAGAGCACCTTGAACTTATGGAATTAGCAAAAAAACTTCTTCGCGAATTATTTATTCCCCAAGAAAGGGGGGAGGTTTACTTTGAAGGATTAGATAATATTCTCACTTTACCTGAGTTCAAAGATAGCGAAAAACTAAACAATTTATTCAAGTTTGTGGAAGAAAAAACACTCTTTTCCCGTTGGCTAGAAAGAGAATTTGGATTAATAGGCAGAAAGAAAATACCGGAAGAAAAGAAAATAAAAGTTAGCATAGGTTCGGAGAATCCTTTCTTGGAAATCCAGGATTGTAGTCTGGTTACTTCGGTTTACCAAATGGATAAACAACCGGTAGGAATATTAGGTGTTTTAGGTCCGAAGCGTATGGAGTATTCGCGAATGATTGCATTAGTTGGTTTTATTTCTCAATTAGTTGATAAAGTTCTGAATAAATCCTTTGAAAAAAAATGAACAACAAAAAGGTAATCACTGACGATTTAATGAAAGATATATTAGAAGGAAAACTTGCTGAAGAAGAAATTTTACGTCAATCATTAGAAGAAAAGAAAAAACAAGCTGAAGAATATTACGACCAGTTATTACGGTTGAAAGCTGAATTTGAAAATTATCGCAAACGTGTAGAAAAAGAAAAAGAAAAAATATATCTTCATGGTAAAGAAACAATTTTCTTGAAGTTGGTTACAGTTTTGGATACCTTAGAACAGGCAGAAAAAAGCCTCGCAAATAAAAACGAAAAACTGTCGCCTCAACGGCGACCTGACGAGGAGGCACGGAAGACGGAAGACATTATTAAAGGTCTAAAACTAATTATTTTGGATTTCCGTAATTTTTTAGGAAACGAAGGATTGGAACCAATTGAATCGGTAGGCAAAAAATTTGATCCTCATTTTCATGAAGTTGTAGAACGGGAAGAAAAGGAAGATTTAGAAGAGGGGATAATTTTAGAAGAATTGCAAAAAGGATATCTCTTTAATGGACAGGTAATTCGTCCAGCAAAGGTGAAAATTGC
>CAZRHN010000020.1:3991-5743 GCA_964599925.1 uncultured bacterium
AATGGCAAGAATTATTGGTATAGATTTAGGAACCTCAAATTCTGCTTGCGCAGTAATGGAGGCAGGGAAACCAATTATTATTCCTTCGGCGGAAGGGACAACCTTGGGTGGGAAAGCCTTTCCTTCCTATGTCGCCTTTACCAAGGATGGCCAGAGATTGGTAGGGGAACCCGCACGACGGCAAGCGGTGGCTAATCCGGAAGGGACAATAATGGCGGCAAAACGAAAAATGGGGACCGATCATATCTACCGAGTTTGGGGTAAAGAGTATACCCCACAACAAATTTCGGCATTTATTTTACAAAAAATTAAGCAGGATGCCGAGTCTTACCTTGGAGAAAAGATTGAGAAAGCAGTAATTACTTGCCCTGCTTATTTTAACGATAACCAGAGACAAGCAACAAAGGATGCCGGTAAAATTGCCGGGTTAGATGTGGTAAGAATTATTAACGAACCGACCGCCGCTTGCTTAGCCTATGGTTTAGAGAAAGTTGGCAAAGAGCAAAAAATTATGGTTTTTGATTTTGGTGGCGGGACACTTGATGTTACCCTTATGGAAATGTGGGCAGAAGGTGGTTTTGAAGTAAAGTCAACAAGCGGTGATACCCAACTTGGTGGGACAGATATGGACAATACTTTAATTGATTATATCGCTACTGAATTCAAAAAAGATACCGGTATTGATTTACGGAATGATAAAATGGCAATGCAAAGATTGAGAGAAGCAGCGGAGAAAGCAAAAATTGAACTTTCAACAACTTTGAGTACAGATATAAATTTACCTTTTATTACTGCCGACCAGGCCGGTCCAAAACATTTGGTAATGACAATTACACGCGCTAAGTTAGAAGAATTAGTTCGTCCAATAGTAGAAAGATGCGGTCGTTCCGTAGAGCAGGCATTGAGTGATGCAAAATTGCGCCCGAGTGATATTGACCGAATTATTCTTGTTGGTGGACCGACGAGAATGCCGATTGTGCAAAAATTTGTTGAAGATTATGTTGGCAAAAAAGTTGAACGCGGAATTGACCCGATGGAATGTGTTGCCATGGGTGCAGCAATCCAGGGTGGAATCATTGCCGGTGAAGTGAAAGATGTTGTGCTTTTGGACGTTACCCCTCTTTCCTTAGGGGTGGAAACATTAGGTAGTATCCTTACTAAGTTAATTGAGCGGAATACCACTATACCGGTTCGTAAAAGTCAAGTTTTTACCACCGCGGCTGATGGTCAAACCGCGGTAACGGTTCATGTTCTTCAAGGGGAAAGACCGATGGCGGCGGATAATGTCTCTTTAGGACATTTTGATTTAGTAGGTATTCCTCCAGCACCCCGGGGTATTCCCCAGATTGAAGTAACTTTTGATATTGACCGTGATGGGATTTTGCATGTTTCGGCTAAAGATTTGGGAACGGGCAAAGAACAAAGTATGCGCATAACTGCACCGACAAAACTTTCTAAAGAAGAAACTGACCGGATGATGAAAGAAGCGGAAAAGTTTGCCGAAGAAGATAAAAAGAAAAGAGAAGAAGCGGAACTACGTAACGAAACCGACACTTTAATTTACACTACTGAGCGTTCTTTAAAAGAACACGGTGATAAAATTAGCCAAACGGAAAGAGAAAAGATTGAAGAGGCGTTGAAAGAAACCAGAGAAGCGCTTAAAGGTAAAGATTTAGAAAAAATAAAAAAGGCAAAGGAAAATCTCCAAAATGCCTCTTATAAATTGGCCGAAGCAATCTATCGGGAAGCAGC
>CAZRHN010000020.1:5843-14827 GCA_964599925.1 uncultured bacterium
AAGAGCAAAGAGAGGAGAAACCGAAGCGAGAAGATGTGATTGAAGGAGAGTATAAGGAAGAAGAAAAATAGAGGTGAATGTTTTTGGCAATTAAAAGGGATTATTATGAGGTACTCGGTGTAAACAAAAATGCTACACCTGAAGAAATTAAACAAGCCTACCGAAAATTAGCCGTCCAATGTCATCCTGACCGGGTTCCACCAGAGAAGAAAAAAGAAGCGGAAGAAAAATTCAAAGAAGTTTCTGAAGCCTACGCCGTACTTTCTGACCCTGAAAAACGTGTTCAATACGACCGTTTCGGTCACGCCGGTATTGACCAGAGATACACTTATGAAGACATTTTCCGTGGTGTAGATTTCGGCAGTATATTTGAAGATTTAGGTTTTGGAACAAGCATTTTCGGTGATGTCTTCAGCGATTTCTTTGGTTTTGGTGGACGACGAAAACGTGGTCCACAACGCGGTGCAGATTTAGAATATGCTTTAACGCTCACCTTAGAAGAAGCATCTACTGGTGCAGAAAAGAATATTGACCTTTACCATACCGAGACTTGTTCACTTTGTCGGGGGACAGGAGCTAAACCGGGTACCGGGAAAAGAAGCTGTCCTGAATGCAAAGGAAGAGGGCAGGTAAGTTCGGCTTTTGGTGGATTTTTTACTTTTTCTCAGACCTGCCCACGATGTTATGGTGCAGGTGAAATAACTGAGACACCTTGTCCGCAATGTCAAGGTCGAGGCAAAGTGAAAAAAAGTTCAAAAATTAGCGTAAAAATTCCTCCCGGAGTGGATACCGGAAGTGCCATTCGTGTTCGTGGGAAAGGTGAGGCGGGAGAAATGGGAGGACCGCCGGGAGATTTATATATAGTAACCCGTATTGAAAAACACCCCATCCTCACCCGTGAGGGTAGCGATCTCTATTGTGAAGTACCGATTAGTTTTCCGGTTGCCTGTTTAGGTGGTGAAGTGATTGTTCCCACTTTGGATGGTAAAGTAAAACTAAAAATTCCACCGGCTACTCCGGCGAATAAGATTTTTCGCTTAAGTGGTAAGGGAATGCCTTCCTTACATTCACGTGCTCGCGGTGATGAATATGTGAGAGTAACTATTCAAGTGCCTACTAAGCTGAGTGAAAAACAAAAAGAACTTTTACGTGAATTTGCTTATCTTTCGGGTGAAAATATTTAGTCTTTCCATTGACTTCAAACGGTTTATTTAGAGAGATGACCCAATTTTTCGTTTTAGCAAAAGATATTATTATGGATAAAGCAATCATTAGGGGGGAGGAAGCAAAACATTTAATTCGTGTTTTACGAAAAAAATTAGGCGACCATCTCCGCCTTTTTGACGGTTCTGGTCAAATATATAATGGAGAAATTGAAAAAATAAACGAAAGAATAGTTCAGGCAAAAATTTTATCCCGTTTAGTGGTTGACGAAAGAAAAACTAAAATTCATCTTTATCAAAGTTTGCTAAAAAGTTTAAGGATGGATTCCTGCGTTGAGAAGGTTACTCAATTAGGAATAGAGGAAATTACTCCGGTTATAAGTGAGCGCACAGTTGTGTGTTTAAATCCAGAAAAAGTTAAAGAAAAAATTTTTCACTGGCAAAAAATTGCCCTCCAGGCGGCTAAGCAATCTGACTGCGTGAAGTTACCAACAATAAATTTTCCTATTGATTTGATTCAGGCATTTAAAAGGTTAAAAAATACAGATTTAAATTTTATTTTCTGGGAAAAAGAAAAGAAAAGTAATTTAAAAGAAGTTTTTTCAACGCTTAACTCTAAGCCGGAAACGATTAATTTATTTATCGGTCCTGAAGGAGGGTTTAGTGATAAAGAGATTAGTTTAGCGAAAACCTATGGATTAGTACCTGTTGGTCTAAAGGGGTATATCTTGCGCAGTGAAACCGCTGCCATAGTTGCCGCAAGTATAGTTTTATATGAACGAAAAGAATTGTAAAAAAGTATACTTACATAGTTTCGGCTGTAAGGTCAATCAGTATGAGACGCAACTCTTGAGTGAGGGTATAATTCATTTCGGCAATTCGGTTGTTGATTCCTACGAAAATGCCGATGTTTGTGTGGTCAATTCTTGTACAGTTACTCATAAGGCAGATGCTGACTGTCGGCAACTAATTAGAAAAATTCTTTCTGCTAATCTTCAAACAAGGATAGTGGTTACCGGATGCTATGCGGTTCGTGCTCCGGAAGAAATTCGTTCCACCTGCAGTGAAAGTTCACAAGTTGAAATTCTACCCGAAAAAAACAATTTTTTTCCCTCTTTAGGTTTTCCCCTCGTCCCTCGTGCCTCCCGCCTGCCAGGACTTGGCGGGCAGGCGTCCCTGATCACTGGTTTCAATGGTCATACTCGTGCATTTGTGAAAATACAGGACGGTTGTGATGCATTTTGCTCTTTTTGCATTGTTCCTTACGTTCGTCCAAAACTGGTAAGTCGGGCTCCAGAAGAAATAGTTACTGAGATAAAATGTCTGGTTAAGAACGGATATAAAGAAATAGTTCTTACCGGGATACGATTAGGAAAATTCAAAATTCAAAATGCAAAAAGTAAAATTAAGGATTTAGTAGATTTACTTAAAGAATTAGAAAAAATTAATGGACTATATCGGATAAGGTTAAGTTCAATTGAAATAAGTGAAATAACCAACGATTTACTTGAATTGATGGCAAATTCAAAAAAAATTTGTCCCCATTTACACATACCTTTGCAGAGTGGTGACAATGAAATTCTTGAACTGATGGACCGCACTTACCGAATAGAAGAATACGCAGAAAAAATTTATCAGATACGGAGTTATTTACCTGAAGTTGGTATAACTACCGATGTGATGGTGGGTTTCCCAGGAGAAAAAGAAGATAATTTCCTTCGTAGTTATGAATTTGTAAAATGGATGGAATTTAGCGGGTTGCATGTATTTCCTTATTCCTTACGTCCGGGCACAAGGGCGGCGGAATTTAAATCCCAGGTTCCGCCAAAAATAAAAAAAATACGTGTGCAAAAATTTCTTGAACTTGACTATTTCCTGCGGGAAAAGTTTAAGGAAAAATTTGTCAGTCGAGAAATAGATGTGCTTTTGGACAAAAAGGAAAAAGGTTTCTTTTCCGGATTTACTTCTAACGGAATACGCGTAAAAGTAAACTCAGGAAGAAAAAATGAGATTATGCGGATAAAAATTAATTAGAAAAATGTTGCAAAAATTGTTCTTTTCGGCTATAATTAAAAGTAATGGACGAATGTATCTTTTGTCAAATTGTTAAAAAAGAAATTCCGGCAAATATTGTTTACGAAGATAAGGAAAAACTTGCCTTCCGAGATATAAATCCGCAGGCACCGGTACACATTTTAGTTATTCCCAAGAAACATATTTCTTCAGTTTTGGAAATGAGCGAGAAAGAACAGGAACTGATAGGAAATTTTTTCTCACTCATTAAGGAAATAGTAAAAAAAGAAACAAAAGTTAAGAACGGTTTTCGGGTCGTAGTCAATTGCGGTTCAGACGCGGGACAGGCCGTGGCTCATTTACATTTTCATCTTTTAGCGGGTAGAAAATTTTCTTGGCCACCCGGTTAGCCTCCTCTTAAGAGGGGGACAGTGAACCTGTCTTTGACTAACGGAGTGTCAAAGCAGGTGAATGCAATCGGGAGATATCTCCCATTGAGATTAGAGGAAGGGGTGAATAAATATAATGGTTGATGTAAAAGTTAGAGAAGGGGAAAGTATTGAAGAGGCTTTACGCCGTTTTAAAAAAGAATGTGAACGTGATGGTATTTTGCGAGAGATTAAACGACGTGAATTTTATGAAAGTCCAAGTATGCGCCGGAAAAGAAAATTGAGCGAATCAATACGGCGTATACGCAGGAGAATGTTTTTATCCCGATGAACCTGAATGAATTTTATAAGTTTATTATTGAAAAGGGTATTGAAACCGACCCACGGGGTAAAGAAAACGTTTATAAAGAGTTAGAACGAGAGCAGAGAAAATTTGAAAAACTAAACCCGGAAGAAAAAATTGAATTTGACTCTGAGAAACTATTTAACCCTTATGCGGATACACGCGTTCTTTATGGGAACGATAACGAAAAAATTGAATCTATTTTTGTTGGAATTGATGTGGAAACAGCAGAAATACTTTTGGCTGATTTCTTAAGAAATCGTGGGGAAAAAATAGATTTAATTGTTTCTCATCATCCACAAGGCCATGCTTACGCTTCTTTTTATGAAGTAATGTCAATGCAGGCGGACATACTTTCTCAGTTTGGCATACCGATTAATATCGCTGAAGGGATAACGGAACCAAGAATTAAAGAAGTGAAGCGAAAAGTTTTACCTCTCAACCACATGCGTGCAGTAGATGCAGCAAGAATATTAAATTTCCCTTTTCTTTGCTTACATACACCAGCGGATAACCATGTAAATAACTATTTACAAAAATTGTTTAACGAGAAAAAACCAGAACGTCTGGAAGAAATTATGATACTATTTAAAGAAATTCCCGAGTATAAAGAAGCAATGAAAAACGGTCAAGGGCCGACCATTATTAGTGGGAGTAAAGAAAAACACGCTGGTAAAATTTTTGTTGATATGACCGGGGGAACCGAGGGTTCGGTGGAAGCAATGGAAAAACTTGCCTATTCCGGTGTGGGGACAATTATTAGTATGCATTTAAGTGAAGAGCATTACAAGAATGCTGAAAAATATCATCTTAATGTCATTATTGCCGGACATATCCCATCGGATACCTTAGGATTAAATCTTCTTTTAGATAAAATAGAAAAAAAATTTGGCAAATTAAAGATTATTCCTTGTTCCGGTTTCAGACGCTACTCTCGTCATTAATTAAAAATTTAAAATTAAAAATGCAAAATTTCTAAATTAAGTATGGGTATTTCACCAGAAACTTTAGAACTAATTCGCACCAGAGTAGATTTAGTTGAATTGGTCCGAGAATTTCTACCTAATTTGCGGGAAACTGGACGAAATTTCAAAGCACTTTGCCCCTTCCATCCAGAAAAGACGCCCTCTTTTATTGTTAGTCCGGAGAAAGGGCTTTTTCATTGTTTCGGTTGCGGTGTCGGTGGTGATATTTTCGGTTTTCTGATGCGGATGGAAAACATAACTTTTTTTGAAGCAGTAAAAAAATTGGCACGACGTTGTGGAATTGAAATTAAAAATGAAAACCAGTGGGAACAAAATATTGAGGAAAAAAACTTATTCCGCCAATTATACAAAGAAGCAAGTTCTTTTTATCACCGATGTTTACTTGAATCTGAAGAAGCAAAATTAGCCCGTGAGTATTTAGAGAAACGAAACATTTTTGAAAAAACAATAAAAAAATTTTGTTTAGGTTACGCTCCTCCGGATGGGGAAATTCTAAAAAAAATACTTGAAGAAAAGGGTTATCCTTTAGAACAACTGGTAAAAGCTGGTTTAGTAAATTATTCTGAGACACAAAAGAAACATTATGATTATTTTCGCGGACGCTTAATTTTCCCAATCTTTGATCTTCAAGGAAGAGCGGTCGCCTTCGGTGGACGGTTGCTGGATGGAGAAACAGGCATGGTTTCGCGACTACCAAAATATCTTAACTCACCGGAGACTCTAATTTTTTCTAAAGGAAAGGTTCTCTATGGACTGTTTCAAGCAAATAAAGCAATTTGTTCTGAAAAGCAAGTAATAATTTTAGAAGGTTATTTTGATGTTTTGGCCTTACATCAAGCGGGAATTGAAAACGCGGTTGCTTCTTTAGGAACTGCCTTAACTCCGGAACAGGTACAACTGCTCCGTCGCTATACGAATAAAATATTGCTTATTTTTGATAGTGACCGTGCAGGTATTGAAGCAATTGAGCGCGCTAGTGAAATTATTTCGGAAATCGGCAAAGTAGTTGCTGTTGGTTTACCGGTGAAGAATATTGAGATTGTCCTGGAAACGGATTTTGAAGTACGTGTCGCTACCCTACCCGAAGGGCGTGACGCTGATGAGATACTGCAGGGCGAAGGTAAAAATTTTTTCCTTTCCCTCCTTGAAAAAGCAAAAGATTTTATTGAATTTCAAACTGAATTAACAATAGGTAAATATGGCCTTTCTTCGTACAAAAGCAAAGTAGCCATTGCTAAAGAAATTTTGCCTTTAATTATAAAAATAAAAGATACCCTTGAAGAACAGGTAAGAATTCGTTATTTGGCGGAGAAGCTTGACCTTGATGAAGAGATGTTGAATATAGAAACAAAACGGCTAAAGAAAAAAAAAGGAACAAATTCTTTTCTTGAAGAAACAAAAACAACAAACAATTCCCCGGAAGAAGAGTTACTTGGTTTGCTTTTTCGAGAACCAAAATTAGTTGATTTGGTAATTGACAAATTGGAACCAAAAGATTTTTTCTATCCACAATTTACTCGTTTAGCAGAAATTATTTTTAATACTGGGAGAGAACTAAATTGGGGAAAAGTTGTTGAACTTTTGGGTGAAGAATACATTTCTTGGATAAGTAAATTAGCATGTGAAGGAAAACAGTATCGGGACAAAAAGGAAGTTGTAACTGGTTTGGTTAATACTATTCAGCGCCGTCAGCGGGAGAGACACTGGAAAAATCTTGCCGAAGAAATTAAATCAATGCTTGAAGGAGAAGTGCCTTTTGACCAAACTAAATATAAAGAATATCAAAAACTAACCAAAAATCTTAAAGGTTCGTAAATAACTAAAAATAGGAAAAAAATGGGACGACGTCGTAATTCTTTGAGAGCTTTGATTGCTCGGGGGAAGGAAGTTGGATACCTCACCTACGAAGAAATTAATCGTTATCTACCCGAAAATTATTCTTCTGGTGAAGATTTAGACAACCTCTTGGTTACCTTGGAGGATTTGGGGATAAAGGTTTTAAATGATAAAGAAGCAAAAGTTCCTGTCCTTCCAGCAACTGAAGAGATAGAAGAAGAGGCACCCAGTGAATTCGAGGAAGTAGCGGCCAGTTCTTTGCAAATGTATCTTTCCGAAATGGGTAAGGTTTCTCTTCTTACTCGTGAAGAGGAAATATGGATTGCTAAAGAAATTAAAGAAAACGAAAAAAAATTGCGTCTTTTAGTCTTAGGTTCGCCGATTACTTTAAGAGAAATACGAGACTGGGAAACATTGATTCAAGGTAAGGAAATGACTCCAAAGGAATTAATGCCCCGGGGAAGAAAATCGCGAGTACAACTCTGGCGGATGCGACAAAAAGTTAAACAGATGGTTCGTTTAATTAATCGGAATGAAAAACGTATTCAAAAAATACAGAGTTGTTTGAAAAAAAGGGGTATTTCGGAGAAAGAACGAACAAAACTACTCGGGCAAATTAACCAATTACGTAAAGAAATTGTAAAACGAATTTGTAGACTGAATTTAAATCAAGAAAAAATTAAGAAATTAACTAATAAAATTAAAAATCTCGCCCAGCGTCTTAAAGAACACGAAGAAGAAATTGCTCGTTACGAGCGAAGGTTGCGTATGCCTTACGAGGAGTTGAAGCATTTATACCACCAAGCAAAAATGGGAAAAATTTCTCATTCCACATTCCGTCAAGTTACAGGTTATACCCTTACTGGAATCGAGTCAACTTTACTCAATTTTGAAAGCACTGTTTTGCGGTTGCGAAAAATAAAAAGAATGTTACCGATTTCAGGCGAAGAATTAAAAACTCTATACGAGAAAATTTCGAAACTCGAAATGCTGATTCTTGAAAATAAACTTAAACTTATTCGGGCGAACTTACGTTTGGTAGTTTCAATTGCCAAAAAACATATGAATTCAAATATTGAGTTAGCTGATTTGATTCAGGAAGGCGGATTGGGGTTAATTAAAGCGGCGGAAAAATTCGAATATAAAAGAGGATTTAAATTTTCTACTTATGCCACATGGTGGATTCGTCAGGCAATAAACCGAGCAATTGCTGACCAGTCGCGAACAATTCGTATCCCTGTACATATGAAAGACATAATTTCGCGAATTACTAAATTGACCCGCAAATTTCGTCAAGAACGTGGACGGGAACCGACTTTAGAAGAATATGCCAAAAGTTTAAGACTCCCAATTAAAAAAATGCAAGCAATTCTAAAAATAATGCAAGAACCTATTTCTTTAACTACGCCTATTGGGAACAATGAAGATTCTTTTTTGGAAGATTTTATTGAAGATAAGAAAGGTCCTTCCCCGATGGCCACTGCTTGGCGTTATCTGCAAATAGAAGAAGTAGAAAAAGCATTAGCTACGCTTACCCCACGGGAAGCAGAAATTATTCGTTTACGTTTTGGTGTTGGCACCGGGTATCCTCGAACTTTGGAAGAAGTTGGCAAAATCTTTAATATAACTCGGGAACGAGTAAGACAAATTGAAGTAAAAGCAATTCGTAAATTGCGTCACCCTTCTCGGAGTAAATCCTTACGTGAATACATCTAATACCCGGGCCCTTAGCTCAGTTTGGTCAGAGCATCCGGCTCATAACCGGACGGTCGCAGGTTCAAATCCTGCAGGGCCCAAAGTGAAGTGATTAGCTCGGCAGGTAGAGTGCGCCGCACCAAAATTTGGGGCAGCTAGCTCAGTCGGTTAGAGTGCACGGTTCACATCCGTGAGGTCACAGGTTCAAATCCTGTGCTGCCCATCTTGGTGCGGGGAAGTCACAAGTCCAACATTGCCAAGATTTATTTAGAATGTTTGTAAAAAACCGCAGAATTCGCTAGGTAAACTATAAGTGAACGAACAATTACATTTGTTAATTGAACTGCAAGAAATTGATAAAATTACCGACCTCCTGAAAAGAGAAAGGGAAAATCTATTCCATCAAATTGAAGAAATTAAAAATTCGATTCTCGAAGAAAAGAAAAAAATTGAGAGTTCAAAGAAAAGTCTTAGTCAATTGCAGATTGAAAAGAAAAACAAAGAAATCGACCTTGATGCCAAAGAAGAAGGAATTCGTAAACATCTTGTAGAATTAAAC
>CAZRHN010000021.1:0-2040 GCA_964599925.1 uncultured bacterium
CGGGGTGTAGCTCAGTTTCAGCCGGAGGCTGATTCGCCTGTGGCGAAGGTTAAACAGAGTGCACGGCTTGTCCCGCCCCGCACCTTTTTTCGGGGCATAGCTCAGTTGGTTTAGAGCGCACGGCTTGGGACCGTGAGGTCGGCAGTTCGAGTCTGCCTGCCCCGATATGGAAAAGGTGCGGGGGGACTGAGGTCGGCGGTTCGAATCCGCCCACCCCGAAATTGCGCCTGTAGCTCAACTGGATAGAGCATCTGCCTTCTAAGCAGGTGGTTGCGTGTTCGAGTCACGCCAGGCGCAATCGGTAGGAAAAGAAACAATAAAAAATATGTCATTACGGTAGAGTAGTATTGAAGAGACATTGAATTACCTGTAAAACTTTAGCCGGTTCGGAAAGGAGTAATTTTTACCTGACTACGCTTAACTCTTGACAGAATGTCTTAAATTAAGTAAAATAAATTAAAATGCGCATTTCCGAGATAATTAAGAAATTCGGTTTGAAAAAAAAACTTCCAGAGGTTGCCGAGCCTTTCCCGGATGTTATCGGATATTCAGGTGAAAATAGAGAAACTACCTCTGAAAAAACTGATTCCGTCTTTTCTCTACCTGAAGAATCATCTTTAAAAGGAGAGAGAAAACTTGAATTTATCAACCAATATGGTTCATTACCTGCGGAACAAATCTACGGTGAAGCAATCAACTCCATTAAAGGGGTTTTTACCTCTTTTTTAGAGAGCAATAAACTAATCTTCGACTTTAAATTAATTAAAGAAACGGTTAAGAAAATAGTCGCTAAAATTCTTTCTACTGATAATCAGATTACGGCGTTAGTAAATAAATCTACTCCAGATAATTATCTTTACGCACATTCGGTTAATGTATGCATTCTCTCAATTAAACTTGCAAGCAGGTTAGGTTGGTCAGAAGATAAACTTACCTTGCTTGGAATTTCTGCTTTATTCCATGATATCGGCATGGTTTTTGTTTTTTCTTTAGTTACTAAGCCGGGCAGACTTACTCTTCAAGAGTATGAACAAATCAAAAAGCACCCTCTCTACGGGAAAAAAATTTTAGAAAAACTTAATAATGAAATTGAAGAAAATGTTAAAGAATTACTTATCTTAATTGCTTATCAACAGCACGAACGTATTGATGGGCAGGGTTATCCCCAGGGGTTGAGAGGTAAGGATTTACATGAATTTGTCAAAATTATCGGATTAGTTGATGTATATGAAAGTTTAACTCATCCACGTCCTCATCGGGAAAGCATGTTACCCCGTGAAGCGTTGTGTTATCTTATTGCGACTTCGGAAGGAAAATTCGACCCAACGCTTTTAAGAATTTTTGTTGAAGAATTGTCTCTTTATCCTTTAGGTAGTTTTGTAAAATTAAATACTGAAGAAATTGGTGAAGTAGTAAAAATTAACCACCGGTTTCTTAATCGCCCGGTATTAAAGGTAATTCTTGGGACAAACGGTGAAAAATTAGAACCGGAGAGATATGTTGACTTGACGGAGATATTAACTTTACATATTTGGGGACCGGTAGACGAAACGAAATTAAAAATAAATGATAAGAAATTAATGTTGAAACTAAAATTAAGACGTTGGTGGATGTCTTAAACTTTTTAAAGGGGTAAAGAATGAGAACATCAGCAATGAGGGAAAAATTTTTATTTGTTCTCACTCAATTTAAAAGATGATATCCATTTTTTGGGGGAATAATTAATGCTTGCCAATATTTCACTATTACATTTGGTTCTTGCTTTAGTTGTAAGTAGTGGTATTTTTGTTTTTGTTCTTTCACTCCTTTTATCAACAAAAGAAGAAAAACTTAAAATACAAACAGAATTTGAAGAAATTCCTTCTTATCCAGCGGAAACTCCTGAGGAAGAAAAGAGCGATTTGACTAAAGAGGCTGTTGAAAGTGTTATTGTTCCTATAATTGGTAAAGAGATTGATGAACTAAGTAAGAAATTAGATGAACAAATTGAAGAAATAAGACAATTTGAAGGTGGGATAAATCGTCTAACCGCAGCAAGTG
>CAZRHN010000021.1:2140-9617 GCA_964599925.1 uncultured bacterium
AATAAGACAATTTGAAGGTGGGATAAATCGTCTAACCGCAGCAAGTGAAACCGAAGGTATGCTCGTAACAGCAATTACTGAAAAAATTGATGAATGGGATAAAAAGTTAGAAAATAAAACTGAAGCGATGAAAGGAATTGAAACGGCAAACCTGGAGCGGGTAAAAAAATACGAATCAAATCTGACCAAACTAACTGGGACGGTTGAACGGATTGAATCTCTGCTCAACCGATTAGAGATAAGTAGAATGAGCGGTGGCGATAGAGAAGCGATAACGAAATTGGCAGAAAAAATAACTCTTCTTGAAGAAAAAATGAGCGGACTAATATCAGAGGAAACAAAAATTAACGAAGTTAAAGACCGCCTTAATGAAGTGGTTACAATCCTAAAAACTTTAGGAAGTTAGGTAGAAAACAGTTTATAAGTTAATAAGTTAATAGGTTCAAGAGTGAAGAGAACAATTTTAAGGTTAATTCTTTTTATTGATGGTGTTTTTATTGCGGTTCTTTTGGTGGGTATTGGGCAACGTATTTTTCTTGCCCCCAAGTCATCTAAGAAAGATATCCCACTTCCTGTAAGTATTCCAAAAAAAACCAGTGGACCTCAAAAAGTAACCAGTTCGGTTCCACCTCAGACAATAACTGCAGCAGTTAAAAGGAACATTCTTTTTCAGTATCGTGACTCGCGGCCGAAAAAGGTAGAGATTATTGGCGATTTTAATAACTGGATTCCAACGGAGATGACTAAAGGGCCAAATTATATTTGGACAATAATTTATCAGCTGGAACCAGGAGAATATACTTATAAATTTCTCGCTGATGGGAGATTGAGAAAGGACCCCTATAATCAGCGCAGTGTCCCGGACGGTTACGGCGGGGAGAGTTCACTTTTGATTGTTAAACCGATTAAGTAGGCAGAAATGAAAAAAATTATTTTGGTTTTTATTTTTGGGTTGGGAATCTGGAACTTCAAATATGTGGATAATTTAGATGCTCAACTGAGTCCCTTGGCGGTAGGATTACAAAAATATCGGCAGGGCGATTTAGAAGGAGCAATTAGCGATCTTGAAGTAGCTTTATCTCAAGACAAAGAAAATGAGAAAATTAAAAATTACCTACTTAACTGTTTTGTTTCTCTTGGGGCAAAATATGCAGGAGAACAAAATTATTCTAAAGCAATTTCTTACCTTGAACGGGCTCAACGACTGAACCCTGAAGACAAGGAAATCAAAGACCTCTACAACAGTTTAAAAACAAAAATAGCTCCGCCCCCGGCGGAAAGGAAAAAAGTAGTTCCTCCTCCGCCACCAAAAAAAGAGGAAATAAAAAAAGTCGAAACCCCAGTGGTAAAGGAAGAAGCAGTTCCTCAACCACCGCTACCACCAAAGGAAGAGATAAAAAAAGTTGAAATTCCTCTGGCAAAGAAAAAGGAAATAAAACCCTCTGCAGTTGCTACTCCGAGAGTTGAAGAGAAACCTGAGGAACTTGAAGAAAAACTCAAACTTTTACTTATCCGTGCTGACTACGAGAGGCAAAATTTGTTACAATACCTTGAAAAATGGCAAGAGGAAGAAAGAAAAGAAAGACAGCGAATTATTGCTGAAAGCCAAAGGATGATGCAACGTACAATGCTTATTGTTGTTGCAGGAGTTGGTCTTTTATTTCTTACTTTTTTTGTTTATTCTAAGGCGAGACACCCGGCCGAGGTCAGAGATAAAATATATCACAAGTTGGAAGAACGAATTACAAAAATAGTTGAGGAACATAAACAACCGTTTAGATTTGATAACCAATTTTGTGAAAAGGCAACTCTAAAAGATGTAGATGAAGGGACAGTTAGATGGTTCCAAAACATTGCTAAAAGTGAAAAAAGGCTGAATTTACCTGCACCTTTATCGGTAAAAGAGGTGCTCACGAGATTACAATTGATGGTTGGTGATAAACTTACCAATGCTGCTGTGCTTCTTTTCTGTCCGGAAGCAGAAAAATTTTTTATTCAATCAGAGATCCGCGCCGGTAGGTTTAGCGGGACGGATATGGCAAAGGATTTTATTGACATGAAAGTATTCCCCGGTTCAATAATTGAACAGGCAAATTTAGCAATGAATTTTGTGCTGAATAATATTAAAAAATCTGCCTGGATAGAGTCTACTAAGATTACTCGTCAAGAGAGATGGGAATATCCACCGGAGGCCATTCGTGAAGCCATTGTTAATGCAATTATCCATAGAGATTACCAATCAACTGCTAATGTTCAGATAAGAATTTTTGACGACCGGCTGGAAGTGTGGAATCCGGGGATATTAGCAAAAGGAATGAGCATTGAAATGCTCAAGAAAAAACACGAATCAAGGCCGTTTAATCCTTTGTTAGCAAAAATATTCTTTTTAATTAGGTATATTGAACAATGGGGAATGGGAATAAATAGAATAATTAGCCTTTGCAAGGAAAACAATAATCCTGAACCTGAATTTGAACTAAGCGGTGAAAGTTTTATTGTAACATTAAGAAAACCAGAAGGATTATTAAAAACTTAAGAAAAGATTACACTTTTTTGGTTTCTCACTGGAATTATAATATAAAGTGGGTTAAAACCTCAAGAAGTACCTCTAAGAAGTTGTTCCAGAAAAAACTACACTTAAGTTTAGTATTTGCCAAAGGGCGTTTAATAGTCCTTCCGTCCACATAACTTACACACTAAATAAAACAGTCAGGAACCGGAAAGATTGATATTGGACATTTAAAAACAGTGTCCCGGCAAAAGTAATCTTAAGGATTGATAAAGGTGACTGTAGCTCAACTGGTTAGAGCGCTTGGCTGTGGCCCAAGCGGTTGCGGGTTCGAGTCCCGTCAGTCACCCCTTAATTTAATGGTGCGTCCATAGATCAGTTGGACAGTCCCGCACTTTTGAGCCTCTGTAGCTCAATTGGAAAGAGCGGTTGGCTTCGAACCAAAAGGTTCCGGGTTCGAGTCCCGGCAGGGGCGAATTTAAAAAAGTGCGGGGTCGAACCAGCGGGTCGTTAGCTCAACTGGTAGAGCAACTGCCTCTTAAGCAGTAGGTTACCCGTTCGATTCGGGTACGACCCATGTGAATAGTAAATTAGTGGAGTGGTAAATTAGTAGTTAAGTGGTTAAGTGATTAGTGGGAAAATATTGCCCTCGTGGCGGAACTGGCATACGCGCAGCGCTTAGGACGCTGTCCTGAAAAAGGTTGCAGGTTCAAATCCTGCCGAGGGCATAATTAAAAAGTGTTTGGTAATATGGAAAAAAAAGTGGAAGTTTTGAATTCTGATCCTTGTCAGACAACTTTTAGCGTGGAACTGTCTGAAGAGGAAGTGAAACAGGCGACAGAAGAAGTTTATCAAAGTTTGCAGTCACGAGTAGCGGTTCAAGGATTTCGTCGCGGTAAAGTGCCACTTGAGATTGTTAAACAACGCTTTCTTCATCAGGCACGAGAAGAAATAATTGAAAGTTTAGTTTCCCATACATTAAATCAAGTCATTGAAGAAAGGAAACTTAAACCCCTATTCCCTGCACGGGTAAAGAATTTAAATTTTGAATTTGAAAAACCTTTTACTTTTGAGTTGACTTTGGAAACAAAACCGGAATTTGAACCACAGGGATATATGAAAATTTCGTTAGAGAAAAAAATAAAAAAAGTTACTCCGGAGGATGTTGAAAAAACAATTTATTCTCTTCAAGAGCGAAATGCATATTTAATAGAATCAAATGATACGGCGGTTAAAAAAGAACACTATATAGCAGTTGATTATGAAATGTTTTTTAATACAACCTCAACACCGGTGAGTTCCTTGAAGAATCAATTGCTTAATCTTTCGGCAACGAACTTAATTCCTGGTTTTGTTGAACAGATTGTCGGAATGAATAAAAGTGAGACTAAAGAAATAAAGGTTACTCTTCCTAAAGACTACCCTAATAAAGAACTCGCGGACAAGGAAGTAATAATCCGAATTAAAGTTCATACGCTGAAAGAAAAAAAATTACCCGCAGTGAATGACGATTTTGCCCGTGATTTAGGTTCTTCTTCACTAGAGGAGTTAAATATAAAAATTAAAGAAAATTTAGAGAAACTTGAAGAGAGAAATACGCAAACTGATTTGGAGAACCAAATAATTGGACATCTCTTAAAACATAATCCGATGCCTCTACCGCCAAGTTTAGTGGAAGGAGAATTAGAATTTTTGCTGGAACAGATGCGAAAATTTTTTGTCCCGAATTCTTCGGGAGAGGAAGAATGGAAGAAAAATCTACCCGAATTGAAAAAGAAATATCAGCCAGAAGCAGAGAAACGAGTAAGGATTGGTTTAGTCCTTTCGGCAATTGCGGAAAAAGAAAAAATTGAACAAAAAGAAGAGAAAATATTTGATTTTTTGATAAAAAATGCTAAAATGAAACTGGTGGATATTTCAACAGTTTCACCCTGAATCCCGTTTTATCGGGATGAAGGGTCTCAAGTGGAGGTAAACAGTGAAAAATGTAGTTATCTACGAACCGACGCCGAGTGGGATAGAAAAAGCCTACGATATCTTTTCCCGTCTTTTAAAAGAGAGAATTATATTTATTGGTGAATATGAAGGAGTAATTACCACTGATGCGGCAAATTTGCTTATTGCCCAATTACTTTACCTGGAATCGCAAGATCCGGAAAAGGATATTAATATTTACATCAATTCCCCGGGCGGTTCGGTCCCCGCAGCGTTAGCAATATATGATACGATGCAGTATATTAAATCGCCGATTACAACAATTTGTATTGGTAAGGCAATGTCCGCGGGAGCGCTGCTTTTAGCCTCGGGTAATAAAGGGAAACGCTTCGCCCTGCCAAATGCGCGAATAATGATTCATCAACCATTAGTCAGCGGTGAAGGGTTAACTGGTTCGGCAACTGATGTGGATATTGAAGCGCGAGAATTACTTCACGCAAAAAATCGCTTGATTGAAATTTTGGTTCGACAGACCGGTCAACCGATAGAAAAAATTCGTCAGGATACCGAACGTAATTTTTATATGTCTGCCGAAGAAGCAAAAAGTTACGGACTTATTGATGAAGTTATTACTACCCGCAAAAAATGAAATCACGAATGTATACGAATGAGAAAATCGCGAATGTTCACGAATAAAAATTCGTGCTAATTCGTGTAGTTAATTCGTGTAAATTCGTGATTGGAAGTGAAATGAAATGGCTATTCCAGAGAAAGAACGTCCTTTAGTTATTCCTTCTCGTTTGCCCTTACTGCCAGTGCGAGATACCGTAGTTTTTCCCTATATGGTTTTGCCATTGGCGGTGGGCAGGGAGAAATCAATCCGGGCGACCGAAGCGGCAATGAATGCCGACCATTTAATTTTTTTACTTGCCCAACGAAAAATGGAAATTGAAGATCCGCAAAAGGAAGACCTATATGAAATTGGCACGGTTGGTGAAGTTTTGCAATTATTAAAAATGCCCGATGGTACACTGAAAGTTTTAGTTGAAGGTAAATCTCGGGGGGAAATTACTGATTTTCGATTTGTATCCGAAAAAAGATATATTGAAGTAGAAATAAATATCCCTAAGGAACAGGAAGAAGTGACAATTCCTTCCGTAGAATTGGAAGCACTGATTCGCCAAACAGTTTCTTTATTTGACCAGTATGTCCGATTAAATCGGCGGATGCCATTTGAAACTGGACTCTCTTTAACTAATATCAGCGAACCAGGAAGATTGGCGGATATTATTGCTGCCCATCTTTTAATTAAAACAGCGGAAAAACAAAAAATTCTTGAAATATTTAACCCTCAAGAACGATTAGAAAAATTGGTAGGAATACTTACTTCCGAAATTGAAATTCTTAATTTAGAAAGAAAAATACAATCCCGGGTTAGAGGACAAATTGAGAAAACACAAAAGGAATACTATTTAACTGAGCAGATGAAAGCAATCCAGAGAGAATTAAGACAGAAGGATGATTTTGCTAAAGAAATTGATGAATTGCGGGAAAAAGTCAAAAAAGTGAAAATGTCCAAAGAGGCGGAAGAAGAGGCAATGCGTGAATTGAACCGGTTGGAAAAAATGGCCTCCTTTTCTCCAGAAGCGACCGTAGTTCGTACTTATGTTGATTGGTTAATTTCTCTACCTTGGTCAATAAAAACTAAAGACAACCTTAATTTAAAACGTGCTCAGCAAATCCTTGAAGAAGACCATTACGGTTTGGAGAAAGTTAAAGAACGGGTTTTAGAATATTTAGCCGTTTGTAATCGGACAAAAAAGTTGAAAGGTCCTTTACTTTGTTTTGTCGGACCCCCGGGCACAGGTAAAACCTCGGTAGCGAAATCAATCGCTCGTGCTTTGGGGCGTAAATTTGTGCGTATGTCTTTAGGTGGTGTGCGTGACGAAGCAGAAATTCGCGGACACCGAAGGACATATATTGGGGCTTTGCCGGGAAGAATAATGCAGTCAATGCGTAAAGCAAAATCAAAAAATCCAATTTTTTTACTTGATGAAATAGACAAGATGGGCACCGACTGGCGTGGTGACCCGGCAGCAGCGTTACTTGAAGTCCTTGACCCAGAACAAAACCATGCATTTGTTGACCATTACCTTGATGTTGAATTTAATTTATCTGATGTAATGTTCATTACTACCGCAAATACCTTGTATTCTATCCCGCCCTCATTACAAGACCGCTTAGAAACTCTGCGTTTCCCGGGATATACTACTGAAGAAAAAATTGAAATTGCCAAACGGTATCTTATTCCAAAACAATTAAAAGAACATGGATTAACCGACAAGTCTTTAGTTATTACTTTACCCGCACTTAAACGAATTATCTCGGAATATACCCAAGAAGCAGGAGTAAGAAATTTAGAACGTGAAATTGCTAATCTCTGCCGGAAAGTAACTAAAGAATTAGTCCTTAATCCGGGAAAGGAAAAAATAGAGACAACCGCTAACAACCTAGAAAAATATTTAGGTATTCCAAAATACCATCGGGAAAAAATTACTCCTAATGAAATTGGTGTAGCCACCGGTTTAGCCTGGACTGAAGTCGGAGGTAGTCTTTTAGCCATTGAAGTTACGGCAATGAAGGGGAAAGGCAAACTTACCCTTACCGGCAAACTCGGTGAAGTGATGCAGGAATCAGCACAGGCGGCATTATCTTATGTCCGTTCAGTAGCAAAAAAGTTGGGTCTAAAAGAAGATTTCTTTAAAGATATGGAAATCCATATTCACATTCCCGAGGGAGCAATCCCCAAGGATGGTCCTTCGGCAGGAATTGCCATGGCGATTGCCTTGGTTTCCGTATTAACCGGGCGAGCGGTAAAAAAGGATGTGGCGATGACCGGCGAAATAACTCTCCGGGGACGAATTTTGCCGATCGGTGGATTTAAAGAAAAAGTGCTGGCCGCATTTCGTGAAGGGATGAAGATTGTTATTTTCCCGGAGGGGAATAAAAAAGATTTAGAAGAGATACCCAAAG
>CAZRHN010000021.1:9717-13970 GCA_964599925.1 uncultured bacterium
ACAAGTGAATTTGGTAAGATTTTTACTGAAGTCATAGAAGGGCTGAAATATGTTTTTCAAACTCAAGGAACTGTTCTTTTAGTCACTTCTTCAGGGACAGGAGCTATGGAAGCGAGTGTGGTAAATCTCCTTTCTCCGGGAGATAAAGTTTTGGTTGTTCCTTGCGGTGTTTTTGGTGAGAGATGGGTAAAAATCTTAGAGACCTACGGAATTAAATCTGAAGTTATTCGCAGTGAATGGGGTAAGGCCATTGACCTTCAAGCGGTGGAGAAAAGGTTGAAAACCAATTCAGGGATAAAGGCAATATTTACCACCCATACGGAGACTTCTACGGGGACAGTTAACGATTTAAAGACACTCGGTGAAATTGTTAACAAATCCCCTGCGGTTTTAGTAATTGATTCAATCAGTGGACTTTGCGCCCAGGAACTGTATACCGATGCCTGGCATCTGGATGTTGTTGTTGGCGCTTCCCAGAAAGGGTTAATGAACGCTCCGGGATTAGCCTTTGTTGCCTTGAGTGAAAAAGCCTGGAATTTAGTTGAAAAAGCACAATTGCCACGTTTTTATTGGGACTTTCGGCGAATGAAAAAATCACTTGAGGACAAAGAAACACCCTTTACTCCCGCGGTAACCTTAATTGTCGGTTTACGGCAAGCACTGGAGATGATTAAGAGAGACACTTTAGAAAATATTTGGTTACGCCATGAAAAATTAGCCGTAGCCACCCGTGCCGGAATACAAAAATTAAATTTAGAGCTTTTCGCGGAAAGTCCAGCAAATGTAGTGACTGCGGTTAAATCGCCAGCGGGATTAGATAGCGGGAAATTGGTAAAAAAATTGCGTGAAGAATACGGTGTTTCAATTGCTGGCGGGCAGCAAGAATTGAAAGGGAAAATATTTCGCATTGCCCATTTAGGTTATATGAACGAATTTGATATTTTGGTTGGTATTTCAGCGATTGAACGCGGACTTTACGAGTTAGGTTATCAACATTTCAATTTTGGTGATGGTCTTGCTGCAGCAGAAAAAGTTTTATTTCAGAAGGGAGGATAAAATTTGGTTAGAGTTTTAGTTAGCGATCCAATTTCTTCTCAAGGGTTAGAGGTTTTTAAAAAACATCCACAGTTTGCGGTAGATTTTAAGTTGAAACTTAAACCCGAGGAATTAATTTCTTTAATTCCGGAGTATGAAGTTTTACTTGTGCGTAGTGAAACTAAGGTGAATGGCGAAATTGTCGCTGCCGGGAAAAGACTTAAACTTATTGGCCGCGCGGGCACCGGTGTGGACAATATTGATGTAAATGCGGCAACTAAATCCGGAATCTTAGTGTTAAATGTACCGGGAGGAAACACAATTGCTGCTGCTGAACATACCTTTGCTTTACTCCTTGCTTTAGCCCGGAATATCCCTCAGGGTGATGCTTCCTTAAAACAAGGTAAATGGGAAAGGTCTAAGTTTGTGGGTAGCGAACTTTACGGCAAAACCCTTTCCCTGCTTGGTTTGGGAAGAGTAGGAAAGGAAGTCGCCTTAAAAGCGTTGGCTTTTGGAATGCGTGTTTTGGCCTTTGACCCTTATGTCTCTTTTGAATATGCAAAAAATATTGGGGTTAAATTAGTAAATTTTGAAGAAGCATTAAAAGAAGCAGATTTTCTTTCTTTGCATTTACCCTTAAACGAACAAACTAAAGGGTTAATCAATAGAAATACAATATCCCAAATGAAAGACGGTGTGCGGATTGTTAACTGTGCCCGAGGTGGGATTATTGAGGAGGAAGCTTTAATTGAAGCATTGAAATCAGGCAAGGTTACAAGTGCGGCTTTAGATGTTTTTAGTAAGGAACCGCCCCCTCCGGATAGCCCATTCTTAAAATTGGAGAATGTTATTGTTACCCCCCATCTCGGTGCTTCAACTGAAGAGGCACAGGAACGGGTTGCTCAAGAAATTGCTCAAGCAGTGATTGATTATTTTGAAAAGAATGTTATTTATAATGCAGTAAATTTGCCGACGATTGAGCCGGAATTATGGAAAACTTTGGAACCCTATACAACCTTAACTAAAAAGATGGGGTCTTTTCTTGGACAAATTATTGATGGCGGGGTTAAGGAAATTCGTCTGCAATATTCCGGTGAAATTACCCAGTATAATCTTGCTCCTTTGACTTTTACTTTCTTAGAAGGTTTCCTTTCGCCAATCCTGGATACTGAAGTAAATTTAGTTAATGCCACTTTTTTAGCGCGTGAACGCGGGATTAAAGTAATAGAATCAAAAACGCAAGAAAAAGAAGATTTTGCTAATTTAATTTCGGTATCTGTAGAGTCAGGTAAGGAAAAAATTAATTTCGCGGGAACTCTTCTCTCCCAGAATCTACCGCGTTTAGTAAAAATTGGTGAACTTTCCATAGATGTAATTCCTGAGGGTTGGATTTTAGTATTAAATAATCTTGACCGCCCCGGGATTATCGGTTATCTGGGAACAGTTTTAGGAAAAAATAACATTAATATTGCCTCTATGGAAGTAGGGAGGAAAACGGTTGGCGGCGAGGCAGTAACTTTTATTAATGTTGACTCGGAAGTGCCAGCGAAAGTAATTAATGAAATTCGCCAATACTCGGGAATAACCAAGGTTAAATTGGTAAAACTATAAATAATGGTGGCTATCCGCACGGAAAATTTGACCAAAATATACCACCGGCGTCATCTGGGTAAACTTAGAGAAACAGTCGGAGTCAAAGAATTAAATTTGGAAATTAAAAAAGGAGAAATTTTCGCCCTTCTCGGTTTAAATGGTAGTGGGAAAACAACAACAATTAAGTTAATTCTTGGACTCCTTTTTCCTACCGCAGGCAAAATTTATATTCAAGAAAAATTAATGCCCAACAGAGAAATTATCCAGCAGATTGGTTATTTGCCCGAATTACCTTATTTTTATCGCTTTCTTACAGTAAGGGAACTTTTAAATCTTTATGCCCGACTTTCCGAATTACCCCGAGGGGAAATAAATCAACGGATTGAAGAAACTCTTGAAATTGTGAAAATGGGGAAAGAAAAGAATACCCAGCTTGCCGAACTTTCCCGGGGAATGCTCCAGAGGATTGGTATTGCTCAAGCATTACTCCATAATCCGCAAATACTTATTTTCGATGAACCGGTAGCTGGACTTGACCCTTTGGGAATAAGAGAAATGCGTGAGATTCTCTTAAACTTAAAAAAAGAAGGAAAGACGATTTTCTTTTCTTCGCATATTATTTCTGAAGTAGAAAAAATATCTGACCGTGTAGGTGTATTGAATGAAGGGGAATTGGTGCGGGTTTTAGAACAGAAAGATTGGTTTTTAAGAAATGGGAGATTGGAAGAAATTTTTCTTGAGGTAGTTTCACAAACTAAAACTTGATTTCACAGATTAAAAACCGGATTACACAGATTAAACATATTAACGGAAAAATCTGTGTAATCATCTTTGAAAAATCTGCGTAATCAATGTAACTGAAAGCATGAATAAAATTTTTGCTATTGCTTACTACACACTTAAAGAAAATATCCGAAACAAAGTTTTTTATGTTTTAATTTTTTTTGCCTTTTTAATCCTTTTTTCTGCCCTTCTCTTCTCAATTTTGGGCGGGGAAGCAGAACTCCGCCTTCTTTTTGATTTTGGACTCGCCGCAATTGAACTATTCGCTCTGTTGATAACAATTTATGCCAGCGTAAATTTAGTCTTAGAAGAAATTGAAAATAAAACAATTTATCTTCTTTTAACCCGTCCTCTATCCCGCAGGACATATCTCTTTGGACGATACTTGGGTATACTTTTTGCAGTTTATCTCAGCGTGATAATTATGTCCCTTGGTCATCTTTCTTTACTCGGGTTGAAAAAATGGACTTTTGACCCTGGTTATTTATTTGTTCTCTTCGGTTTGGGGTTTAAGATTATATTAATCTCAGCAGTTGCTATTTTTTTCTCTCTATTTTCCAGTTCAGCAATTTCCAGTGTCAGTTTTACTTTCTTTTTCTGGCTCTTAGGACATTTCACTGAAGAATTGAAATTTCTTGGATTACGTTTGAGTAACCTTTTCTTGAAATATTTAGTAAAATTTCTTTACTATCTTTTACCGAATTTTCAATATTTTAATTTTCGTGACCACTGGCAAAGCGGATTAAATGTAAATTTTATTTTTTTGACACTCCTCTACGGATTAGTTTATACAACAGTTTGTTTTCTTTTCACCAGTTTACTTTTTTCACGGAAAGAATTTT
>CAZRHN010000022.1:0-2007 GCA_964599925.1 uncultured bacterium
ATTCCAAATCTCTCCAAGCAGTGCACATATGGATAATAAAGTGCAGTGGTCATTTGCTGAACTGGAGGCTGACTCAGCGTTCAAATCTATCGTTACTGGAAGTAGTTATAGTACTCCCAGTGGATTTAGTCTTGGGTTTGCTGGTGGTTCTACCGGTACCTGTAGTAGTCTATATTGCCATGGTCTACAAATTACACCCCAGTGGAACAAAACATGGACAGATGCCGGATATACTATTGATGCAGGCACAGCAACAAAATGTGGCGCCTGCCATGAGCGTCCACCAACAATAAAAAAAGATGGTACTCTAATTACTTTTGCTCATACCGTGCATACTTCATCACACGCTGCCCCAGTAGGTCTTACCGCACCACTTGGGGTGAGCAGTAATACTACCGCTACCGATTACCGTTATGGGTGCGGTTTCTGTCACTTTGATGCTAACCCGGCAACTACTACTGTAAATACAACTCTCCATGCAAAGGGAAGAATTGCTGCTCCTTATCAAATCGCAAAAGTTTCCTTTAGCGTCTTTTCCGGTGGTGGCATAGGAGCAAATTACGCTCCTTTAGCGGTTTCTTGGTCTACCGATACACGCGGGTTTAGCTATTCAACCGGTACATGTAATCTGGTTTACTGCCATGGAGTAACTTTCTCTACCGGAACAAGAGTATATACTGAAGATGTAGGAGTAAGTGTTTCTACACCTATGTGGACGGTTAACCTACCCACTTCAACCGCTGGCGGGGAAAAGAATATTGCCTGTGGCAGTTGTCATAATTTATATAAGTCTGATTCGCACATCCATCAGAAACATATCGGTGGTGTTGCCTATGGTACTGATCCTGAAAAGTACCGTTTTGACTGTGCTGAATGTCACCGCTTGGTAGATAATAATCCAAATAATTATAAGGCAGATATCTCCAGTAGAACCGTCCATATAAATAGGCAGTCAACTTCTGACGGTAGACCCTGGTATAATGTAGACTTCAGCACGTGGCAGATTGGTGCGTCTTATAGTCCGTAGCCCATCTTTCCATGAAAACTCCTCCTGATAGATGAGAAAACTTTCCTGTTTTAAACAAGGAAAAAAATCAAAAATAAAATTTTCTAAAGGCTTGACAAAGTTTTTGAGAAATTGTAAACTTACAGAAGTTTTATGAACAAATTTCTTTTGTGGATTAGAGCATTACGGGCACCTTTCTTTCAAGCAGCAGCAATTCCGGTAATTGTAGGAACAAGCATTGCTTTTTATCAGGGTAAATTTTCCTCATTGTTTTTATTTGTTCTTGCTTTAATCGCTAATGTCAGCCTAAATGCCGCAGTTAACCTAATCAACGATTATTTTGACCGTCCTTCAGATAATATCAATCCACAACCTACACCTTTCTCCGGTGGTTCACAAGTTATCCAACAAGGATTACTTCCAGCAAAAGCATTCCTTAAAGGTGCAATTATTGCTTATTTAATTTCGTTAGTGATTGGTATTTATTTGATTTATCGCAGTGGACCAGTCTTGCTTTATATTATCCTGATTGGTTTCATTTTAAATTATTCTTACACTGCTCCACCGTTATTTCTTGATTATCATGGGTTAGGAGAATTAGTTGTTTTCCTTTGTTTGGGTCCATTATCCGTCCTTGGTGCATATTATGTTCAAGCAAGGATTTTATCTTGGGAAGCATTTCTTGCCTCATTACCGGTAGGATTACTCGTAGGCGGTATTCTTTATATTAACGAATTTCCCGATTATCTCCCGGATAAAACTGCAGGGAAAAATCATCTTATTGTTCTTTTAGGTCAGGAGAAGGCTTCACGGGGGTACATTATCCTCTTAGTATTGATTTATTCAACAATCCTCCTCGCTACGGGACTGAAAGCAGTTCCTTATTTAGCCCTGCTAACTTTACTCACCGTCCCGATAGCGATTAAAGCCGGTAAGACTGCTTTAAAATATTATGCTGATGTTCAGAGACTTATCCCGGCAATGGCTGGAACAATCCAACT
>CAZRHN010000022.1:2107-13783 GCA_964599925.1 uncultured bacterium
TGTTAGTTTAAAGTAAGAAAAGGACAGGAGATGCAAGAAGTGCGCGGTAAAGTCAAATGGTTCAATGACCGCAAAGGCTATGGGTTCATCACCAAAGACGACGGTTCGGGCGATGTGTTCGTTCATTTCTCCGAAATTAAAGGTGAAGGTTTCAAGTCTCTCCGTGAAGGCGATGCTGTTGAGTTTGACATCGTTGATTCAAACAAGGGACCAAAAGCGGCAAATGTAGTCAAAGTGACGTGATATTACACGTAGTCCTTAAAGGCATTGACAAAAAAACAACCCCGCCCCTGCACGCAGGAGCGGGGTTTGTTTTTTTTCCAAAAATATTGTAAAATAAGATTACAGTGATTTAAAGGTAACGATTACGGTGATAAAGACGACATCGGAAAATCGCTGTAATCGCCTTTAACAATCATTGTAATCAGTGTTTAGAAAAAGATGTTAAACCTAATTTTACGCCTAATTATTGGTTCAAAAAATCAACGTGATTTACGCCGCTTAAAACCAATCGTTGAAGAAATTAATTCTTTAGAACCGGAAATTTCTAAACTTTCGGATAAAGAATTGGCGGAAAAAACTGTTGAATTTAAAGAACGGCTTAGCGAAGGAGAAACTCTTGATGACATCCTGCCTGAAACCTTCGCCGTAGTCCGCGAGGTAGGGAAACGGGCGATTGGCTTGCGTCATTTTGATGTGCAACTTATGGGTGGCATTGTGCTCCATCAAGGTAAAATTGCCGAAATGAAGACTGGCGAAGGTAAGACTTTGGTTGCCACTTTATCCGCCTATCTTAACGCTTTGGAAGGAAAAGGCGTGCATATCGTTACCGTAAATGATTATTTAGCCAAACGTGACCGCTATTGGATGGGACCGGTATACGAATTCTTGGGTTTAAAAGTCGGCTATATCCAACACGACATGGATAACGACAATAGAAGACAAATGTATGCATCGGACATAACCTATGTAACCAATAATGAAATTGGTTTTGATTATCTCCGGGACAATATGGTTGCGCGTAAAGAAGACCGCGTCTTGCGCGAACTAAACTATTGCGTTATTGACGAGGTAGATTTCATCTTAATTGATGAGGCACGTACACCCTTAATCATTTCCGGACCAGCGGAAGAATCTACCGATAAGTATTACATAATTAACCGCCTTGTTCCTCAACTTAAGGGTAAATTCATCAGTGAAGCCGAAGAAATTGACGCTAAATACAAAGGGGTTGATTTAACTAAAGGGTATGATTATATCGTTGACGAAAAAAATAAAAATGTAACTCTGACTGACCAAGGAATCGCCAAATGTGAAAGATTAGTCGGGGTAAAAAATTTATACGAAAATATCCAATCCGAGTGGGCGCACCATATCACCCAAGCCTTACGGGCGCATAAACTTTTCCACCGGGATGTTGACTATGTAGTTAAAGAGGGGCAGGTGGTAATTGTTGACGAATTCACCGGACGGTTAATGCCGGGTAGACGCTGGTCGGAAGGAATGCATCAAGCGATTGAAGCCAAGGAAGGACTAAGAATTGCTGAAGAAAACCAGACTTTAGCCACAATTACTTTTCAGAATTTTTTCCGTCTCTACAAAAAACTTGCCGGGATGACCGGGACAGCGGCAACTTCAGCGGAAGAATTCTGGAGTGTGTATAAACTTGATGTTGTAGTTATACCCACAAACAAGCCGATGGTTCGTACCGATTATCCCGATATAATCTACCGGACAGAAAAAGAAAAAGACGAAGCGGTAATAAACGAAATTGAAACTTTATGGAAAAAAGGACAGCCGGTATTGGTCGGGACAAGGTCAATTGAAAAAAGTGAAAAACTTTCCGCAATGCTAAGGCGTAAAGGGATACCCCTTAATGTGCTTAATGCTAAATATCACGAAATGGAGGCACAAATTGTTGCTCAGGCAGGAGGCAAAGGAATGGTAACCATCGCGACAAATATGGCCGGGAGAGGAACAGATATCATCCTCGGTGGTAACCCTCCTGACCCTGAAGAACAAAAATTCGTCATCTCCCTCGGCGGACTGCATATCCTTGGCACTGAGCGTCATGAAGCGCGCCGTATTGACAACCAACTCCGGGGACGTTCGGGCAGGCAGGGCGACCCTGGTTCTTCACGGTTTTATCTTTCTTTGGAAGATGAACTGATGCGTCTTTTTGGTTCGGATAGAATTGCACCAATTATGGAAAAACTCGGCATGCAAGAAGGTGAAGAGATTACCCACCCCTGGATAAGTAAAGCGATAGAACAAGCGCAGGCACGGGTAGAAGCAACAAACTTTGATATCCGTAAACAATTACTTGAGTACGACAATGTAATGAATAAACAACGTGAAGTAATCTACCATTTACGCAGAGTGGTCATTGACGGTGAAGATGTATCCGAACAAGTCAAAGAAATGCTTACTGAAAGTATTGAAGAGAAAACTGAGCAGTGTACTGCCGACAGATATCCAGAAAATTGGGATTTAGAAAATTTAAAAATCTGGCTTCTTCGGGTCTATGGTATTGAATTTACTTTAGATAAAGAAAAAATTTTAGGCATGAAAAAAGATGACCTGAAAGACTATCTGGAAAAGAATCTTAAGACTGCATACGAAATGCGGGAAAACCAAATCGGCAAAGAGTTAATGCGTCATTTAGAAAGAATGGTCCTCTTACAGGTGATTGATACCTGCTGGAAAGAACATCTCTATGACTTAGACCAGTTGCGTAAAGGGATAGGTCTACGTGCCTATGGACAAAAGGACCCTTTAATTGAATACCAGCAAGAATCTTTTGCCTTATTCCAAAATATGATGCGGCGTATCCGTGAAGAGACACTTGAATACCTTTTCCGTGTCCGGGTCGTCCCGGAACCCGTAAGAAGAGCTGCACCGGTAATTAGCGCTGCTCCGGTCAGAACTGGTCCCTCTCAAGCGGGCAAGGAACCAGTAATCGCCTCAAGAGAAAGGGAAGAGGTCAACCTACCCAAAAAAATCGGGCGCAATGACCCCTGCCCCTGCGGAAGCGGGAAAAAATATAAGAAGTGTTGTGGACGCTGAAAATCGGTTAATTAGTTAACTGGTGAAATAGTGAAATGGAAAAATTTTTGTCTCTGTTTTTTCAGTTCAATCCTTCTAATTTTGAGCTTTCCTAAATTCAATTTTTCTTTCCTCGTTTGGGTTGCTCTTGTCCCTCTTTTTTTTGCGATTAAAAATTCTTCTCTAAGAAATGCTTTTATTTTCGGATTTCTGACCGGTCTTTTTGCTTACTTAGGTTTACTCTACTGGATTGTTACTACGATTACTGCTGCCGGTGAATCTTTGATTCTTGGTGTCCTTTGTCTCTTACTTTTATCCGCCTGCCTCGCCCTCTATTTTGGTCTTTTCTCCCTCGCTTTTGTCTTTCTCTCTAACCTATCACCCCCGCCTGCCAAGACTTGGCGGGCAGGTATTACCTATCACCTATCACCTGCTTTTACGTGGGTCTCTTTAGAATATCTGCGTAGCCATCTTTTTACCGGTTTCCCCTGGGCTTTGCTTGGCTATAGCCAATGGAATTTTTTACCAATTATCCAAATTTCTGAACTTACCGGTGTCTATGGTGTATCCTTTTTGGTTGCGCTCGTGAACATAACCATATTTCAGGTGCTGACAATTAAAAATTTAAAATTAAAAATTAAAAATTTAATTCTAACTACTATCATTTTTTCCGTTTGTCTTGCTTATGGTCTTTTTCGCTTATCAACTTACCTGCCCGCCGAAGCCTCGGCGAAGGCGGGTCAACCTATCAACCTATCAACGCCGTTTAAGGTCGTTTTGCTTCAGGGCAACATTGACCAGTATAAGAAATGGTCAAAAGAATACGAAGAAGAAATTATGAATACTTACGAAAATCTTATCCACCAAACCATTTCACCATTTCACCATTTCACCAATCCACCAATCCACCAATCCACCATTTCACCATCTTTAATCATCTGGCCAGAAAGTGCTATCCCCGGCTATTTACTTTACGAACCACATTTATATCAATGGGTAAGAAATTTGATTCATCAGACCGCTTGTTACCACCTCATCGGCTCGGTGCACCTGAGAGAAAATAAACTCTACAACTCGGTATTTCTTTTTTCACCACAGGGAAGGTTACTCGCTGAATATGATAAAATCCATCTTGTGCCTTTCGGTGAAGCGATTCCCTTGAAAGGTTCCCTTTCACGCTACATCAAAGTTCTCAACGAACTCGGTGATTTCTCTTCCAGCAATAAATTTACTGTTTTTACTATCCACCTATCCACCTATCCACCTATCCACTCTGTCACTTTTGCTACAAACATCTGTTTTGAAGCAATCTTTCCTCATCTCGTGTGCAAATTTGTTAAAAACGGCGCTGAAATTATTGTTAATTTAACTAATGATGCCTGGTTTCTAAAAACATCAGCACCTTACCAGCATTTTACAATGAATGTCTTCCGGGCAATTGAAAATCGTAAATATGTTGTCCGTTGTGCAAATACCGGTATCTCCGCTTTCATTGACCCTTACGGAAGGATAATCAAACAAACCCCAATATTTACTGCCCTTACTCTTAGCGAAGAAATTTATGGATTGAAGAAAAAAACTTTCTACACTCGTTTTGGTGACCTTTTTGCACAAGTTTGTTTACTCATAGTTATTGTTACTGTAGTTGCCTCATTTATGAGGCGTGCCAAAAAAACTTGACAATACCTTATTAAATTTGCTATACTTAAACTTGCCTGATTGAGTTGACCTCCCGGAGGTTAAAGTTATGAAAAAGAAATATCTGTTTTTTCTAAAAATTTTGCTAACCGTTTTATTCTTTTTTCTCGGTAGCCGAGGTCTTCTTAGAGCGGCGGTAACAAGCATTGAAACAAAAATGGCAATTGAGACACGCTTGGAAGAGCGTTTGAAGCGGGTCTTGACCGAGATTACCGGCACAGAAAAACTTATTGTCATTGTCAACGCCAGTCTTTATACGGAAAAAGAAGAAAGGGAAAAAACAGAGACCGTCCTTCCCGGTGTGCCGTTAAAGAAAAAAGTTGGCGAAGAAACGCCCCTTGACCTTGCAGATATAAAAACTTTGGTTAGAAAATTAACCGTCACGATTATCCTTGATAAAGGTGTCTCCGCTAAAGTTATTGAAATTGTAAAAGAAGTCACGACCGGCTTAGTTGGTCTTGACCCAGAACGGGGAGACGAAATCATCATCCAGCAGATAAGATTTGAGAAGAATCCTTTTTACTGGGGGTCCATTTTTTACCCGCCACACCTCTACTGGATAATCGCAATAATTTTGGCGGGTGTATTTATCTCTGCTACCGCGCTTTTTCTTTTTGGTCCGTTTAAGAATTTCGCCACCAATATGATTACTACCCTTCAGACTGCCCGGCGGAGCGAAGAAACAAGGGAGGAAACAGGTGAACGCGAATTGCCCCTTCTGCCCGCAACTGCCCTTGCCGGAGGAACTGTTCGTCAGGAAACAACTATTTCTGGTTCGGCGCGACCTTTCTCTTTTCTTAGGGAGGAGCATTTACGCAACCTTCTTTTCCTTATCCGTAGAGAAAGACCAGAAAATATTGCCGTAATTGTTAACTATCTTGACCCGGTTTTTTCTTCACAAGTTTTTTCTTCTTTGTCTCCAGAAATCCAGACCCAGGTAGCCGCAAATTTAGCTAAAATTTCTGAACTAAATCCGCAAGTAGTAAGAACTTTAGAAGAAAAAATTAAAACCCAGATTGAATATTTAATTGGTGGGGAAGACCGTTTGAGCGAAATTCTTGACTATGCAGATAAAGAAACTCAGGAAAAAGTTCTTACTATTCTTAAGGGAAAAGAACCGGAATTAGCCAGCCGCATAAAATCTACCCTCTTTAGCTTTGAAGATATTGCCAATTTTGATGCACCGGTAATCTTGACCATCTATCGCCGGGTTAATCCCGCAATTTTTGCCGCAGTATTGAAAACTACTTCTGAAGAATTAAAAAATAAAGTCTTGGGTTCACTTACTGCTGGTGCTGCGGATAGGCTACGCCAAGAGATGGAACTATCACGTCCACTTACCGCAAGACGTATTGAAGAAGAAAAACGCAAAATTATTGATTTGATTCGTCAGTTAGTTAGAGAAGGGATAGTAGAAATCAAGAAATAATACTGCGTGATAACATGCAATCCTTCCTAACCCCCTTTTTCCAACAGGGGGAGCGTGGGGGATTTAGAGGGAGGGGAAAATATGGATTTAATGACTATAGTTGGATTAATTCTTGGTGCTGCGGCAGTATATTTTGTTATGCTCCACGGTGGAGTTGTCCACTTACTTTTCAACCTGGATGCTTTAATTTTGGTTCTTGGTGGAACTGTAGCCTGCACACTTATTGCTTATCCTTGGAGTATCATCAAACATGCACCGAAAGCGTTAAAACTAATTCTTTTCCCGCCCAAAAATTTACAACCGGAAGAAGTAATAAAAATTGTTGTCGGTTTAGCCGAAAGAGCACGCCGTAATGGTATTGAAAGTTTACAGAATGATATCCATACTCTAAATGACAAATTTCTTGTTAACAGCGTGCAAATGCTTATTGACGGTACTGAACCCGACACAGTGAGAGATAACCTTGAGAAAGAAATTGTTTGTGTCCGAAGAAGACATCAGAAAGTCGGGAGTATCTTTCGCACAATGGGTACGTTTGCTCCTATTTTTGGTTTGTTAGGAACCCTAATTGGTGTAGTGCAAGTTTTAAAAAATATTACTGACCCGCAGAGTATGGGTGCATCAATGGCTATTGCGATTACTACAACTTTCTATGGCATTTTTGGGACAAATTTTATTTTTCTGCCTGCTGCGGTTAAACTTAATGAATACAGTGAAGAAGAAATACTTACTAAGGAATTGGTTATTGAAGGCGTAATTTCAATCCAAGCGGGTGACTTACCCTTGATGGTAAGCAAAAAGTTGGAATCTTTCCTTTCTGCCCGGTTACGAGAGCAAGCATTAAAGAAAAAATAAAAATATGGCACGTAAATTAGTCCTTTTCTCTCCTGAAGAAAAACGACAGATGAGCCCAATCTGGTTAACCATCTATTCAGATATGATGACCAATCTAATGCTCTTTTTCTTGATGATGTGGGGACTTACAAGATTAGATATTAGTAACCGCGAAAAAATGCTCCGTGGGTTACGGGATAGTTTTCGTGGAGGCGCAGCGGTCGTGGAGACACGAGCAAAAGAAGTTCTCCAGAAAGTTAAAGAAGAAGACACCATTACCCAAATGGAATCTTTTATCAAAGATAGTAAACTTGAAAAATACGCAAAAGTTGAAATCAGCGAAAAACAAGTTAGGCTCACGCTGAATGTGCCAGTTTTATTTGCAATTGGGGAAGCAAAACTTACCGCTGAGGCAAAACTGGCACTTGATGAAGTTGCCGAGTTACTAAAAATTCTACCTAATGAAATCCTCGTTGAAGGTCATACGGACAACCTGCCAGTAACCGGTGGTATATATAAATCAAACTGGGAACTTTCTATAGCCCGTGCCTTCAGCGTAATTGATTATTTTGCTTCCAAAGGCCTAAATCCAGAAAGGTTCATTGCCGCTGGCTACGGTGAATATCATCCCCTTTATTCTAACGATACACCCGACCAGCGCGCATTAAATCGGAGAATTGAGATAAATATTGTTCGTCAGCGTGGTTCATAAATTATGAAGAAAAAACTTTCTCTTCTTGAAGAAACCGATGTAAGAGAATTTGTTGACCCAAGCACTTGGGTAATTCCCTACGGAAGTCTGATGACCATTTTGATGATTTTCTTTACTATCCTTTACGGGTATGCTCATTTTGGCTCAACGCAGTACGAGAAGACAATTAGTTCCTTACAAAAAAATGCTGGGGGGGAGCAAAAAAATTTAGAAACTGATTTAGCAAAAAAAATTGAGACTTACCTTGATGAAAAAGGGTTGGATAAATATGCTAAAGTAGAAATCAATGCACAAAAAGTAAAAATTATGTTCACTAACCCTGTCCTCTTTGACCTCGGTTCCGCTGAACTTAAACCCGCCGCGATACCGACATTAAATGAAATTGTTAAATATCTTCAGGGAATGGATAACCCAATCATTGTTGAGGGATATACTGACAATCTTCCCATTTATGCTGGGGAATATCATTCCAATTGGGAACTTTCCGCAGCAAGAGCGTTCAGTGTGATACACTACTTTATTGAAAACGGTATCAAGCCAGAAAAACTTTCAGCGCTCGGCTACGGAGAATTTCGTCCTCTCGCCCCTAATGATAGCGAAGAGAACCGTGCAAAAAACCGCCGGATTGAAATTATTATTCTGCGGACACAAACTAAAAGTCAATAATGCAACAAAATTCACATATTTTTACAATTTTAAGGGTTGACAAGCAAATAAACTTGGTGTAAAATAAATTAAAGGTATTTGGACTGCATTTTTTAACTCCATGGAGATGAGAGTCAGTATGGATAAATGGTTTCTTGTACTTGTAGTTTGTTTTTTTCTCTTGAATAGTTCTTTTGTCCCTTTAGTCCATGCTGGGTTCGCTGAAGGGTATAAGAGGTATATCGCTGGCGATTTTGAAGGAGCGATACCGGAATTTGAATCTGTCCTCAAAGAAGACCAACACAACGAAAAAGCAAAAAAATATCTGCTCAATTGTTTAATATCCACCTGGGAAAAATATCAACGGGAAAAAAATTATAGGAAAGCATTAATTTACCTGCAGAAAGCGTACGATATTGACCCTGAGAATCTTGAGATAAGAAAACTTTCGGTCTACGCTGCATTTGCTGAAGGAGTAAAGAAATATAACGCTGGCGACTTTGAAGGAGCGATACCTGACTTTGAATACGCTTTTGAACAAGACAAAGGTGACGAAAAGGCAAAAAAATATTTACTGGAGTGTTTACTCATCGTCTACGAAAAATATCAACGGGAAAAAAATTATAAGAAAGCATCAATTTGCCTGCGGAAGGCGTACGACATTGACCCTGATAATCCTACGGTAAAAAAACTTTATGAAACGGCGACAAAAGAAAAAGAAACGAGCAAAAAAATTGTGCTTGGCACTTCGGTAGAAAGCGAAGGGGAAACTTATGTGCGAAGAAAGGGAGGGGAAAAATGGGAAAAAGTAGAACCCAATTCACCTCTATACCCGGCGGATACAATCAGCACAGGAAAGGATTCCCGATGTGTAATAGTGTTTGACGAAGGGACAGTAATAAAGATTGAAGCCGATACAGAACTTACCTTTGAAACTTTGTTGACTGACGATAGAGGGATACTAAAGATTTTTGATATCAACTTGGTTAAAGGGAGAACCCTTTATAATGTAGAAAAGTTTGTTCACGAGGAATCAAGGGTTAGAGTTCGCAGTGGTGTATGTAGTGCAGTTGTTTATGGAACAGAATTTATGGTTAACGTAGAAAAAGATAAAACGACCGAAATAGCTGTATTTGATGGAGTAGTCAAGGTAGCAAGTTTACCGAAAGCAAGTGGAGAAAAATCAGTTGAAGTTACCTTAGAAAAAGGTAAACAAACAATAGTTAAAATAGGGAAAGTACCATTCCTGTCTACTGACCTCAGTGAAAAGAATGTGACCTATTCAAAAGAAGTGCTACCGCAATTTAGGCAATACGTAATGGTATCCCGGGGAGAATTGGAACAAATTGCTCTTCGTCGGGAAGAATATATAAAACAAAAACAACGAGAAAAAGAAATGGAAGAAGGAAATAAAATTGCTCTGGAAAAAATTGCTCTTGCCTGTAAAGAAGCAGAAGGAATCTATCAGAAAGGACAGTATAAGTTAGCACAAACGAAGTACGGAGAATTACTAAGCGTGTATCCAACTGACGAAGAGGTAAAAAATATCTATAACAAATTGACAAGAATTGCGGATATACTTCCTGAAGCAACGAAAAATGATAAAGTGTCAAATTTAATCCGTAAAGGATTAACCAATTATCTTTCCAGAGAAGGGGAACCAAAGACAGCAATTAATGCTTTACGCTATGCAGCGCAATTAGAACCCATCAATAAAAAAATAGAAAAATTGCGTGAACTTGTAGAATCGGGGTATCCTGACATCGCTAAAGCCGAAAAACTTACCCCGGGAATGGATGTCGTAGAGCAGAAATTATTTGTTGCCTTAAACTATATCTATGATGGTCGCTATGATTTAGCCATTGACGAATGCAACCAAGTACTTGAATTTGAACCCGAAAATTTGCTTGCTTTCAAGCGGCTTGGTTCTGCTTACTTTGCTCTCGGGAAGAAAGATAAAGCAAGGGGAATCTGGCAGAAGGCAGCAAAAATCTACCCCAACGACACCGAATTAAAACAATTCCTCAAAGAATAGCCCTTCCCTGCATAATCCGCGAGTAGTTTAGCGTTTTTTGCGATAAACCTCTTTTAAGTCTTCAAGTCTCTTGAGATTTTTCTCCTTGACCACAAAAAAAATTTTTGCTATAGTTTATTTTAAGGGAGTAATTAAAAATGCTAAAAGAATGGGAAGAAAAAGTCAATTTTTTTAAGGAAGAGTTAGAAAAATTCAGGAGGTATCTTTGAAGTTGAAAAGAAAACAGAATATATCCAAAAACTGGAAAAACAAACCCACCGACCTGATTTCTGGTCCCAACCTGAAGAAGCACAAAAAATTATCAAAGAGTTAAACAACCTTAAAGATTTTCTTACCCCCTGGTATGACCTCCAACACCATTACGAAGAATTAAGCACGCTTATTGAATTGGCTAAAGAAGCACATCCCACAGAAGAAAAAAGTATATCCCAGGAAATTGCCCAGAAAATAGAAATTCTGGAAAATGACCTTGGCAAATTAGACTTCAGAGTTAAATTTATTCACCCTGAAGACAAAAACAATGCAATTGTTACTCTACATGCCGGTGCCGGTGGCACTGAGGCTTGCGATTGGTGTGAAATACTCCTGCGGATGTATCGCCGTTGGGCAGAAAAGAAAGGATATAGGACGACGATTACTGATATTTTGCCGGGAGAAGAAGCGGGAATAAAAAGCATAACCTTCTTAGTCCAGGGAGACTATGCTTACGGGTATTTGAAATCGGAAATCGGTGTCCATCGCTTAGTAAGAATTTCTCCCTTTGACGCTAATAAACGTCGGCACACCTCGTTCGCTTCCTGCGATGTTATCCCGGAAATAGAGGAAGAGATTAAGACTGAAATTAAGAATGAGGACTTAAGGATTGATACATTTAGAGCATCGGGACACGGGGGACAACATCTCCAGAAAACTGACTCGGCAGTAAGAGTCACCCATCTACCCACCGGCATCGTTGTCCAATGTCAAAATGAACGTTCTCAATATAAGAATAAAGTGACCGCTTTAAAAGTTCTAAAAGCGAGACTTTACGAATTAGAACAAGAAAAAAAGCGTCTCGCCTTGGAGAAACATTATGACGAAAAAGGTGAAATTGCCTGGGGTAATCAAATTCGTTCTTATATCTTTATGCCTTACCAGATGGTTAAAGACCACCGCAGCGGTTTTGAAACCGGTAATATTGACCCGGTAATGGATGGCGAACTTGACCAATTCATTCAGGCATATTTAGACTGGCAAATTAGGAAAAAATTGACAAATTCAGAGAAAATGTAGTAGAAT
>CAZRHN010000023.1:0-13323 GCA_964599925.1 uncultured bacterium
ATTCTGTGCTTCGGTGGTTACTTTCTATCCGCTGACCTTTTCCAGAATTAAATCAACAATTTCCTTTGGCGCCTCTTCGTAATGGAATGGTTCCAGAAAATAACTTGCCCGTCCTTGACTTAAAGAACGCAAAACTGTTGCATAACCAAAAAGTTCAGACAAAGGAACAAAAGCATGAGTTATTCGTATTTTTCCTTTCATTTCCATTTCTTTAATTTTACCTCGGCGCGAGATTAAGTCAGCAATCAAACTACCAAGATATTCTTCAGGAGTAAAAATATCAAGTTTCATTATTGGCTCTAAAAGCACCGGCTCGGCTTTCTTTGCCGCATTTTTTACGGCTAAAGAGGCGGCAATTTCATAGGCAATGTTACTTGAATCGACTTCGTGATAGGAGCCGTCAAGCAAAGTTACACGAACATTAACAATAGGATATCCGGCAAGAACACCCTCTTCTAATCCCTCACGAATACCCTTCTCAATTGCTGGAAAATATTCCCTGGGAATAGCGCCACGGGTTATTTTATTTACAAACTCAAATTCTTTTCCTCCGGGTAAAGGACTCAATTCAATCCAAACATGTCCATACTGTCCGTGTCCTCCGGTTTGCCGGATAAATTTACCTTCCTCCCGCACAGTTCGGCGAATAGTTTCCTTATAAAAAACTTCAGGACGACCAATATTTGCTGAAACATTAAATTCTCTCTTCATCCGATCAAGGAGAATTTCTAAATGCAATTCTCCCATACCTGAAACAATCGTCTGTCCGGTCTCAAGATCAATTTTAACTTTAAATGTCGGATCTTCCTCCGCAAGACAATTTAAAGCGAAGGCGAGTCTCTCTTCATCGGTTTTAGTTTTTGGTTCAATTGCCATGGATACTACTGGATAAGGAAAATGAATGGGTTCAAGAATTGTCGGCATATTCCCTAAAGTTAAGGTATCACCTGTAAAAGCTCTTTTTAGACCCACGCAAGCAATAATATCACCAGCAAATGCTTCTTTAAGTTCTTCGCGACGATTAGCATGCATACGCAAGATTCGTCCAACACGTTCTCTTAAAGAACGGGTGGTATTGTAAATAGTATCACCGCTTTTCAGCCTGCCAGAATAAACCCGTAGATAGGTAAGTTTACCTACAAAAGGATCAACTTGTATCTTAAAAGCAATTGCGGTGAAAGGTTTGTTAATTGACGGTAAAATGGATATTTTTTCTTTAGTTTCCAGATTTTCACCAACAATTGCAGATAAATCAACCGGTGATGGTAAATAATCAATAACTGCGTCTAACAGGGGTTGAATACCTTTATTTCTGAATGCCGCCCCGCAAAATACAGGAAAAATTTTACCACTAATTGTATTTTCCCGGATAGCCCTTTTTATTTCTTGCACGCTAATGCTTTCCCCGTGAACATATTTTTCTAAAATTTGTTCATCAACTTCCGATAAAGTTTCCAAAAATTTATCACGATATTTTTTTGCTTTTGCTAAATATTCTTCGGGTATTTCTTTTTCCACATATTTTATCCCGGTTTCATCTTCCCAGATTAAACTTTTCATCTGAATTAAGTCAATTACACCAGAAAAGTTTTCTTCTTTTCCTAAAGGTAATTGTAAAACTAAAGGTTTCGCTTCCAACCGTTTATAAATCTGGTCGATAACCGTGAAATAATTACTTCCTGTACGGTCAAGTTTATTCACAAAAACTATCCGTGGAACTTTGTAGCGGTCCGCTTGCCGCCATACGGTTTCCGATTGGGGTTCCACTCCACCGACACCACAGAAAATTACTATTGCCCCATCAAGAACCCTTAAAGAACGCTCAACCTCAACAGTAAAATCAACATGACCCGGTGTATCAATAATATTAATTTGATATTCCCGCCAAAAACAAGTTGTTGCTGCGGAAGTAATAGTTATCCCGCGCTCCTGTTCTTGAGGCATCCAGTCCATTGTTGCTGTCCCTTCGTCCACTTCGCCAAGCTTATAAATCCTGCCCGTGTAGTAAAGGATACGCTCAGTAGTTGTAGTTTTACCTGCATCAATATGAGCGATGATTCCGATATTCCTGATTTTATTAATTTCCATCTCTATCACCGAAATTACCAGCGATAATGGGCAAAAGCACGGTTTGCTTCCGCCATTTTATGTGTATCTTCACGTTTTTTAATTGCTAAACCTTGCCCTTGATATGCATCAAGAATTTCTTCGGCCAACTTTTGATACATTGGTTTACCTTTACGCTGACAGGCAAAATCAATAATCCAGCGCATTGCCAAACTTTGTGAATGTTCGGGTTTCACCTGTATTGGCACCTGAAAGGTTGCTCCTCCAACCCGACGAGGTTTAACGATCAGTAAAGGACGCGCTTTTTCTATCGCCTCGGTAACCACACGTAGTGGATTTTGTTTGACTTTTTCTTCAATCAAGCCCATTGCCTTGTAAACAATATTTTCGGCAACAGATTTCTTACCTCGGAAATTTATTTTATTAATAAATTTTTTAATTAAAACAGAATTGTATTTCCAATCAGGATATATTTCTCTTTTTACTACTTTACGTTGATCTCTGGGCATCTTCTTCTTTAGGCTTTGGGCATTTTTGCCCCATATTTTGAACGACCTTGTTGTCGACCTTCAACACCGGCAGCGTCAAGAGTGCCGCGAATGACATGGTATTTCACCCCAGGCAAATCTTTCACTCTTCCCCCACGAACTAAAACTATAGAATGTTCTTGTAAATTATGTCCGATGCCAGGGATATAGGCAGTTACTTCGCTTCCTGAAGTTAATTTCACCCGTGCGACTTTACGTAACGCTGAGTTTGGTTTCTTGGGTGTAGTGGTAAAAACCCGTATGCATACCCCCCGACGCTGTGGTGCGCCTTTTAACGCCGGTACCTTATTCTTCCTAATAATTTTTTCTCTACCTAAACGAAGCAACTGATTAACTGTAGGCATTGGGAATCTCTCCATGCCTCATCGGCAGGTCACCGAAGAGGCGACCTTCAGATTTTTTGATATTCACGAAACCCGGTTCCAGCAGGAATAAGATGTCCAATAATCACATTCTCTTTTAGCCCATTAAGACGGTCTATTCCACCTTTTATTGCTGCTTCAGTCAAAACCCGTGATGTTTCTTGGAAACTCGCTGCGGAAATGAACGACTCAGATAAGAGTGACGCTTTAGTGATTCCCAGAAGTACCGGATAAGCTTCCGCTTGCTTTTTGCCTAATTTTTTCATTAACTGATTTTCTTCTTCAAATTTAGTTTTTTTCACAATCTCACCAACCAAAAATTTTGTATCACCTCTTTTAGTAATTTTTACATGGGGGACCATCTGGCGAACAATAATTTCAATGTGTTTATCATTGATATTTACCCCTTGAAGACGATAAACTTCTTGAACTTCATTAACTAAATGTTCTTGCATTTCTTTCGCACCCTTTACCCGGAGTATATCGTGAGGGTTAATTGCTCCAGCGGTTAATGGTTCGCCAACACCAACACGATCTCCTTCATAAACGACTAAATGTTCGCCTTGGGGAATAAGATATTCACGAGAGAAACCAGTTTCTTCATTGGTTACTATGACCTTAGGTATACCTTTAGGAGCGGGGGCAATTTTAACAATACCATCAATTTCAGAAATAATTGCTGCATTCTTTGGTCTCCGTGCTTCAAAAAGTTCGGCAACCCGTGGCAGTCCACCGGTAATATCTTTGCTTCTACTGACCTCTTGCGGAATTTTAGCCAAAACCGTACCCACCTCAACTTTATTGTTACTACTAACTACTAAATGTGCATCCACCGGAAGAGAATAGGAGGCTATCTTTTCTCCTTTGCGGTTTAAAACCACCACCTGCGGATGGAGGCGGTCAACCCGGTGTTCAATGATTTTTCTTTCCACCAAGCCGGTAACACGATTTTTTTCTTCCTGCAAAGTAATCCCTTCAATTACATCAAGAAGTTTAACCGTTCCTTCAGCTTCACTTAAAATTGGCAAAACATAAGGATCCCACTCAGCAAGAAGCTCGCCTGCAGAAATTTTTTGACCATCTTTAACATACAACTTTGCACTGTAAGGAATTTCATGGTGTTCTTTTATCTGTTTCCCGGTAAGTTCTCGGATACTAATTACCGCATTACGACTGATATTAATCAGTTGTTTTTCTTTAGTTTTAATGGTGCGAATATTATGATACTTCACTATTCCGGCGCGGCCAGCTTGCGCTTGTGACTTTTTCACCACCCTTGCCGCTGTCCCACCAATATGAAAGGTACGCAAAGTAAGTTGTGTCCCCGGCTCACCGATTGACTGAGCAGCGATTATCCCAACCGCCTCACCAACATCAACTAATCGCCCGGTAGCAAGATTTAAACCATAACACTTCGCACAGACACCAAAAGACGCTTCACAGGTCAAAACCGAACGTATCCGCATTCGCTCAATACCCGCTTGTTCAATTTTTCGTGCTTGCTCGGGGGTAATGACTTCCCCTGCTTTCACAATTACCTCTTCGTGAAATTCACCTTTACCGTCGGGTAGAAGACCAACAACATTATCCAAGGCAATACGCCCAATAACCCGCTCTTCTAAGGGTTCAATTATTTCGTCACCGCTACGCAGTGCACCAATTCGCACACCATTAAATGTGCCGCAATCTTCCATGGTTACCACCGTGTCATGGGTAACATCAACTAACCGGCGGGTCAAATATCCCGCGTCAGCGGTTTTCAACGCAGTATCAGCCAGCCCTTTTCTTCCTCCATGGGTTGAGATAAAGTATTCTAATACGGTTAGTCCCTCACGGAAATTGGAAAGGACGGGCGACTCAATAATTTCTCCCACCTCGCCAACAATTTTTCTTTGCGGTCGGGCCATTAAACCACGGATACCGCAAAGTTGTCGAATTTGCTCTAATGAACCTCGCGCACCGGAATTAACCATTAAAAGTAAGGGATTAAATTTTTCTTCCTCGGGTGGCGTTGGTATTTCGTCGTATTTGCTCATTTCTTTAAGCATTATTTCGGTTATCCGTTCAGTAATATGAGTCCAGATATCAATGATCCGATTATAGCGTTCGGTTTCAGTAATCAATCCATTTTTTGCCAGTCGTTCAATTTCTTTTACTTGAGCAAGCGCTTTCTGAATAAATTCTTCTTTGACTGAGGGGATATGCATTTGGGAGATAGAAATAGTTAAACCGGTTAAATTAGCGTAATGGTAACCCAATTTTTTCAAATCATCAAGGAGAAGTGCTGTCCGATATCCACCCAAGCGGTGATAGCATTTTTCCACTAAATTGGCTAAATTCTTTTTATCAACGCTTTGGTTGATATAACTCAACTCCTGCGGGATAACTTGATTGAAAATTATTCTTCCCACAGTTGTATAGTCAGTCCATTCTTGTGGATTTTTTCCTTCGTTAAGTTTATTATTTATTCCACGAACTTTGATTCTTGCATTTAAATCTATTTCTTTATTCTGATAGGCAGAAATTACCTCGTCAGTCGAAGAAAAAATTTTCCCTTCCCCCAAATTTCCGATTTTCTCGCGGGTTAAGTAAGCACAGCCCAAAACCATATCCTGTGAAGGTGCAGCAATTGGTCGCCCGGAAGCCGGGGAAAGAATATTATTCGGTGCAAGCATTAAGAGTCTTGCCTCTAATTGTGCTTCCTGAGAAAGAGGTAAATGAACCGCCATCTGGTCACCATCAAAATCGGCATTAAAGGCAGCGCAGGTTAAGGGATGAAGTTGTATCGCTTTACCCTCGACAAGAACCGGTTCAAAAGCCTGTATACTTAAACGATGTAATGTGGGTGCGCGATTAAGAAGTACCGGGTGATTTTTCGTTACTGTCTCCAAAATATCCCAAACTTCTGGTTTAGCCCGTTCAAGCATACGTTTTGCTGTCCTTAGAGTAACGTTATGTTGGTGCATTAATTCCCGAATAATAAAGGGTTTAAAAAGTTCTAAGGCAATTTCTTTAGGTAATCCACATTGATGAAGTTTTAAATTTGGTCCAACAACAATCACACTTCTTCCAGAATAATCAACTCTTTTTCCCAGAAGGTTCTGTCGGAAGCGCCCCTGTTTACCTTTAATAACATCGGAAAGCGATTTCAAAGGACGGTTGCCGGCACCAGTTACTACTTTACCGCGAGCACCATTCTCAAATAGAACATCTACCGCTTCTTGAAGCAACCTTTTTTCATTATGGATCATTACTTCCGGTGCTTTTAATTGGATAATATGTTTCAGTCGGTTGTTACGATTAACGATCCGCCGATATAAATCGTTAAGGTCTGAAGTAGCAAATCTTCCACCTTCTAAGGGCACTAAAGGACGCAAGTCCGGAGGAATAACTGGCAGAACAGTCAAAATCATCCATTCCGGTCGACAACCCGATTGAATGAAGCCTTCAACAACGCGTAAATGGGTAAGTAAGCGGTTGCGTTCAGAGTCAGATTGTGAGGTTTGAATTTTTTTCCGTAACTCTTCAGATTCTTTCTTTAAATCCAATTCACTGAGAAGTTGGCGTATTGCCCCAGCACCAGTATCAACTTTAAATTTTTGTCCATATTCTTGTTTATATTTTTGATATTCCTCCTCATTAAGAATTTGTTTCTTTGCTAAGATTGTTTTCCCTTGATTATCCTTAAGGTCTTCTAAAATGATATAGCGAGTGTAATAGATAATTTTTTCCACATCGGTTATTCTCATCCCTAAAAGGGTAGCAATCCGAGAAGGTGTTTTCCTTAAGAACCAGATATGCGCAACCGGCGCAGCTAATTCAATGTGTCCCATCCGTTCACGGCGTACCTTTGACTCGGTTACTTCTACACCACAACGGTCACAGATAATCCCTTTATGTTTGATATACTTGTATTTACCACAATTACATTCCCAATCTCTTAAAGGACCGAAGATACGTTCACAAAAAAGTCCATCGCGTTCTGGACGAAAATTACGATAATTGATCGTATCGGTTTTTTTCACTTCACCGTAACTCCAAGAACGGATTTGTTCAGGACTGGCTAAGGAAATCCGTATAGCAGAAAAATCAGCAAAATTGAGTTGAGAAACTACTTTTTTAAATTTTGGTTTGGGAAAGAAAGTTATTTTTCCTTTCTTTTCTTTTAACTCAACTATTGCCACTTTTATTTATCCCTCCTTTTTTAGTTCAATATTCAAACCTAAACCCTGTAATTCACGAACTAAAACTTTAAATGATTCGGGGACACCACGATAGGAAGTAGGTTCTCCTTTAATTATCGCTTCATACATTTTTGTTCTCCCCGGGACATCATCACTTTTAACCGTTAAAAATTCTTGCAATGTATGGGCTGCACCGTAAGCTTCAAGTGCCCATACCTCCATTTCACCAAATCGTTGCCCACCAAATTGTGCTTTACCGCCCAATGGCTGACGAGTAATCAAAGAATAAGGACCGGTGGAACGTGCATGAATTTTATCCTCCGCTAAATGAACTAATTTCATCAGATATATATAACCAACAGTCACTTTACCAGCAAAAGGTTCACCAGTACGACCGTCATACAAAGTAATTCGACAATCGTCAGTAGGAAAAAATTGTTCTCTCACTCCCGAATCGCGTAAATAATGTTTTGCCTCTCTAATTTTTTCTTTAATTTCGACTTCTTTTGCCCCATCAAATACCGGACAGACCATCTGAACATTAAGAATTTTTGCTGCCCAACCTAATATCGCTTCTAAAAGTTGACCGACATTCATTCTTGAAGGCACACAAAGAGGCGAAAAAACTACATCCACAGGTGTCCCGTCAGGAAGAAAAGGCATGTCCTCCTCAGGTAAAATTTTGGCGATGACACCTTTATTCCCATGCCGACCAGCGAGTTTATCACCCACCTGCAATTTCTTTAAAGAAGCAATGTATACTTTAACTACTCTGTTTACTGTGACCGGCAGTTCATCACCAAACTTTAGGATTTCTTTTTCACTTATTAATTGATATTTTAAATCCTTTTCTTTATAAAGGTAAAATTGGCGAATTTTTTCTTTCTCTTTTGTTGTCGCTTGGGCAATTTTTTCCTTGCGTTCAAGATGTAAAGTTTCTAACGCCTCTCTATACCTTTTCTCAATATCCTCAAGTTTTTTCTCTTTCTCTTTTTTACTTAATCTTTCCTGACGAACAAAAATTCTTATTCCACAAACTTTACCTCTTACTCCTGGCGGTACTCGCAAAGAAGCATCTTGAACATCTTCTGCTTTTTTACCAAAAATAACCTTTAAAAGTCGTTCTTCTGGAGTTACTGATTCCTCTCCTTTGGGCGTAACCTTACCAACAAGAATGTCACCCGGCCCGACTTCCGCACCAATACGGATAATTCCATTTTCGTCAAGATTAAGTAAATCGTCAGCGCTGACGTTAGGGATATCCCGGGTAATTTCTTCCGGACCCATCTTTGTATCGCGACATTCAATCTGAAATTCTTGAATATGAACAGAAGTAAAAATGTCATTTTTAACTACCTGTTCTCCAATTAAAATTGCATCCTCAAAATTGTATCCCTCCCAAGAAAGGAAAGCGACTAAAAGATTTTTTCCCAGTGCAAGTTCACCTTCACTTGTACAAGGACCATCAGCAACAACTTGCCCTTTTCTTACCCATTCCCCCTTTTTTACCAGAGGGACCTGGTTTATACAAGTATCTTGATTCGAACGTTGGTATTTTCTCAATTGATAAACATCGATACCGGGTTCCCCTTCTTCACTCCAGATAAAAATTTCATTGGCGGTAACCCGCATTACTTCACCGCTCCTTTTCGCTACCACGACTGCACCGGAATCACGAGCTGCACGGGATTCAATTCCTGTAGAAACTAAAGGTGCTTCGTTGCGTAATAATGGTACCGCCTGTCTTTGCATGTTACTACCCATCAACGCCCGGTTAGCATCGTCATGCTCAAGGAAAGGAACAAGAGCAGTGGAAACACTCACAATTTGCATTGGCAAAATATCCATATAGTTTACTTTTCGGGGATCAACTTGAGGAAAATCACCACGGTATCTGGCAGCAACTAAATCGCTGGTAAATCGATTATCTCTATCAAGTGGTGCGTTGGCTTGAGCAATAACATACTCATCTTCTTCAGCCGCAGTAAGATAATCTATTTCCTCGGTCACCCTACCATTTTTCACCCTCCGATAAGGTGTTTCCAATAGACCGTATTCATTAACTCGGGCGTAGGTGGCTAATGAAGTAATCAAACCAATGTTCGGACCTTCGGGAGTTTCAATTGGGCAAAATCGTCCGTAATGGGTGTAATGCACATCCCGAACTTCAAATCCAGCGTGTTTACGATGGAGGCCACCCGGTCCTAAAGCCGAAAGTCTACGTTTATGAGTAAGTTCCGCTAAAGGATTAGTTTGGTCCATAAACTGGGAAAGCTGCGAAGTACCGAAAAATTTGCGGATAATTGCGATTAAGGGTGCGCTATTAATTAAAGTACGTGGAGTTAGGGTAGCGCGTTCTTGCATGTTCATTCGTTCCCTAACTAAACGTGCTACTTGAAGTAAACTAATACGGAATTGATTTTCCAAAAGTTCACCAACTGCGCGTATACGCCGGTTACCAAGATGGTCAATGTCATCAATTTCGCCAGATAAATTGTTGTTTAAGTTAAGAAGATATTTAATGGTTGCAATTATATCTTCTTTGGTGAGGGTACGCTTTCGCTCGGAAGGAGTCTCCCAGAGAAAGGGGAGGTTTTTTCTTTTTTCAAATTCTTTGAGTATGGGAGCAAGTTTTTTATTGATTTTATACCTTCCTACATGGGTGAGGTCATATTTCCTTGTAGTTTTGAAAAGTAAATACTCAAGGAAACTTTCGGCCTGTTCAAGAGGAATGAATTCCTGTGCCCGTTGTGAACGATAAATTGCTTGGATCGCTTCTTTACGTGATTTTATTGTATCCCGTAAAAGGGTGTCACGGATAGTAACATCATTAAGGACAGGATTATAAACAATTATTTTTAAGGAAGAAATCTTCTTTTCTTTGAGTCGATGAAGAATTTCCAAGGTTAGTTCTTGATTGGATTCAAGGATTACTTCACCAGTTTTTTCGTCAATAATTTCGCAAGCAGAGATTTTGCCAATGTATTGGGAAAGGTCACCTCTAAGTTCTACTTCTTCAAAATCGTAAAAAAGACCTAAAATTGCACTATCACTTTCTATCCCAATGGCTCTTAACAAAGTGGTAGCATAAAGTTTACGTTTCTTATCAATTCGTACATAAAGGAGATTGTTTAAATCAAATTCAAATTCAATCCAGGCACCACGATAAGGAATAATCCGTGCGAAATACAATTTTTTCCCAAAAGAGGAAATCTTTTTCTCTTCGTCTTCTTCAAAAATTACCCCCGGGGAACGATGTAATTGGCTCACTACCACCCTTTCCGCACCGTTAATTACAAAGTTTGCATTTTCGGTCATCAAAGGTAAATCGCAGAGATACACCTCTTGTTCAGCGATTTCCTTTACCTTGCCCCCAGGCTGCTTTTGGACAAGACGAAAAATTGCTTTTAACGGTGCTGAGTAGGTCACACCTTTAACTCGTGCTTCTTCAATTGTATAACGCGGTCGATCAAGACTGTAACTAATGAATTCTAAACTTAATGTATCATCAGTATTACTGATTGGGAAAACATCCAAGAAGGCAGTTTGTAAACCTTGAAATTTGCGTTTCTCCGGAGGAGTGCTTTCCTGAAGAAAATCAGCGAAAGATTTTTTTTGTAGTTCAAGCAAATCCGGTAAATCTAAAATTGGCGTAATCTTGGAAAAACTAAATTTTTTCATTTTTTTCTCCAATAATTTCTATTTAATCTCTGCAGTTGCGCCAACCTCAGTAAGTTTTTTCTTGATTTCCTCTGCCTGTTCTTTAGATATGCCTTCTTTAACCGGTTTGGGGGCAGCTTCAACTAAATCTTTACTTTCTTTTAACCCTAAACCAGTAATTTCTCGAACAACTTTAATCACTTGAATTTTTTTATTACCCGGATTAGTAAGAATCACACTAAATTCAGTTTTTTCTTCTTTCTCAGCAGTCAATTCACCAGCAGGAGCGGCTGTACCTCCTACCGGGGCTACAAAACCCATCCCCGCAGCCGAAATGCCGAACCTCTCTTCCAAGGCTTTGACCAATTCGGCTAATTCCATTACTGAGAGTTTGGAAATAGCTTCGATAATCGCATCTTTCCCGTTACCTTTTTCTACCATTTTTTTCACCTCCGATTTTACTTATTTTGTTTTTTCTTAACTTCTCCGTTTAAAATGTAAATTAGACGCAAGAGCGAAACCTTGAGCGCGTAACTCAAGCGAATTAAAGGGAATTTCATTCCTCCAACTACTTGTCTGAGAAGTACATCTTTAGAAGGTAGTTTTGCTAAATTGGCAATTTCTTCTGCCGAAAGATGTCGTCCATAAATTAACCCACCATTAATTCTAAATTTTGGATATCCCTGAATAAAGGATACCAGCACCTTGCTCACTTCAATTAGGTTATTTTCTCCACTTTTTTGAGAACTCGACGGCGTTCCTTTTATGTGCTTTTCCAACAAAAGTGCAGTTGGTCCTTGAAAAAATTCTTCTAAATTTAAATCCAAATTTTTAAATACTCGTTGATAAAGAGAATTCTTCACCACACGACATTCCCAAAGAAGAGAGCGTAATTTATTTCGTAGTTGGGTAATTTCACCAGTCTTTACTCCTTGGTAACTGGTAAAAATGAAGTTCTTTCGCCCTCTTAATTCCTCTATCAATTGAGTAACGAAAATTTCTTTTTCCTTGCGGTTCACTTTTTTTCCTCAAACGCTAAAACGCTAAATATCCGCCAAAGCCGCTAAATACTTCTTTTGGCGCTTTTGCGTTCTTTTTAAAACTGGGAAGTTATTCCTCCAGAAAAAAATTTTTCATCACCTAAATCTACTTCAAAAATTAATTTTCCCAAAAAATGCATTCTCCCCTGCAAGCCCAAAAAGAAGGCAAAATTGTCCCTTTTTCCGTAAAATTCCTCGTTAGTATTTTTATCTCTGATTTTACTATTGTGTGGAGAGATACGAAAACCACTATAAAATTCGAAATGAGAAAATTGTTTACTTATTAAAGCAGCACCTTGGAATTGGGAAGTTCTTAAAGGGAATCCGTCAACTTCTGAATTTGATTCTATGTATCCTAAATCTATAGAAATCGCTGGCGTAACAATGGTATCGGGAAAAAGAAGTAAACGTCCACCAAAACCGTAAACTAAACCCGGGGAACTACTCTGGTAATGATTAGTTACTGTATATGAAGGAATGGACAAGGTGTAACCTTTAAGATTAAAACCAATCTTTATCCAGGGATAGAAATTTGTCCGGAAACCATAACTGAGTCTGAAAATAAATTTTTCCCCTTCCTCCTGACAGAGTTTAACCTCCTCACCAATTTTAATATCAACTTTTTTTTCTCCTTTTGTATAATAAATTGACCAAGAAAAGGTATTTTTTTTAATTTGCCCTGCCGAAGTCATCAGTTCAGCGGCAATACTTTTATTCAAAGAACAAAAAAAAAGAAAAAATAGAAAAATTTTTTGCATTGGCGAAAATATTTCCTGGCAGCAACTCTTCTCCTGACTGCGAGCCCTCCTCTCTTTCAAATTTTAAAATGTCTGGCACTGACCTACTCTCCCGAGGGCGAGTTAGCCCTAAGTACCATCGGCCTTGGAGGGCTTAACTTCTCTGTTCGGAATGGGAAGAGGTGTTTCCCCTCCGGTAAAAGCACCAGACATTCAAAAATCTGAATAAAAGTGGGGGTAGTGTAACCACCAGGAAAATAAAATTCCAATGAAAAAATAGAATTAAATGATGTGGCTAAAACACACGGTCAATTAGTACCGGTCAGCTCAAGTCCTTACGAACATTACACCTCCGGCCTATTAACCCTGTAGTCTACAGGAGACCTTCGGCTCCCCGAAAAATCGGAGAGACGGGAAACCTTATCTTGGGAAAGACTTCACGCTTAGATGCTTTCAGCGTTTATCCTTTGCGCACATAGCTACCCAGCGATTGCTCCTGGCGGAACAACTGGTACACCAGCGGTGCGCCCGTCCCGGTCCTCTCGTACTAAGGACAGCCTCCCTCAAGTTTCCTGCGCCTACAGTAGATAGGGACCGTACTGTCTCACGACGTACTGAACCCAGCTCACGTACCGCTTTAATTGGCGAACAGCCAAACCCTTGGGACCTGCTCCAGCCCCAGGATGCGATGAGCCGACATCGAGGTGCCAAACCGGGCCGTCGAT
>CAZRHN010000024.1:0-7139 GCA_964599925.1 uncultured bacterium
AGCAATTTCTTTTTTTATTTCGTTTTCCAATGCTTGGAAACGAGATAAATCTTTTTCCGGAACATATTTCAGCCGGGCAATTTTTTCTCTCACTTGTAAATTTGCCAATTCTCTAAAACCAGTCCCGGCGTCAAGTGACTCGTTACATTGATGATGCAAAAAAATAATTATTGCGAGGAGTCGATACTGTTTTTCTAATGAGGTATAGGTATCCTCAGGGTCAAAAGCGAGTTGATGGAGAAAATCTTCACGGATAGATTTTGCTGTCTCCAAAACTAATCTTTCCTTAGGGGAAAGCGATTCAATACCTACCAGACGGACGATTTCTTCCAAAGTTGCCTCTTCCTGGAGTATTTTCATCGCTTCGTTGCGTAAAGAGAGAAAATCTTTAGCCACTTTTTTTGCTGAATATTCTCTGATATTTTCTAAATATAATGAATAACTGCGTAGCCAACTTATCGCCGGGAAATGGCGCATATAGGCAAGTTTATCTTCCAATGACCAGAATACCTTTACCATTCTTAGAGTTGCCTGAACCACCGGGTCAGAGAGGTCGCCGCCCGGGGGTGAAACTGCACCGATGACCGAAAGTGTCCCGATACGCTGGTCACTACCGAGACATACAGTTTTACCGGAACGTTCGTAAAATTCAGCAATCCTTGTGGCTAAATATGCCGGATAACCTTCTTCCCCGGGCATCTCTTCTAAGCGGCCAGAAATTTCCCGCAGTGCTTCCGCCCAGCGGCTGGTTGAATCAGCCATTAAGGCTACTTTATAGCCCATATCCCGGAAATATTCAGCGATGGTTATCCCCGTGTAGACCGAGGCTTCCCGCGCGGCAACCGGCATATTGGAAGTGTTGGCAATAAGTACTGTCCTTTTGATTAAGGGCTCGCCAGTATGCGGGTCTTTCAATTCCGGAAATTCAAGTAAAACATCAGCCATTTCGTTGCCGCGTTCACCGCAACCAACAAAAATAATTATATCCGCATCTGACCATTTTGATAGTTGGTGCTGGACAACGGTCTTACCTGAACCAAAAGGTCCGGGGATACAGGCGGTGCCTCCTTTAGTTACCGGGAAGAAAGTATCAATTACCCTCTGTCCGGTGACTAAAAGTTCATCGGGCGGCAATTTTTCCTTGTAGGGGCGGGGGATGCGCACCGGCCATTTTTGGAGCATCGTAACCGTTAAGCGTTGACCCTGCCTCGCCGGCAGGCGGGCGTTTAGCGAAGAACGAATCTCCGCAACCGGCTCTTCAACCGTGAATTCACCTTCGGAAATCTTGGTTATTTCACCTTGAATATCCGGGGGAAGCATAATCTTATGAACGACCAGTGTAGTTTCCTGCACCGTGCCCAAAATGTCTCCGGCGGTTACCTTTGCCCCTTTTTTCAATACTGGTTTAAAATGCCATTTTTTCTTCCGTTCAATTCCCGGGAAGTCAACCCCACGGGTAACCAAATCGCCGGTTTGCGCACGAATTAAGTCCAAAGGTCGTTGCACTCCGTCATAAATTGAACCAATTAACCCCGGACCTAACTCTACAGATAACGGTTGCCCGGTAGGAAATACTGGTTCACCCGGTCCTATCCCGGAAGTCTCTTCGTAAACTTGGATTGATGCCTTATCTTCTTTAAGTTCAATTACTTCACCAATAAGTTTTTTTTCGCTTACCCTGACCACATCGTACATTTTTACGTTGGACATATTTTCGGCTACCACTAAAGGTCCGCTGACTCTAATTATTTTTCCCTGCTCCATATTTTCTCCTCTAAACTTTTCCACTAATCCACCAATTCACCAATTCACTATTTAACTTTTGTTTATCAGGTCTACCCCCACTGCTTTCTCGGAAATTTTTCTTAAATTTCTTATACCCAAGTCCTTCTTTTCTTTAAGCGTGGGAATAATGGTTATGGCGATATTCGGTTCTAAACTTAACTCTTTAATCCAGGGCATCAATCCTTCGGCGTAAGTTTCAGTGAGATAAATAAATTTGTATTTTTCTTGTATCGCTTCGTTCAATCTGTCTTCCGCTTCCTCAATATTTTTAACCGTAAAAGTCGTTATTCCCAGACCCTGGAAGCAAAGGATATAATCTTTCTCTCCGATAAGACAAATGTCAGACATAAGTTTCGCGCAACCTTTCCCGTAATATTTCTTGAGGTATATTGTTTATTTTGCCCACAATAATTACCCGTATATTTTTCGTTTCTATTTCTTTTGCAAAAAGATAAGCAATCAATGGTTCTAATCCAAAAGTTATGTATTTCGCCTTTTTTAGATACTCGGTTAGAGAGTCGTCAATAAGTTTCTCCAATAGAGAAAAAGAACGTTCTTTTAGCCAGGATTTAATTCCTGCACTGATGATTTGCTCGTAATTTTCAAGGAGAGGCGTTCTTCTTTCTTTCGCATTTAAATCTTTTTCGTAAGTGATAATATTTTTGTATCTTTCCAGCCCTACTTTGTGCGGGACATCCCCTTCTTTTTCCGGGAATTCTCTAAGGAAAAATTCGTAAGTAAGATTACCTCCATGAATTAATCCATCCTTAAAGTATCTTTTATCTTTCTTGGTGACAATAAATCTAACCAAAGTTTTCAGGTTAATTAAATCAATCTGGAGTTGAAAATAGTTTTGGAGGAAAATATTTTGGTATTTTCTTGCCGTATTCAAGAACACTTCATAGATTACAGCGTCTAAAACGAAGTCAATAATTTGTAGTTCATGAGTTAATTCAAATTGTTTAATTGCTTGAACAATCGTTTCACGAATTGTAGAGTTGGTAAATCCTGCGTAATCATTTTTTTCAACCATTCCTTTTAACCCAGCTAAAGGGAAAAGTCCTAAGTCAATTAAATTTCCATCGGGAGAAATTCCGGCATATTTACTTTTTAAGAGCACCTTTAGATTATGTAAATCCTTTTCTAAAAAGAATAAATCGGTTATTTCCGGATGAAGGGAAAGTTCCTTAATTAAGTTATAGGTTTTTTTCAATTCCTCGTTGAGCAAAAGTTCAAACTCACTGATATCTTTAATCCGGGTTAAATGTTCGCCGTAAGGGGTATCGCTAAGTTCCTGCAGGGCAGAAGTAGCGTCACTTGTCTCAAGGAGACGTTCAAAATCGGATTTTGTTAATAATTGTGTTTCTAAAGCACGGATTTTACCCACTGCATAAGCGTAATCTTCGTTTTTCATTCAATTTCTAATCCCCCTACCTAAAAGAGCAGTTTTATTACTTCCGATTCGGTCTTTTCCCGTAGAGATTTAACCAACGCCGGGAAGGAGAAGTTTATTTCTAAGTTCCCCTTGCGGAGAACAAATCCACCGGCAATATTATGTCTTTCTTGCGAAAGATGAATTGGTTCCTTTTTTTGTCTTCCCAAGATTTGGTTTATTTCTTTAATTGATTCGGGACTAATTTTGTGTTTATCCTTTTGGGCGACGATTAATTCTTCTCCACCGCTGGCAATATTGAGGATAAGTTTTTTCGTCAGTTCTCCAAATTCTTTTGCACTGAGATTTTCCAGCCTTTGCAAAATTTGGGCGTAAACTTCACTAATAATTTTTTGTTTTTCGGCTAAAACCGTTTTTCGTGCTTCTAACTCGGCTAAAGTAATTTCTCTTTCCTTCTTTTCCTGGATTTCCTCTTTCCCGGTTTTAAGCATTTGGACCTTGATTTTACCTGCCTCTGCTTGTGTTTTTTCAAGAATATTCTTCTTCTCTTCTTCAGCCGAAGTTAAAATTTCTTTTATTTTTCCTTCAGTCTCTAATTCAATTTTACGGATAATCTCTTCAAGACCCATACCTGCCTCGCCGTCAGGCGGGGAAATAACCGCCTATTTCAGGGTTGGGGCGATGCCAAAAAGGATGAGTAACAAAGTGATGAGGAGCCCAAGCACGGCATAGGTTTCCACAATTACTCCGTTTACTACACCTTTCATTGAATCTTCCGGATGCTTGGCAACAATAGCAATTCCTGCCGCACAAACCTTACCCTGGTAAATAGAAGAAACCCATTGGACTGTCGCCTGGAATATACCTACCCCAAGAAAGGCTAACCCCTGGAGAATGGTAGGATGCTTAAGTCCCTCTGCCCCACCTCCAAATGCACCGAGAGTAATCAGCATAATTACACCGGAGATGAAACCATAAATTCCCTGCGTCCCGGGTAAAGCAACCAGAATCAGACAATTGCCAAACTTTTCCGGTTCTTCACTCAGGAGTCCGTTAGCCGCGCGTCCGGGAATGGAAACACCCCAGGACGCACCTAAACCGGAAATTGTTGCTGCGATTGCTGCCCCCAAAAGTGCTAAGAGTAAACCTAGTTCCATTTTTTCTTCCTCCTTTAATCGCTAATCAATGTATATTTACCTGTTTTTGCAAATGGCTGGAAAGGTTTTCCACCAGATTCGTAAAATTTAGTAAAAAATTCAACATATTGCAAGCGACAAGAATGAACAAAAGCACCGAGAAGGTTAATGGCAATGTTGAAAGCGTGTCCGACAAGCAAGATAAAAAAAGCAAGAAGAAACCCGACATAAGGAGCAAGATTAGCAATTGCCGCCATCCGGTTAATCACCATTGCCACAATCCCGGTAGTTAGCCCAAGGGCAACCAGACGGGAGTAAGAAAGCGTGTCACCAAGAAAGCCAGAAATTCCATAAAGGGAGTAGAGTCCAAGTCCGATTCGCCCAAAGATGCCTTTAAGATTTTTGCGACCAAGAAGAACTATTCCCAGAAACGAAAAAAGGGCTAAATATCTGGAGAGAGGCAGAAATAATTTGAGCAAAAGAGAGGTCATACCTATAGTTAAGATTAACCATAACCAGGGGTAGATGATTGCTTCCAATCCAGAAAGACGGATAAGATTTTTGTCTACCCGGCGACCCTGGAAGAAGATTATACCGAGGGCTGTGCCTATTGAACAAATCTTACTCGGTGACTCAAAATTGGCAGGCAAAGTTTTACCTTTCACCAGACCAAAAACAATCAGGGAAGAAATAATTACCATCCATAATCCCTGGTCAGAGAGCGCCGCCACCCAATCGCCGGATTTGATATTTTGCCACATTCTTATAGATAACCCGGTGAAAATGTGAATTACCCCTAAGCCCAGTGCCAGGGCGAAGAAAATGAGTAAATCTTTGAGCGGGTCAAAAAGTTTTATTTTTGCGGTCATCCCGAACCAACCACCGACCATTGCTCCAAGGAGTAAAGTAGCAAAACCGCCAAGAAAAAATAAGCGGAAAAATTTTCTGCTCGTTAATCCCATTCTCGCGGAATAGCGCAAAAGAACCAGTCCGCTAAGGAGCATAAGAACTATACCGTAACCCGCATCAGTTAAGCATAAACCAAAGAAAATAGCAAAAAAAATTGATAAATAAGGTGTTGGGTCAACTCCCCGGTATTTCGGACGACCGTAAAGGTCAGTAATAACTTCAAAAGGCTCAGCAATTTTTTTATTCTTAAGGATTACCGGGACTCGCTCTTTTTCTTCCGGGTTAGCGAAGATAATTTCTAAATAAGCGAACTTATTGGAAAGTATTCTTTTTATTTTATCTATTTCTTTAGCCGGTATCCAACCGGTCAAGCAAAACGATTCATTCGTCCGGGTAAAAAATTGTTTGATTTTCTCTTTTATTTGGAGGTTGAGGTGATAATCATAAATGACCTTAAGTCGAGACTGTAAAGGAACTAATTCAGATAAAGTGCTAATTGCCTTTTGTTCTTCCTTGTGTGTAGTCTCAATTCCTTGGTTAATGCGAAGGATAATCTCTTCCGGCGATAAATTGACCAACGGATGATAAAGTGGCGTAAATTCAACTTTCTTTAAAATTTCTTCAATTGCAGTGCCATATTCACGGGAATAAAACAAAAGTATATATTTCCATTTCTTGTCGGTATTAATTTCATAAAGGAGGATTTCATCAGTAAGGTCGAATATTTCTTTTTTGAACCGGTTACACTGGTTTAAAGGAATATGTCCAAGGCTAATCCCAACCTTAGCCGTTGGAGTAAACCGTTCCAATTTAGTTTGAAGCGGTAACCAGGGGGTGATTTGATGTTTTTCGGTTTCCAGTTTATTTCTCTTTATTTTCAATTCGTCAAGTTCCTTTTCCAGGTTCCTGCAATTCTGATAAATCTTGAAAAAATCAAAATTTTCAACAATCTCCTGAAACTCCCTTTGAGAAAGGACAATCCTTTCTTTGCCGGTAGTTTCAAGACCCCCTTTCCGGGGAACATATTTTCCTAACAAATTGATTAGATATTCTAACTGTTCTAATTTCCCTTGAAGTTCTTTGTTTTCAAGTCTTTCAGTTTCTTCTTTATATTCTGGCAGGAGTTCACTTATTTCCACCACCCCTAAATCCTGGAGTAAACTAATCACTTCGCCCTCAATTTCTTTATAACCTAAAAGATAGATTTTTTTTATCGCTTCTATGGCCATATTATATTCCTAATTCTTTCAATACCAATTTCACTGCTTTTTCAAAATTTAATTCTGCCTCTCGCCGTATTTTTTGACATTCCTCGGCATATTTCTTTTTGATTTCTTCAGTCTCTCCAAGGGCAGACTTCTCTTCAAATGCAGCGTATTTTTTTAATTCTTCCTCGGTTTCTTTTTTAGTCTGGTCTATAATTTCTTTTGCTTTTACTTTCGCCTGCGTAACAATTTGGGCAGCGATTTTTTGTGTCTCTTGAATTTTTTCTTCGTTTTCTTTTTCAATCTTTTTGATTTTTTCAATTGTTTCAACTACCCTTTCCACTCTTTTCTCCCTTAGTCCTTATCTGTGAGAATAAAATCCCAAATTTAGCAGTTTATTTTTTGTTTGTCAAGGCAGATTTTCGGTTGTAAACCGACATCGCTTTTTCTAACCCTTTGTTATGTATTGTATCAATTGCTTCGCCAATCTTTCTTAAAAGAAATTCAAGTTTATTTTCTTCCTCTTGAGAAAATCTACTGAGCACAAAGTCTACCGGATTGATTCCTGAAGGTAAGGGTCCACAGCCGACCCGTAGGCGGGAAAATTTTTCCGTGTTCAGAGAATCAGCGATTGATTTTAACCCCTGGTGTCCTCCGGAAGAACCGGATTGACGGATTCGGATTGTCCCGAACGGTAAATTGAAATCATCG
>CAZRHN010000024.1:7239-12777 GCA_964599925.1 uncultured bacterium
GGAAGAACCGGATTGACGGATTCGGATTGTCCCGAACGGTAAATTGAAATCATCGTAAACGATTAAGATTTCTTCCGGATTAAGTTTATATTTTCTTATTAGTTTACTTACTGCTTTCCCGCTGTAATTCATATAAGTCAATGGTTTCGCTAAAATTAACTGGTGAGGATATTTCGTAAGTTCGGGGTGAACCCCGCTCTTGCACGCAAGTCCCGCTCCTGCGTGCAGGGGCGGGGCAAGGGCGGGGTGAACCCCGCTCTTGCACGCAAGGGCGGGGTGAACTACTACAATTTTAGCGTTAAGAAATTTATTTTCTTTTAGTTTTAACTTCCAGCGCTTAACTAAAAAGTCAATCACAAGAAATCCAAAATTATGCCGCGTTTTCCGGTATGCTTCCCCAGGATTGCCTAACCCGATAATTGAGCGTATGGTCGTCATTATGGTTTAGTTTTTTCTTCTTTTACTTCTTTTTCTTCTACTTCTTCCACTTTTTCTTCTTTTTTCTTACCTTTACCAATTACTTCCGGTTCGGCAACCACGGGTGCAGGAGTGACTACTTCTTCAACAACCGGTGCTGAGACTACACTTGCTACAACCTGGTCAGGGTTGGTGAGAACTTCCGTTTCTTTAAGGATGGATAAATCTTTAACCGCATAACTTTTACCAATTTCCAAATTACTCACATCCACGGGTATTGATTTTGGTATTTTTGTTGGCAAACAGCGTATTTTTAATTCCCAGAGTTGTTGTTCTAAAATGCCGCCACTTTTTACTCCGGTCGCTTCACCGATAATTTCTATCGGCACTGTAATTTCGATTTTCTTTTTTAAAGAAATCTGTTGAAAATCAATATGAAGTAAATTATCATTTAATGGGTCACGTTGTATTTCTTTAATTATCACTGTTTTTGGATTCGCTTCATTAATTTCCAAATGGATAATTACATTTTCTCCTAAAGAAGTATGCAAAATTTTTTGGAATTGTTTCTGGTCAACAAAAAGAGGGAACAATTCTTTACCTTCACCATAAACAACTGCTGGTATTTTACCTTTCCTTCGGTAATCTTTAATCTGTCCTTTAGTTAGGTTTGCTCGTTTTTCAGCAGCAAGAACAATTTCTTCCACCTTTTATCCTCCTCTTTTTTAACTTTTAATTTTTAATTTTGAATTTTTAATTATTCACTTATCCATCCTTCTTCTAAGCCTACTTTTCTAATTAATCTTTCAATTTTCAATTGTTCCTCAGAAGTAAATTCTTTTGTTTGCCACATTTTTTCCAAAAATATAAATGCTTTTTCACGAATATTCTTTTCCGGATTACTTATCAAACAAGAAATAATTTGAATAATTTCCTTATTCGGTAGGTTATTTAACCAATTATAGAAGAATTGCTCCGGGTCTTCTTTGAAGGCAAGCGATTCTTCTTTTGTTTCTCGAGACGGAGTGACCTCTCGAAATTCTTGACCTTTTTCACTTCGGAGACGCTCACCTAATGAACGTAAGACATATTTTACAAGGAGGACAATTACTAAAAGAGTAGCAAGACCAAGAAGTATAACCCGGTTAATTATTTTGTCTCGCTCTTCTAATCTTTTTGTTAAATTATTTCTTTCTTCATCAGAGCGGAGCATAAAATCTTTAATTCTTCCTTCCAAAAGAGTTAATTCATTTTTTGATTCTTCAGATAAAACAGATTGTCTCTTGACTTTTATTGGTTCGGTGACGAAAATTTTTGTAGCGGTGAAAGTTTCTTTTTTCGCTGGCCCGGATTCGGATGGGAGTGGTAGTCCATCCGCGACCACCTTGTTTAAAATCTCTACAATTATTGAAGGACAAAAAACAAAAAATAAAAAACAAACCATAAATAACAAAAAGCAATTTTTTTTCATTTTCTTTTCTCTGTTGGTTAAGTTTCTATTTTACTGATTGTCTGCTGGATAGTATTAACTGTATCAGCGGGAAGTTCTTTTTCTCTCAGATGTAGAAAATGTTTTAAAGCACGCAGTATCTCTCTTTTCATCTCCTGATTAGCGCTGTCAATCAAAGAAATTAAAATATCCACACTTTCTGGTGAAACATTCTCTGCGAGGGCGCTGACCACCCAGAGGTCAGGTTTTTTGCTTTTTTCTTTTAAGAAATCAATCACTTTTTCCGGGTCGTAAAGATATAAGGTCTTTAGCGCTTCAATCTGTATTGGTTTTCTCGTATCGTTGATAAAACGTTCAAGCAATCGTGTAGCAATAATTTTTTCAGTTTCATTTTCACTGTTCAATTCTTTCCTGATTATCTCAATTGCACGGAAGCGTAAATCCGGTGTCGCTTTTTCTAAAATATCTTCCGGTAACGGTGGCAATTCCGGGGATAGTTCCTGAGCAACTGTTAGTTCCTGCAGGGGTTGAGTTACTGCCTGTGTTTGTGCGCTGATAAAAGAACTTAAGGATGCTTTTTGTTCTTCAATTAATTTTGTAATTTTATTTTCGTATTCGGTAAGGATTTTATCTCTTGCTTTGGCACTGCGTTTAAAATTTGAGTATACTGGCCCAAGAAGAATAAAAGTTAAAATTAAAAGACCCGCGGCAACAATGATTATTGTCCGTTGCGTAATTTTTTGACTTTGAAGAATACGCTGCCGTTCCTTCCCTTCTTTTTCTTCCCATTCGCTAATCCGATGTAACAACTCTTCTCTATCCCGCTCAACACGGGCAAGAATAAAGGTTATTTTCTCCTCAAGTTCATCCCGTTTTTTTTCTTCAACCGGTGGGGTTGGTTTAGGTTTAACTTCAACCTTAACCTTCTCAACAGCCGGTTTCTCTATCTTAGGAATAACCGGTGCTGGAGCAGGTGCCACTTCTTTTGCTGGTGGGGGAATTACTGCCGGTTTGGGAGGAGTAGGCGGTACTAATTTTGCCTTTACACTTTCATAAAGTCCTTTTATTTCAGTATCCTCAGGCACAAGTTTACTCGCTCGCTCAAGGAAGGTTAAAGCTTTGTTGTAATCTTGGGCTTCAGCAAGTTTGGCTCCAAGAGTAATATAACAATTAAGCAGGTATTCTTTAGCCTTTGCGTTTTCCTTATCTGTTTTTAATACGGTTTCAAAATCGGCAATCGCGCCTTCTAAATCACCTTGACGATATTTTTGTATCCCGCTTGCCAAAGGACTAAGTTGAGCAAAGACTTTTATCTCTAATCCCAAAATACTAAAAAATAGACAAATAAAAATTATTCTTTTCATTGTCAGTCCCAGAAATCTCCGTAATCAGTCTTAAAGAATCACTGTAATCGTTTTCCTAAACGAAAAGCGCACTTACTGATTCTTCGTTATGGATGCGCAGGATTGCTTCCCCTAAAAGTTTAGCAATTGAAAGAATCTCAATCTTATTTATTTGTTTTTCTTTGGTTAAAGGGATGGAATTGGTTACTACCAGTTTTTCCAAATTTGAAGAGTCAACTAATTTAACCGCATTTCCTGAGAGGACAGCATGGGTGCAGGCGGCGTATATTTTTTTTGCACCTTTCTTTTTTAATGCTTCGCTAACTTTGATTAATGTCCCGCCGGTATCTACCATATCATCAAGGATAATTGTCTCTTTACCTTTTACCTCACCAATCACGTGCATTACCGCTGCCTCGTTAGGTTTTGGACGGCGTTTATCAATAATTGCTAACCCGGCATCAAGTCTTTTAGCAAATGCACGGGAACGTTCCACACCACCCGGGTCAGGGGCAATCACTACCGGCTGATTGAGATTTTTGTTATGGAAATAATTAAGCATTACCGGCATGGCAAAAAGGTGGTCAACCGGGATGTCAAAAAAACCACCTATTTGTCCGGCATGTAAATCTAAGGCAAGGATACGATTTGCACCCGCAATGGTAATAAGTTTTGCTACCAATTTTGCTGAAATCGGTACACGGGGTTCAACTTTGCGGTCCTGCCTGCCGTAACCGTAATAAGGTAAAACTACCGTAATCCGTCTTGCTGAAGCACGGAGTAACGCATCAAGCATAATTAAAAGTTCCATTAAATTTTCGTTCACCGGTGGACAGGTAGGCTGAATCAAAAAACAATCCTTGCCCCGTATATTCTCTTCTATCCTTACTTCAATTTCGCCATCAGCAAATCTACTAACATAGGCTTTGCCAAGTGGTAGATTAATTGTTTGACAGATTTCTTCAGCCAATTTTGGGTGTGCATTGCCGGTAAAAACCTTCGTCTCATTAATCATTTTTTAAATTTTCCCTCCCGATGCGTTGTTGACCTTTTCTTAAGTGTATAATTTCTTTTGATAATTTCCCGACTACGGGCAATGGCTAAACTTTTTGCGGGAACGTTTTTAGTAATTGTTGAGCCAGCGCCAATTACTGTCTCTTTCCCTACCTTTATTGGCGCGATTAAGTTGACATTACTACCAATGAAAACTTTATCCCCGATATTTGTGTGATGTTTAGCAATACCGTCATAATTACAGGTAATCACACCAGCGCCGATATTAATCTCCTTACCGAGAATTGAATCGCCAATGTAGGAAAGATGGGAAACTTTTGTACCCGCACCAATTTTTGATTTTTTTACTTCGGTGAAATTACCGATTCTCGCTTTTTCCCCAATACTTGACCCGGGACGTAAATGGGAAAAAGGACCAATCTTCGCTCCACTAGCAACTTTATTTCCGTAAAGGAAAGAAGCGCGAATTTCCACATTGTTACCGATAGAACAATCTTCAATATAGGTTTGTGGACCGAGACGACAATTTTCACCAATTTTTGTCTTCCCTTTAATAATTGTTCCTGGTAAAACAGTTGTATCCTGACCAATAGATACATCTACATCAATATATGTATGTTCAGGGTCAACTATGCTTACCCCGGCAAGCATTAAATTGTCTAAAATTCTATTTCTTACAATTTTTTCAATTGTCGCCAACTCCTTTCGGTTGTTTATTCCTAATACCTCTTCGGGACAATCCAGGATTAATGAACCTATTTTCTCTCCGCGAATCCGGAGCAATTCCACACAATCGGTGAGGTAATACTCGCCTTTCTTATTCTCTGGCGATAATTTTTTTATTACCGGGAAAAGGACATTGGGAATACAACAATAAATTCCAGAATTAATCTCCTTAATACTTTTTTCCCAGCGGTTTGCTTCTTTTTCTTCTACAATTTTAAGAATATCGCCGTCCAATGAACGACAAATATGTCCGTAACCATAAGGATTATTTACCCGTGTAGTAAGAAGGGTTAAAGTATTACGTTCTTTACGGTGGAGAGATACTAACCGTTGTAAAGTATCCGTGCTCAGTAAAGGGACATCGGCGCAGAGAATGAGGCAATCCCCAGAATAGTCCTTTAAATATTTTTCACATTCTCTGACCGCATCACCGCTACCCAAAGATTTACTTTGGGTTACAAAGACTATTTTTTTATCTTTCAAGAAAAGTGAGCGAATACTATTATGATTTTTACCAATAATGATGTATACCCTTTCTGGGTTAAGATTTTTTACACTATCGTATACCCAGGAAATTAAAGGTTTACC
>CAZRHN010000025.1:0-5782 GCA_964599925.1 uncultured bacterium
TGGTAAACCCCATTTCTTACCGAAATGCTCGTCTAATTCCGCCTGCCAGAATCCACGGAAAAATGTCTCTTCACCTACGCCAGCACCTAAACTTAACCCTGCCCAGGTAGTTTCGTAAAGTAGAGCCCCGGAAGTTTTATCAAACTGTGAACCGAACATCCGGATGGATTCCAGATCGTTTATGCTCCTTGGTTTATTCTGGTAGTTGTAGGTTAAAGCCACCAGGATACCGGAAAATAAGGCGAAGGAATAAACTTCGGGTGAAGAGATATTCTTCCAGTAGAACGGGGCAAGGATTAAATCTTTCAGTTTGGTCTCATCTACCGGATAAGTGTATCCACGATTATTTCTTTTCAAACGTGCGTTGCGATATGCGGAAAAAATACCTAACTCGTGGAGTTTGTCAAATTGAAGTAAGGCGACATTCATTTCTGGGCTGTTGTTCTGGTTTATGGTTATCTGGTTAGCGATTGCCCCGGCAAGAAGTGCTGATTCAGAAATTAAAAAACGGTAACCCAAAGATTTCTCTCGGAGATAGAAATGTCCGCCACCGGGAACAAATGCGGAATAGAGTGCAGCCTTGTTCGGTTCTATGGGAAAAGGTGGCTGGTATTCGGGGATTAATCCTGCCTTAAGCGACGAAGAAAAGAAGATTATCCAGAAAAGGGTGTAGAGTAATTTGGGTTTTTTAAAGTATCGGCAAATATTTTTCAATCTCGTAGCCGGTAACTTGAGTCCGATACATATCCCATTCAATTTTCTTATTCTCAATAAATTTGTTAAAGATATGCTCGCCCAAAGTGCGGCGGAGTAGGTCTGACTTTTCGGAAATTTCTATCGCTTCAATAAGGCTACCGGGTAAAGATTCAATATTCCTTTGTTTTCTTTCCTCCTCATTAAGCCGGAATATATCTTCCTCAATCGGTTCAGGTAAAGGATACTTATTTTTTACTCCTTCCAGACCAGCAGCAAGCATTACCGAAAAGGCTAAATAGGGGTTACAGGCCGGGTCAGGGAAGCGCAGTTCAATACGGGTTGCTTCTTCCTTACCCGGTTTATACATCGGCACACGGATGAGTGCGGAACGGTTCATCTGTGCCCAGGAGATATAAACCGGTGCTTCGTATCCGGGAATAAGTCGTTTATATGAGTTTACCCATTGACAGGCTACTCCACAAATTTCTTTAACATGACGTAAGACCCCGGCAACGAAATGTTTTGCTACATCGGAGAGATAGTATTTATCTTTTGCCGAAAAGAAAGCATTTCTTCCATTCTTTGAGAGAGACATATGGGTATGCATACCGCTACCGTTAACCTCAGCAATTGGTTTAGGCATAAATGTCGCATATATACCTTTTGAATAGGCTACCTGTTTGACCACTACTTTGTAAGTCATTACATAATCAGCCATGGTCAATGCCTCGGCAAAACGCAAGTCAATTTCGTGCTGGGAAGGGGCAACTTCGTGGTGGGCATACTCAACTTTGATGCCCATTTTTTCTAAAACCGAGATTGTTTCCCGGCGTAAATCATGCGCCTCATCTAAAGGCACGAAATCAAAATATCCGCCTTCATCAAGTATTTCTGGTGCTTTGTCTGACTTAAAATAAAAATATTCCAATTCCGGTCCAAGATAAAAGGTGTAACCCATTTTTTTTGCTTCTTCAAGATTTTTCTTCAATACATAGCGGGTATCACCAGGGTAAGGTTTCCCGTCAGGGGTTAAAATATCACAGAACATCCTTGCGATTTTACCTTCCACCTGCGAATGCCAGGGTAAAACTTCAAATGTCGCTGGGTCGGGTTTAGCCACTAAATCGGACTCATAAATCCGGGCAAAACCTTCAATTGATGACCCGTCAAAACCCATCCCTTCAGCAAGGGCGCCTTCTAATTCCCGTTCGGTAATACTAAAAGATTTAAGTTGCCCGAGAATGTCCACAAACCAGATTTTAATAAACCTGACTCCGATTTCCTTTACCGTTCTAAGCACGTAACTTTCATCTTTCTTGGTTTTTTCTTCAACCATTTTTTCCTCCTTTTTTATTTAGTCATAGTTTTTTGTTTTCAACCGCTGCTTTAATAAAATCTCTAAAAAGCGGATGGGCTCTATTTGGTCTTGACTTAAATTCGGGATGAAATTGAACTCCTACAAACCAAGGGTGACCTTTAAGTTCAACTATTTCCGCAAGACGCTTCTTTGGGTATTCTCCGGTTACAACCAACCCATACTCTTCAAATTTTTTCCGGAACTTGTTATTCAATTCATAACGATGCCGATGCCGCTCAAAAACTAAATCTTTCCGGTAAGCAGAATAAGCGAACGAATTTTTTTTCACTCTGCAAGGATAACTACCCAAACGCATCGTTCCACCTTTTTGGGAAACTTTTTTCTGCTCGGATAACAGGTCAATCACCGGGTAAGGTGTTTTAGGGTCAAACTCGCTGCTATTCGCCCTTTCCAGAGCGCAAACATTCCGGGCGAAGTCAATAACTGCACATTGCATTCCTAAACAGATACCCAGGAAAGGAATTCTCTTTTCTCTCGCATAGCGGACTGCATTTATTTTGCCGTCAATTCCTCGTTCACCGAATCCTCCGGGAACCAGAATCCCGTCAACATTTTTCAATTCTTCTAATAAATTTTCCTTTTCTACATCCACATATTTTATTTTAACTTCTGCATTATTGGCGACACCGCCATGGGTTAAGGCTTCCCAGATACTTTTATATGCGTCTTTCAGTTGGGTATATTTCCCCGCCACGGCTATAATAACTTTCTCTTGAGGATTTTTTATTTTCTCAATAATTTTTCCCCAATTATCTAAATTTTTCTTTTTCCTTTTCTTTAGAGAGAGCATCTGGAGGATTAACTCATCCAACCCTTCTTTGCTAAAAGTCAAGGGGACTTCGTAGATGCTCACGGAAACATCCCTTTCTTCAATTACCGCCCTTTCCTGGACATTGCAAAACAAGGCTATTTTTGTTTTTAATTCTTTAGTCAAGGATCTTTCCGTCCGACAGATAATTATTTGCGGCTCAATACCGATTTCTCTTAGTTTAGCAACGCTTTGCTGGGTTGGTTTGGTCTTCATCTCTTCAGCCGCATGGATATAGGGAACCAGCGTCACATGGATATAGCAAACATTATTCGGACCAACTTCTTGCCTGAACTGTCTTGCTGCTTCAAGGAAAGGTAAACCCTCTATATCGCCGGTTGTTCCTCCGATTTCCACAATTACAACATCATAACTGTTACCCAATTTTTTGACTCGCGATTTAATTTCGTCAGTAATATGAGGGATTACTTGAACTGTCTTTCCTAAAAACTCACCCTTTCTTTCTTTGCTAATCACTTTATCGTAAATCATCCCGCTGGTTACATTATTGTTCTGAGTTAAATTGGTATCAAGGAATCTTTCGTAATGACCTAAATCCAGGTCGGTCTCTGCACCGTCTTCAGTAACAAAAACTTCTCCGTGTTGGAAAGGACTCATCGTTCCCGGGTCAACATTAAGGTAAGGGTCAATTTTTAGGATGTTCACCCGTAAACCACAGTTTTTTAGTAAATAGCCAAGAGAGGCGGTAGTAATGCCTTTACCTAAAGAAGAAACCACACCACCGGTAACAAAAATATATTTAGTCATCTTTACAAAAAATTTTTGGTAGATTGCGTTTATGCTCAGTTTTTTGAACCATCAATCTTACTTTTTCTACCCTTTCACCTTTCGGCGCATTACCTTTTTCTAAACCAGCAAGTATCTTGTCTAACTCCGAATAGGTTATTCCCATTTCCCCTTCATCAGTTTGTCCTCCCCAGAGTCCGGCTGAAGGAGTTTTATAAATTATTTTTTCCGGTATGTCAATTTCTTTGGCTAATTTTCTTACTCCAGTTTTGTAAAGGCTACCTAAAGGGAGCAGGTCTACTCCACCGTCACCGTATTTAGTAAAATAACCTACCATTAATTCACTTTTATTCCCGGTACCCGCAACTAAGTAGTTCATTTTATTCGCAAAATAATATAAAGTCAACATGCGTAATCTTGGTTTTAAATTTCCGTAACTTAAACGGTCGCCTCGGGGTAGGATTTTCCTTAATTGGTTATATACTGGCGTCAAATCAATAGTTCTATTTCTTATTCTAAATTTGCCCGCAATTAAGCGTGCGTCCTCAACCGATTCTTTTCTACTCTCACAGGGTAAGATTAAAGCCAAAACTTTATCTCCGAGGGCTTCTTTAGCCAGGGCGCCAACAACCGAAGAATCAACCCCACCGCTCAAACCAACGACCAACCCGTTCGCTTTCGCTTCTTTAACCTGTTTCCTTAACCAGATGATAATTTTATCTTTTAAATTCTTCTTCATTTATTTTAGAATTTCAAATATCCCTTTACGAATCATCATCACCGCAATTGCAGTAAGCAAAATATCTATAACTTTGGAAAAGGCTTTTAATCCACCGGAACCAAGAATTTTAAATGCTTTCTCTGAATTATTGAGCACAATCCAGACGATAAACATATTTAAAATGATTGCCACCAAAGTTGGGATGAATCCTTGGAGATCAATCATCATCAATGTCGTAGTTAAAACTGCCGGACCGGTAATTAAAGGTGTCCCTAAGGGGAAAATACCTACCGCAGTGTCAATCTCTCTTTTTCTCGGTTCACCGGGTAAAAGCAAGTTAACCGAAAGGATAAGCAATAAAATCCCACCAGCAATTTTGAAATCGCTGACGGTTATTCCCATAATCAAAAATACTATTTTACCGATAAACATAAAAACTAAAGCAATAATTGTTCCAGTTAAAACTGATTGATGAACAATTTTTTGTTTTTCTTCTTTTGTTATCCCCTCAGTCAAGGAGATAAAAATCGGTAATATTCCAAAAATATTTACGGCTACGAAGACGGGTATAAAACTCAAAATATATGATTTAAGCATTTCCGTTCCTCTTCGGAAGGTCACCATAGAGGTGACCGTTTCACTTTTTCAATTCCTGAGTTAGAATTACCGCCTCAGCAATCTCTTTCATCGGTTTTCCCGTATCCATACTTTTTTTCTGGATTAAGCGATAGGCTTCACTTTCGCCAATTTTTAGTTGTTCCATAAGAATTCCTTTAGCCCGTTCAACCTGTTTTCTTATTTCCAGCGCTTCCTTTGTTCTTACCGATTCTTCAAGTAGTTTTGTGTTTTCAATTGCGATTGCTGCTTGATTAGCGATAGTTTGTAAAATTTGTATTTCCTCGTTAGTAAAGTTGTGCTCGGTAGAAGTGTAAAGGTTGACTACGCCGATTACCTTTTCTTTAACCAGCATTGGAACTGAAAGCATTGAAACTAACCCTTCTTTTTTCGCTATTTCCGGATACATATAATTTTTCTCTTTAGTCACATCAAGCACGGTGAGCGGTCTTTTTTCTTTTACTACCCGACCGCTAATACTTTGCCCGACTTTTACCGGAGGTTTATCCCGGTATGTCTTACTTAAACTTTGGGTAGCCATAATTTTCAATTCGTCTTTCTCTTCATCAAGCAACATAACTGAACATATTTTTGAGTTCGTCGTTTGCGTAGTCATACTCACAATTAAATTTAAAATTTCTTCCAGATATTTACCGGAGATAACCGTCTTACTAACCTGGGAAATTGCCTCAAGCATTTCGGTTTTCTTTTTTAATTCTTCTTTCAGGTGTTTATTTTCTTTTTTTAAAGCCGATAAAATTTTTGTTTCCATTCCTCTTCGGAAGGTCACCGTAGAGGTGACCCTTTTAACTTTCAT
>CAZRHN010000025.1:5882-9373 GCA_964599925.1 uncultured bacterium
CCCAATTTATTTAAAAAAAGAGCGTTATCTTTTGCTTTTTTTTTCATTCGAACCATTTCCAGATATTCACCTAAGGACTCACTTGCATAATGTCCCAAGGGGACAATTCTTTCTTTTCCGCCTTTACCAAAACAACGGATATAACCAAAATCCAGATTTACATTTTCTAAATTTAGATTTGTTAACTCGGAAACCCGCAGACCGCAGGCATAGAGAAGTTCGAGCATTGCTTTATCTCTTATACCAGAGGGTTTATTTAGATTTGGTTGACCTAAAAGTTTTTCTACTTCCGCCATAGTGAGAACGGTCGGCAACTTACGGATTAGTCTCGGTGAAGTCAGCCCTAATGTAGGGTCTTTTTTGGTATATCCTTCAGCATAAAGAAAGCGATGAAAAAGTTTAATTGATTCTAAATAACGAAATAATGAACTCGGTTTTACCCCTTTTTCTTTTCTTGACCAAAGATAATCGGTAATCATTGCATGTTCACTGCTTAAAGGGTCTAACCCTCTTCTTTTCAAATAGCCTAAATAAAATTTCAAATCCCTTGCGTAGGAATCTTGTGTATTTTTTGATAGCCCTTTTTCTAAAGAAATATAATTAATAAATTCCTTTAACAAATCTCTATTCATACTTCAAAATGTTTAAATTCTAAATCCGAAATCCTAAACAAATTCAAATTTTCAAAATTCAAAACAGTTTTGGATTTTGGTCATTTGGATTTAGATATTGTTTCGGATTTCGAAATTCGGATTTAGAAAGAAGTTGTGTTTCTTCTCTTCACCAATGGTGCATTCGCAACCATGTCCGGGTAAAATCACTGTTTTATCCGGTAAAGAAAGCAATTTATTTCTTAAGGAAGAAGAAATTTTCCTTTCATCACCACCGGGTAAGTCGGTCCGCCCGATACCACCGCAGAATAATGTATCTCCAGTAAAAACAAGATTATCCCCTAATAAACAGACACTTCCTGGTGTGTGTCCGGGAGTATGAATAACTTTTAACTGGTAAGAACCAATCCAGAAAATCTGATTTTCTTCAAGATAACTGTCAGGTTCAGGTGAGGAAAAATAAAAAAGGTAGGGTAGGTCTTCTTTATGGATAAGCAATTTTGCCTGGGTATATTTTTTCAGTTCTTTGTTTGCCCCGATATGGTCGCTATGCCCGTGGGTATTGATTATATATTCAATTTTTAATCCTAAATTTTTAATTTTTTTAATTATTTTTTCACTTTCCGCACCCGGGTCAATTACTAAACCTTGTTTTAAATTTTCGTCATAGAAAAGGTAACAATTTGCTTCCAATTCACCGACAACCAATTTTTCAATCATTTGCTTATGTAAACATTGATTACAGTGATTAAAAACGAACGATTACAGCGATTATTTACTTTCTGGAGGAGCAAAATGTTTTTTCCGGATAGTCTGTTCAATCTCGTCAGCAATTTCCGGATGTTCTTTTAAATAAACTTTAGCGTTATCTCTGCCCTGCCCGAGACGCGTTCCTTTATAAGTGAACCAGGTGCCGCTTTTTTCAACAATCCCTTCTTCTGACCCTATGTCAATAATACAGCCTTCACGGGAAATACCCTCCGCCCAGGTAAGGTCAAATTCTGCCTGACGGAAAGGCGGGGCAACTTTATTTTTTACTACCTTCACTCTTACCCGTGCGCCAATAATTTCGTCTCCGTGTTTAATGCTTTCCAGACGTCTGATATCTAATCTTAAGGAAGCATAAAATTTAAGGGCTAACCCGCCGGGTGTAGTTTCTGGACTGCCAAACATCACTCCAATTTTTTGTCGCATCTGGTTGATAAAAATTATTGTCGTTTTTGATTTGGAGATTGTTGCCGTGAGTTTGCGTAATGCCTGGGACATTAACCTTGCCTGTAACCCGATTTGTGCTTCACCCATTTCTCCCTCAATTTCTACCCGGGGGACTAAGGCGGCGACCGAATCAACAACAATGCAGTCAACCGCACCGCTGCGGGTTAATGTTTCGGCAATTTCTAATGCCTGCTCTCCCGAATCCGGTTGGGAAATAAGTAAATTTTCTACATCTACTCCTAACTTTTTGGCAAAGTCTGGGTCTAAAGCGTGTTCAGCATCAATGAATGCGGCTACCCCACCCTGCTTTTGTGCGTTAGCAAGGACATGTAAGGAGAGCATTGTTTTGCCTGATGCTTCGGGACCAAAAATTTCTACCACTCTCCCTCGGGGGATACCCCCCACACCGGTAGCGATATCCAAAGGTAAAACACCGGTGGGGATAATTTCTACCGTCGTTTTTGCCACTCTTTCGCCGAGTTTCATAATTGCTTCTTTACCAAAACTTTTTTCAATTTGAGCAATCGCTGCTTCTAATGCTTTTGTTTTTTCATCTTTAACCATTTTTGTTTTCCTCCATTTTTATTATATGCGACTACAAAATTTTTGTCAAACAAAGAACCTGCAAGATAAGGTTAGTAAATATTGCTGCAAATAAATCGTCAAGCATTATTCCCCAGCCCCCGGGCAAATTTCCCAATCTACCAAAGAAAGGTTTTACGATATCAAAAAAACGATAAATCAGGAAACCAAGAATAATAAACTTATAAGTTGGTGGTAAAAGAAACATCACCACAAAAAAACAGGCAATTTCGTCAATTACTATCCGTCGGTCATCTTTCTGAGTAAAAATTTTTTCTGCTCGCTCGGCAAGATAAACTCCGGCAAAAAAAATAAATAAAGTAAAAATCGTATAAAAGAACAAATTCTTTGGTAAGACCAAATAAATAAGGATAGCCAGTAAAGTAGCAACTGTCCCCGGAGCAAAAGGTGTATAGCCAAGAAAAAAACCGCTGGCAAAAAATTTAATCAGGAAAGAGTAAGTCACGATGTTTACGGATATAATTTATTCCAGAAATAAGAGTTAAAACCGTGGTGACAAACATTAAGGAGTAAGGAGTTAAACTAAGTATCCAGCCAACATCCCCGCGCCAGTCAGAGAACCTTTTCAACTCACCAACCCTGATTCCAAAAAAATTATACACTCCCGAATTGATAATCAAAATAATCAAAATCGTGATAATTACAATTATCTGGGAAGTGGTTTTAAATTTGCCCGCTCTTTCGGCAGCAAGAACCTTACCTTTGGATGCAGCCAATGTGCGTAACCCAGTAATAATGAATTCGCGGCTGATAATAAAAACTACCATCCAGGCAGGGATATGCAATTCTTTCAATTCAATAAATGAAATCAATGCTGCGGAAATAAGCATTTTGTCGGCTAAAGGGTCAATAAATTTGCCAAAATCGCTACTCAAACCGTATCTTCGGGCAATCAACCCATCCCATAAGTCGGTTAAAGAAGCGAAGATGAAAGTAAGCAGGGCGAAAATACGAGTATAGAAATTGTCAACGAGCATGAAAATCATAAACGGCGGAATAAGTAAAATCCGTAAAAGAGTAAGTCGATTGGCTAAATTTAATCGTAAATTTGAAAAATTCATT
>CAZRHN010000025.1:9473-12421 GCA_964599925.1 uncultured bacterium
TCCAAAGATAAAACATTAACCCCTTCAGGGATTTTAAACTGGAACAATGTTTTTTCCGGATTAGTATTTATTTGAATATCTTTTAGTTCAGTTTTCACCGTCACTGTTTCCGCAATTAGTTCCATCCTTTGGGGTAAATAAGTATCTTTAGATATCCAGAAGGAAATCTTTATTTCTTTTCTACTTTTTGGAGTAAGGGTAAGTAAATAAAAATCGTTCTCCAGACCAAGAAATTCTAATTGGTAATTTTTTTGTAAATTTATTGCTGAATCAACATAGCGGAATATTTCCTCAGGGACAAAATAATATCTGCTTAAATTAGACCACTTTTCCACAATTACCTGTTTTTGTTTGGGCGTGTAAATCCATACTTTTTTGCCGTCAGAAACTATCGTCTGCTGGGGAAAATTGCTCTCTTCCAGAGGCAAAGTCTCAAAGCGCAGTTTATTGGGTTTTTTATAGACCAGCGAACCAAGAATTTCATATTTCTCTCCGGTTAAGGCAATTTTTATTTCTTCGCTGAAACTGAATTTAAGGTCGGCTATCTGCGCATCTTTTTCGCTGATTCTTTCTAATAATCCAGTAAGAGTAGTCAGTTCTTCAGTGAATAAAATGGTGACCGAAAAAAGTAAAACTACAAATGTTATAAATGTCCGAAGTCCGACCTGCCTCGCCGTCAGGCGGGTGTCCAAAGCCCCATGCCTCATCGGCGGGTCGCCGGAGAGGCGACGATGTTTGATGTCCATTTAAGGTTCTTCTTTAGGAGGAGTTGTTAAATATTCATTTATTTTTTCAAAATTTATTTTCCACGATTTTGAGCCTTCAGGTTTGTAAACGAACCCTTCGCGTTCCAGATGGCTTAAGACCAAAGCATATTTGTGTCCAATTTTGTCGTCGGCACGCAAGATGTCAGAGGAAATACGTCCCAATTTCAAAGCAAGATTCAATGCGTAACTGATGAGTTCTTTCATTTCTTCATCTTTTTCTTCCACCGATTCCGGTTTTTCAGCAAAAATATTTTCATATGCCGGTTTTCTTTGTTTTTTAACAAAATTTACCACCCGTTCAATTTCTTTCTCGGAGATATACGAACCCTGCAAGCGTATCGGTCGGGTCACCCCGACAGGTAAGAAAAGCATGTCCCCCCTCCCTAAGAGGTCTTCAGCGCCCATCGTATCCAAGATTACCCGGGAATCGACCTTGGAAAGGACTTGAAAGGCTATCCTCGCTGGAAGGTTCGCTTTGATTACTCCGGTGATTACATCAACCGAAGGGCGCTGCGTGGCTAAAACAAGGTGAATTCCTACCGCACGGGCCATCTGGGCTAAACGCATAATCCCGTCTTCTACTTCTTTGGGAGCAATAAGCATTAAATCAGCGAGTTCGTCAATGATTACAACAATATAAAATTCTTTAGTTTTCTTTTGTTTTTCCATCAATTGGTTATAATTTTCGATATTGCGCACCGTGGCTTGAGCAAATTTTTGATAACGATGTTCCATAACTTTAACCAATTTTTCCAGGGCTTTCGCTGCTTCTTTGGCATTGGTAATAACCGCCACTTCTTCCGCAGGTTTACTCGGGTCGTAAAGATGCGGGATACCATCGTAAACGGGTAACTCTAACCTTTTTGGGTCAATAAGCAAAAATTTTACTTCCTCAGGAGTTGACTTATAGAGCATACTTACAATAATTGAATGGATGCATACGCTTTTTCCCGAACCAGTAGCACCAGCAATTAATAAATGCGGCATCGGACCAAGGTCAGCGACATAAGGTTCCCCGGCGGTAGTTTTACCAAGGGCAATGGCAAGTTTTGAAGGAGACTGCTGGAATTCAGAGGAAACAACTATTTCTTTTAAAGCGACGATACTTATTTTTGGATTGGGAATTTCTATACCCACCACTGATTTACCGGGAACAGGGGCTAAAACCCGGACACTGCCTGCTTTCATGGTTAAAGCGATATCATCGGCTAAACTAACGATTGACTGGATTTTAACTCCCGCTGCTGGCTGTAAGTCATAACGGGTTATTGTTGGACCGGGATTAATCTCTACTATTTTCGCTTGAATATTAAAATCACTTAAAGTTTTTTCCAAAAGTTTTGCTTCTTCCCGCAAATCTTCTTCCCGCAAATCCGCTTCTATATCTGCCGGTTCGTTAAGCAGGTCTAAAGGCGGCAACTGGTACGGCGAAACCGCTGCGGAAACTGGCATTGAAGGAGGGGGTTCTTCCCCCCTTCGCCAATCCGCCGATTCGGCGGACGGTGGGCTGGTAGGCGGAGGAATAACTTTCTCTTCCGGTAAAGTTACCGGCACTTCCTTTGGAGTACTTGGGGTAGACAATATCCTTTCTCGCCTGATTTTTTTTCGTTCGCGCTGCCATTCCTCCCAGTCAGTAATAATTTTTTCTTTCAGCCAGGAAAGGAATTCAACTAAAGAAAATTTTGTAATCAAAGAGATAGAAAGGAGGAAAAAAGTAAAGGTAAGCAAATAAGTTACAGTTTTTCCAAATAAATCAAGGAATACTCCACCCAGAATCTTACCTAAATAACCACCAAAATTTTGTCTAAAAAAAACATTGCTCAAGAAAAGAGAAAATGTAAAAACAAGGAGGACCTGTCCAAAAAGTTTGGATTTAATTCTTTCCGGGTAACGGGCAAAAAATATTCTCCCACCCCAGACCCCGAGGTAGAAGAGGAAAAGGTATGCCCCCTTTCCGAAAAGATTGGTAAGGATACCTTTCAACACTCTTCCGAAATCGCCGGCAGTTTGAGGGAAAAATAGGCAATAATATCCGGTCAAAGTAAATACCAAGAGGAGCAACCCAAAAATTTCATTTCTTCTTCGCTTTTTCTTCATTTTCTTAATTTATTACTAAACTTTTGCAGTTTTTTGAACGATATTTAATACTTTTAGGAAAATAGAAGGAACAAACGGATTAAG
>CAZRHN010000026.1:0-4538 GCA_964599925.1 uncultured bacterium
ACTTCCTGAGCGATATCTTCTGCTTCGGGATAATTCTGGACGAAACGGTAGGCAACATTGATTGTGATGTCTTTGTATTTTTTCAAGATTTGTTCAAAGGCAGAAATCTCGCCTTTGGCAAATCTAAGCATTAGTTGAACATCTTGGTCCAATTAAATATCTCCTCTTTAGCAAATTAAACACAAAAATAGAGTTAAACCTGCGGTATTTTTTGCTTTTTACCTAATTAACTATTATAATTTAATCCAAAAGAAATGTAAAAGGAGGAAAAACTATGGCCGAGAAAAAAATTCAAATGGGGGTAAAGAAGAACATCGCTCTCATTGCCCACGATAATTGTAAGCAAGATTTATTAGAGTGGGCGAGATTTAATAAAGGACTTCTACGGAAACATTCTCTCTTTGCTACCAAATCAACTGGAGGGATGCTCTCTAAGGAACTCGGACTGGAAATAAAAACTTTTCAAAGTGGTCCCTTAGGTGGAGACCAGCAAATCGGTGCAAAAATTGCTGAGGGAACAATTGATTTTCTTATTTTTTTCTGGGACCCCCTCGAACCTCTTCCTCACGACCCGGACATCAAAGCACTCTTGAGATTAGCGGTCGTTTGGAACATCCCCGTAGCCTGTAATCGAGCCTCGGCTGATTTTATTATTTCTTCTACACTTATGTCCGGAACCTACGAGCGTATTCTCATTGATTATGAAAAGATAATTAGAAAGTGAGATGGAGTTCCAAACGATAAAAGTTATTGACAAAATTTGCTGAAATTTTATAATATATTTTTAGTAAGTTAGTTTTTGTTAAAAAAGTCATTATGAAAACAAAAATTAACCAAGAAGCCATTAAGCCCAAGCAGATAGATGAAATAGTCAGGACGATGCTGGATAATGTGATGATGGGAATTGCTATGATTAGCCCAAAGATGGAGGTCATTTGGCTAAATAAGACCTTCAAAAAGTGGTTCCCCGGGGTTGATGCAGAAAAAAAGCCACTCTGTTATCGTTCCTTCTATTTACCACCCAGAGACAAGATATGTGGTTATTGCCCAACTATAAAGGCATTTAAAACCGGCGAGACCCATTCTTCAGAAACAGACATTTGTGTCAACGGTAAAATATACAATGTAATTGCTACTCCGGTAAAAGATGAAAAAGAAAAGGTAATTTATGTAATTGAAACTGTGGAAGACATCACCGAGCGCAAGCAGACCGAGGAAGAAATTCGGCGCACTCTGGAGAGACTGCGAGGAGCCATGGAAGGAACCATCCAGGCTATGGCATTAACCATGGAAATGAAGGACACCTACACCGGTGGGCATCAGCGGCGAGTAACTCAACTTGCCTGTGCCATTGCTAAAGAGATGGGTCTTTCCGAAGAGCAGGTTGAGGGAATCCGATTGGCTGGAATTATTCATGATATCGGCAAGATAAGTATCCCTATTGAAATTCTCAGTAAATCTGGTCGGATAAGTGAGATTGAATTCAGTCTGGTCAAGGTTCACCCCCAGGCCGGTTACGATATATTGAAGACGATAGAATTCCCCTACCCGGTTGCTCAAATTGTGCTTCAACATCACGAAAGGTTGGATGGTTCTGGCTACCCTTCAGGTCTCTCGGGTGAAGAGATTATGTTGGAAGCAAGAATTTTAGGTGTCGCTGATATCGTTGAGGCTATAACTTCCCACCGACCTTACCGCTCTGCTCTGGGTATAGATAAGGCATTAGAGGAAATCTCACGGAATAAGGGTGTCCTTTACGACCCTAAGGTAGTAGATGCTTGCTTGAAACTTTTTTCCGAGAAAGGGTTTAAGTTTGAGTAAGAAATGAAAACCCTAGGGCATATAGCAATTTCTTCAGGGATAGGTTTAGCGATTTTTCTCATTTCCCGGAATTTTCTCCTTTCCTTGAGTTCGTTTTTAGCCGGCGTGCTCATTGACCTTGACCATTTCTGGGATTATTTTAGAAGCGAAGGATTAAAATTTGACCTTAAAGATTTTTTTTACAAGTGTGATAATTTCCAGATAAAAAAATTCTGTCTTTTCCTTCATTCATTTGAATTATTACCAGTCTTAGGTGTTTTTGCTTACCTCAATAACCACAACCACCTTCTAATTGGTACACTCATTGGTTTCTCCCAGCATTTATTTCTTGACCAGATTTTTAACCGTGCAGAATTGTTAGGCTATTTCTTCTTTTACCGCTGGCGAAAAGGTTTCTCCGGAGAATTCATTTTTAGCGGTTTAAAAAAATGAAAGGTTTGGTTTTAGCCGCGGGCAAAGGTAAGAGATTAAACAGTCTCAGCCAGAAATTAAACCTTCCTAAAGCCTTAATCCCGGTTTTTAACCGTCCGATGATTGAATACGGCTTAGACAATTTCAAGAAGACAAAAATAAAAGAAATTTGCATTATAATCCCACCCGGCGAAAAAGAAAAATTTAGAAAATCTTTAGAAAAATATGATTTTGAATTTACTTACCTCATCCAGAAGGTAGCGCAGGGGACAGCCAAGGCTTTAGAGTTAGCCAAGGATTTTATTGGCGAAGAGAATATTTTGCTTACTTACTGCGACCTGATTACTTTTTACGATTTCAATAAACTTATTCTTGAACATAAAAAATACCGTCCGATAGCGACAATATTGGTAAATAAAGAAGAAGACCCGCAAGTGACCGGTTTAGTCAAGTGGGAAGGTGAATATGTTACCCGGATTGTAGAGAAACCGAAAGAAAAATTTTCTGATTATGGTTCGGCTGGGCTGATGGTTTTGGAACCAATAATTTTTTCTGCTTTACCTTATATTCAACCTACCGCTGAAGGCGAATACCATATCGGCGATGCTTTGCAGTATCTGATTGACCGAGGCCATAAGGTGCGTTATAAAATAATTGATACCTGGCGAATTAATCTCAATAAACCTGAAGATATTGAAAAAGCAGAGAAGTTAGTTAAAGAAAAGAGGACTACTTTTTACTGAGTTTTTCCCGGGCAAGAGAAAGGTATTTTTGCGCTTGTGTATTTTTCGGCTCTATTCTTAAGACATTTTCTAACTGTTCAATAACTTTATCCCACTGGTTTTCTTTCCAATAAATTATTCCTAAATTAAAATAGGCGTCAGCAAAGTTGGGATTTAATTTAATCGCTTGTTGATAGGCATTTATTGCCTCTTCATTTTTGTTTAGTCTTTCGTAAGCCACACCTAAATTGTTATACCCTTCCTCTGCATCGGGATAAAGTTGGACAATTCTTTGGTAAAGAGAAAGCGCGCGGTTATTCGCTCCGCGTGAGAAATAATAAGTTGCCAAATTAAACAACGATTGGTAATAAGGTTCCGGTCTAACTTCCCGGGAACTACGCAGGACAAGACTGAAATAACTTAATAAATTCAATCTTGCAGGTAAAAAATCAGGTCTTTTCGCCAAAGATTTTTCATAATCTTTAACCGCTTCTTCCATCCTCTTTTCTTCGGCACTAAGACAGGCTAAAGTAAAATAGGCTACCGGATTGTCCGGTTGAAGAAGAAGCAACCTTTGACATTCCTGCCTTGCTTCTTCATTCCAGCCACTGTTATAATAGATTTGCGCCAGGTATTCATGAGAGTAAAGGTCATTGGTAATCTCATAAATAAAAATTGAATACCCAATTTTTGTTAAGGGAGATTTTTTTCTTAACCAGATAAACAAATCCCGGTTATAAAAATAGAGGCAAAGTAAGTTATTTACACTTATCGCCAAAATTTCTCTTCTTGGCTCTAAGGGGTTAATCCTTCCTTTAAAGGGGACGAGAGTTGAAGTGCCTAAGTCCTGGTAATCAATCCGATAATAAAGCGGGTCAGCGGTACCGAAATAACTTAAAATTAGCCCATCAACTTTTTCCTTTTCTAAATATTTTTTTAACCCTTTTAAGTCCTGTCCCCAGTCAATATTGGATTCAGCAAGGTATTTCCAACCATTTTCCGGGCCCCCAGCGAGTTCGTTGAAATAGGCTAAATGATGCGGATAGATTCTTAAAGAAGAAAATAAATACCAGATTGAGGTTAAGATTAAGAAAATTTTGAACGATTTATTTTTCGTTTGATAATTTACGATATTGCCTAAAAGGACAAAAAGGAAAGGATAAATCGGTAAAATATAGCGCAGACCTAATTGTTTACGGCTAAAAGAGGCGCTAAGAAAAATCAAAATTACCGGGATGAACAAAAAATATTCCCAGCGATTAGATAATTTTTTTCCCCAGATTAGTCGCAGAACGATGAAAATAAGTAAGGCAAGAGGCGTTTTTAATAAAAAAGCAATTAAGTAGTAATGTCGCCAGCCAGTGTTAGAATACTTACCTGAGAGAAAACTTGTATGCCCATGTTTTGCAGCTTCAAGAATTATCCGTTTTAACCCAATAAAATAATTATTTATTTCACTAAACCGATAAGTAAGTCCAAGAACTAAAACTGCGAGAAGAGCAATCCAGAAAAATGACAAAAAAAGTGAATAATAAGTTTTAAGTTTGCCTTTCCGGAAGAAAAAAAGGCAAAGGAGAAAATATA
>CAZRHN010000026.1:4638-11939 GCA_964599925.1 uncultured bacterium
CCGGAAGAAAAAAAGGCAAAGGAGAAAATATATTGGGAAAAGGATAACTGTGGTGAATTTGCTGGCCAAAGCAAACCCAAGAGTTATTCCGGCAAAGACGAGGTTTCTTTTTCTTGGTTGGTTAAGATAAAACCAAAAACTGTAAACACTTAAGAAAATAAAGCAACTCGCGGCCAAATCGGTAGTAACCAGTTGGGAATGTCCAATTATGTTCGGACAAAAGATATAGAGGAATAATGCAAAAAATCCAGCATTGAGGCCATATAAATTCTTTGCCCATTGGAAAACAAAAAAACCTAAAAGCAAAGAAAGAAAAATGATTGGAATGCGACCGTAAAAAAGTAGTCTATCCGCATCAATTTTATTATGATAAAAAAATTCTCTGCCGAATAACCATTCCCTTCCTTCACGCCAGGAATAATCTTCTAAAGGTATTGATGCTCTTAGAAATAAAAGAGGTATTCCGGCGAGTAGTTTTGCTAAGGGGGGATGTTCTTTATTCATCCGGTAATCTCCGGTTTTGAGGTAAGAATATCCAGCGGAAAGATGGGCTATCTCATCGTAGGTAAGTGATTTTTGGGGAATACTGAAAATTAGTTGAAAAAAAAGGATACTTAAGAAAAGGAGAACAATTAAATATGTGTAAATCTTTCCCCGATTCATTTTCAAGTATTTTAGTAAAAAGTTTGAAAAAAGACAAGGAAAATCCTACAATGTATGTTAGTTTTGCGGGAGGAAAAAATGGAAAAAGTGAACGAAAAAGAAAAAAATTTTCGTTTTGGAGATTCGGGTCCGAAATATTTATTTCGTGGACCGAAGTATGAATGGGGAATTTTGATTTTTAAACCCGGACAGACTCTCGGGAAACATTTTCACAACGAAGTTGAAGAGACGTTCTATTTTCTTGAAGGTAGCCCGCAGATGGTTATTGACGAAAAAAATTTCCGTGTTGAACCCGGTGACGCTTTCCGTATTGAAGCAAAAGAAAGACACGACATTGTCAACGATACAAAAGGCAATGTCCGGGCAGTGTTCATCAAATGTCCCTATTTACCAGAGGATAAGGTAAGTTGTTAAATGAAGAGATTAAGCAATATGTTTCACGTGAAACTTAGAGTTTTGGCAGTTTTTCTTTTCGTTACTATTTTAACTTCTGCGGCATTTTCACTTTCTAATTTTCATCAGGTGAATTCAGTAATTTTTCGGGGAGCACGACCTGAAGAAAAAGATTTCTATCAATTAACCCAACTGGGCGTCAAGACAATAATTAGTCTGGAGGAGAAATTTTCAGAAAAAGAAAGAAAATTAGCTGACCAACATAGATTTGTATATATCTGGATACCCTTTCATCCATTTTTTACGCCCCGAAAAGAACAGATTGATGAAATTATTACTCTTCTTAAAAATCCGGTATTCCAGCCGGTATTTGTTCATTGTAGAGAAGGCAAAGTGAGAACCGGATTGGTTATTGCCGCCTACCGGATAATTGTTGAAAATTGGGCTTTTGAGGATGCCTATAAAGAAATGAAAAAATATGGTTTCAAAAGTTATTTTTTCTGGTGGAAAAATTTTTTGCGTAAATATACCGAGGGGAAAATGAAGAGGTAAAAACAATGAAAAAGAAAATTTTTGTTTTTTCCTTGCTTATTTTCTCGGCAAATTTATTTGCTGGTGAAAAAATAAAACTTCCTGAGCCGAATTTTAAGGGGTTGGTTCTTGAAGAAGCGCTAAGAAAAAGGCGTTCAGTGCGGAGTTATTCAAAAGAAGCGTTAAATTTGAACGAAGTTTCGCAACTTTTGTTTTCTGCTCAAGGTATTACTGCAACCTATTACGGGCATCGTTTAAGAACCGCTCCTTCCGCCGGGGCACTTTACCCTTTTGAAATTTATTTAATTGCTAACCGGGTAGAAAAATTGAAGTCGGGAATTTACCATTATCTCGTTGATGAACACGGTTTGGAAATGGTCAAAGAAGGCGATATTCGTGAGAAGATAAGAAATGCGGCTTTAGGTCAAGAACCAGTTGCTGAGGCAGGGGCAGTTTTCATCTTAACTGCTGTCTTTGAACGGACAACCAGAAAATATGGTGAACGCGGTTATCGCTATATTCATATTGAAGCCGGGCATATCGGACAGAATATTTTACTTCAAGCAACTTCGCTCGGTTTATCTGCGGTGCCGATTGGTGCATTCTCTGACGAACAGATTGACCGACTTTTAGGTATTGAGACCAAAAAACAATCAACAATTTATCTCATCCCCGTCGGCAAGAAATAGGATGTTTCACGTGAAACAATTGCATTTTGCAGTTTATATTTTTCTAATTTTTTCCCTGTTCCTTCCTGCCATGAGTCTTCCCCAAGATTTCAAAAATGCTAATGAGTTATATTTTCAAGGAGAACTGGAAAAGGCAATTTCCGCCTACACGGAACTGATAGAAAAGGAACCCGAGAATATTAGTATTTGGGTTAACCTTGCTCTCGTTTACCGGGATTTAGGACTATATAGCGAAGCAATCTCTTCTCTGAAACATATCTCTTATATTCCTCCTTCTGAAAAAACTGCTATTTCTCAGGAAGAAATCCTTAATCTTCTGGCTTGGTTATATTACTATTCAGGAAAAATCAAGGAAGCAGAAGATACCTTCTACCAAGTTCTCCATTCCACCATTCCACCATTCCACCATTCCACCAATTCACCAATTCACTATTTTAAGTGCATTTTTTGGCTTAGGAAGAGTGAACATTGAAAAGAAAAATTGGGTTGAGGCAGAAAAAAATTTCAAAAAAATAATTGCTGATGACCCCGATTTTGCTCCCGGATACTATTTCCTTGGGGTTATATATGAGAATTTAAACCGATTTGAAGAAGCAATCCAAATGTATCAGCAGACCTTGAAAACTGATTCTAAACTTGTAGAGATATACTTTGCACTTGGACGAATATACGAGAAACAAAAACTTTCTGAACAAGCATATAAACAATACCAGAAAATTATTGATATTGACCCTTTGAATAGTGAAGCGAAAAAGAAGAAGGAAGAAATAGTACCCTTACCGGCACGTCGTCCGGAAGAAATAGAGCGTAAGAGTAAAGTTTTCAATTTCAGTACAATTAAACTGCCCAAAGAACGGGCAAAAATTCCGGTTTTAAGAATTGGCACCGGTAGCGATGAGAAAGGTGCTCCGTTTCCTACGGAAAAGATGTTCCTTAGACCGAGTGGTAATTTTCTTATCCTGAAAAAGAAAAACGAGGAAGAAATCTTTCGGAGTAAAATTGAATTTCCAACTTCAACGAAAGAAATGTTCTCCTTACAGGTATTCGCTAAAGAACCGGGCAAATTAGAGATTCTTGATTCAAATGGGAAAAGTTTGGGGGGATATGAAGAACCAATAATTGTTCGTCTTGAGAATCCCGATAAAGGGACGATAATTGTTGAAGAGGTACCTTATGGCAAAGGTTTTGCCTGGGCAACCGCTGAAGACCGTGAATACCGTGGAGAAATTGAAATTACACCGGATAAGAAATATGGTCTAATTTCGGTAAACATCCTAAATTTAGAAGAATATTTATACAGCGTTCTTCCTTCAGAGATTTATTCTTCAGCACCGAAAGAGGCACTCAAGGCGCAAGCAGTGGTTGCCCGGAGTGTAGCCCTTTTCAAGCAGAAATATCGTCAACCGCATAGAGATTTTGCTTATGACCTCTGTGACGAACAGCACTGTCAGGTTTATCGGGGTGTAAAAAAAGAAGCCGAGAGAACAAAAGAAGCAGTGGAGGAAACCCGGGGTAGAATTCTAACTTATGAAGATAAAGTAATCAATGCTCTTTATTCAGCAAATTGTGGTGGTTATGGACAGAGTGCAAAAGAAATTAAAGGTTGGGGTGATGAACCATATTTAGTGGGGGTTCCCGACGGAGTGGGGGCTTTAGCTCCTTCTTCACCTTACGATTTAGAAAAATGGATTAAAAGTAAACCCGAAGTTTACTGCAACTATTCAGGAGAAAATTTTCAAGCGACAAAATTTCGTTGGGTAAGAATTACCCCGGCAAAAGATATTGAAGAACGGGTAAATCGTGAATACTCTATTGGCAAAATACAAAAAATTATCCCTTTGAACCGGAGTAAGTCCGGACATTTACAAAAATTGAAAATTGTTGGTGAAAAAGGCGAGATTGTCCTTGATAAAGAGTATGAAATAAGAAAAATCTTAGGACTGGGTTTTTTACGTTCAGCACTTTTTGTTCTGGAAACAAAGTTTGATTCTCAGGGTTTAGCCGAAGAATTCATTTTCTGGGGTGGCGGCTGGGGACACGGTGTGGGTATGTGCCAATTTGGCGCTTGCGGGATGGCAAAAAAGGGCTATAATTATCGAGAAATCCTTAAACATTACTATAAAAGAAGCGAAATCTTGAACTTAAATTATTAATGTTTCACGTGAAACATTTGGTTTTACCTGCCCGCCGTCCCGATGTTACATAGGACTATGGGAGGCGGGTCTGCGGTCATCCGGGTGGGAATTTTGAATCCGTAGCAATCTGCATTATTTTTTAGAAGAAAATACTTGACAAAAAAAGATTAAATTTGGTAAAATATGCATAAAAATGGAATAAAATGAAACGCTACTTTCTGCCAGTATTATTACTTTTTTTACTTTTTCTTTTACTTTCTTTTGAATTAGGGAAATCTGTCTACAAACGATATTATGAAACAAAGGTTAAAGAAGAAAAAACCACTCCTCAGGTAGTGGAAATCCCGCCCGTTGAGCCGGTAAAAAAAGAAGAGGTAATTATTTCTTCACCCCCGGGACAAATTCCAAAACCAGTAGAAAAAAAGATACCTTTAACTAAACCTGTAGTGGAAATTTCCACCCAACCGCCTGCGGGGATGGTTTATATTCCTCCCGGTGAATTCATTATCGGGAGCGACGAAGGGACGGAATTTGAAAAACCAAAACGTAAAATTTATTTAAAGGGTTATTTTATTGATAAATACGAAGTCACTAACGCCGAGTATAAAAAATTCATTGAGGCTACCGGGCACCCGGCACCAAAAGGATGGGTTGATACTAATTATCCAACGGGGAAAGGGAATTATCCGGTCACTAATGTCACCTATGCAGATGCAGAAACTTACGCAAAATGGGCAGGGAAAAGGTTGCCTTCCGAGGAAGAATGGGAAAAAGCGGCACGGGGTGTTGATGGAAGAAAATATCCTTGGGGGGACAGCCGGGATGGGACCGCAGCAAATGTGCGGATGCAGTTTAAGGGAAGTTCATTAAGACCAGTAGGAAGTTTTCCCAAAGGGGTAAGTCCCTACGGAGGCTACGATTTTTCCGGCAATGTCTGGGAATGGACAACAAGTCATTTTGACAAAAGGTACCGCGTTATTCGGGGAGGAAGTTTTTTACAACCAGCAGAATTGGCCAGAACATCGTTTCGTGATTTTTATGAACCAGATAAATATCGTGAAGATATTGGTTTTCGTTGTGTCAAAGATGTAAAATGAAGGAGAAAAAATGAAAAAAATTGTTTTTATTTTGTTCTTTTGCTATTTCACTATTTCACTATTTCACCATTCCACCAATTCACTAATTCACCAATTCACTATCCCCCTTCTCTTCGCTGAAGTGAACTTATTGGAGCCTTTGCGAGCGGGTGTAGAAAGTAAAATTCCTGAAAAAACAAACACAGTAATCCTGGAAGGTGGTGGATTTGAGTTGGCCGAAAGACACTGGGAACTTCCTTTCTTTTTAACTTTTTGTCCTTCAGCGGATTATGAATTAGGCGCCAAAGTAGCAATTATCGGGCATAAACAAGCCAGTTATTGGACTAATGGTATTGGTGATATTTTAATTGCTGGGAAATATCTTTTTTTCCGTGAAAGTCTTGCTTATCCAGGAATTTTTGCTGAAGCAGGGATTTCCCTTCCTTCCGGTGATTATTACCAGGGTTTAGGTAACGGTAGTTTTGGTTTTCTCGCTGCCGGAGGCATAGAGAGGACAATTGGCGAAATTCATCAACATGCCTTCCTCAGTTACCGGCTTAACCTTTTTGAGAATAGTGCAGGGATGAAATTTGGTAATTCTTTTGGTTACACCCTTGGGATTGGTTGCCCATTGAAAAAACCGTTAAAGTTATCCAAAGAGATAACTCTTTTTGGTGATTGGAAAGTATTTGCTGAATTGAAAGGCACGTATCATAGTGCTGATAAGATGAAAGGAAGTAGCCTGAATAATGCCTATCACGAACTTTACCTTTCCGCTGGAGCAAAATATAAATCTAAATGGGGGGAATACGCTTTATCTTTGCTTCTCGGCTTAACCCCGGATAGTTATTCCTATCGGGTCTATTTTAGTGCCAGATACTAACACAACACGAATTCACACGAATAAAAACATTCGCGAATGTTCACGAATAAACCCCTCACCCATCCCAGGGCTTCGCCCGTCGCAAGGCACGAACTCCTTTTCGTCCGCCGAATCGGCGGACCCCTCTCCCCCAAGGGGAGAGGATTAAGGTGAGGGTAAAATAAAAAAATTCGTGTAAATTCGTGGAGTAATTCGTGTTTATTCGTGACATTGGAAGAATGAAAATAATTGCAATTGTTAACCAGAAGGGTGGAGTAGGAAAAACTACAACTGCGGTAAATTTGGCTACCTCTTTAGCACATCTTATGAAAAATGTGTTACTGATTGATTTTGACCCACAGGGTAATGCTACCAGTGGTATAGGGATTGAAAAAAATGGTTTAGAAAAAACAGTTTATCAATTGATTTTAGATGAAATTTCTCCAAGGGAAGCGATTGTTTCCACAGAAATTGATTGGCTTGACTTAATTCCGGCAAATCTAAATTTAATTGGTGCAGAAATTGAATTGGTAAATCTCCTTGCCCGGGAATACAAATTGAAAAATGTTTTAGAAAAAATACCTTCGCTTTACGAATATGTCTTTATTGATTGCCCCCCTTCTTTAGGACTCTTAACGATTAATGCCTTAACTGCGGCAAAGAGTTTTCTTATCCCTCTATCCTGTGAATATTATCCTCTGGAAGGATTAACTCAACTCCTGAAAACGGTTGATTTAGTGCGGGCTAATTTAAATCCCGAGTTAATCCTTGAGGGTGTATTGTTGACGATGTATGATGGTCGGGTAAAACTTTCTGAACAGGTGAAAGAAGAAGTAAAAAAGTTTTTTCAGGACAAAGTCTACCAGACAATTATCCCGAGAAATGTCCGTTTAGCCGAAGCACCTTCTTTTGGCAAGCCAGTTTTACTCTATGATGCCAATTCTAAAGGTGC
>CAZRHN010000027.1:0-11479 GCA_964599925.1 uncultured bacterium
TTGGTCTTCAAAACCCAGTTTCACCGTACAACCTGCACACAATTAATTACGCACAAGTAGTTTCAAATCTGATTGGCACAGGTGGACGAGACCTCGGGTTATACATTAGCGGAAAATATGACATCGTTGATTATGTGGTTGGTTACATCAACGGTTCGGATGTGGATGTGAGCAGTACTACCAATAATGTCTATCTAACAACCAACGCTGAAGATAACAGTGAAAAAGATATCGTTGCTCGAGTTGGGGTTTCTGTTCCACCAGTCAAAGGACTCAGTGCCGGTATTTCAATTTACAGCGGAAAAGCTAAATCAACGAAAGTTACAAGAAACAGAACCGGTGTTGACGTAAAATATGATGCAGAACCGATATTTGCTCAATTAGAATACATCACTGGGGAGACCGGCGCTTTAAAAGCTAACGGGTACTATCTTGAAGTCGGTTACAAAGTTATTCCTCAGCTTCAACCGATGATTAGATACGATTTCTACGACCCAGATACCGATGCATCTAATGACGAGGACACAATTACTGCCATTGGTGTAAATGTTTACCTCGGTAAAAATGCTAAAGTGCAAATCTTCTCCGAGACGAAGACCGAGAAACCAACTGACATTAAGAACGACGTTATCACAGTCCAGACTGCAGTAAAGTTCTAACGATTCAAAAAAAGGGGTCGGGTAAAACTGACCCCTTTTTTTTCCGCAAACAATTGTAGTGGCAGAGCGTTAGCTCTGCCTAAAAGTAGCAAAGCTTCGCTTTGCAACTACAAATTCTTAGAAAATCCTCTTAAGGGGGTGACAGAGAGAACAACTCTGACTAGTGAAGTGTCAGAGTGACGAACGCAATAAGGGGATATCTCCTTATTGAGCACGATGTGAGGGTAGGTGTTTTTTTCCTCAAAAAAATTTTATTGGGAAGGGGGTAAATTATTATGGCAATAAAAGAAATAAGTGAAGTAATTACTGTGGGTATTATTGGTGCGGGTAGGTCAGGAACACCAATAATTAAAGAACTTCTTAAACATAACTATGTTAAAATTGTGAGTATTGTTGACCTTAACCCCGAAGCTGAGGGAATGAAAATCGGTAAGGCAAGGGGTATCCATACGGCAACCAATGCCCAAGATTTAATTAATTTAGGTGAGAAAGTTGATTTAGTTTTTAATCTTGCCGGTGACCCAAATTTAAGAAGACAACTTGCTGATGCATATCAAAAAAGTTCTAATAAACATACAATAATTGTCCATGAGACAATAGCACGATTGATTGTCACTCTTGTTCTAAAGTTAGATAAACTGGTGCCAAGTTTTCATCCGAAAATCCAGGGGATATAGAGACAAACTTTGATTACGGCGATAAAAACAAACGATGTCAGCGATAAAAAAATATCACCGTAATCGTAGACTTTATCGCTGAAATCAGATTTCTACAAAAATCGCTGTCATCAATATATAGGGAGGTAGAAAGAATGGAATTTACCAGAAGACAGTTTTTGAAGGTTTCCGGAGCAACTGGGCTGGGTATTGCTTTAAGCAGTTTATTTGATTTAAGTTCGGTTAAGGCTTATGCCCAGGAATTAAGAATCAAGGGTGCGAAGGAAACACCAACCATCTGTCATTATTGTTCAGTTGGTTGTGGAATAATTGTCTCCGCATCCGGTGGGAGAGTAATTAATACTGAAGGTGACCCTGAAAATCCGGTTAATTTAGGTGCACTCTGCAGTAAAGGTGCATCATTTTATCAAGTTGCGGTTAATGAGCGCCGTTTAACTAAAGTTCTTTATCGTGCTCCAGGTGCAAGTGATTGGGTAGAAAAAGATTGGAGTTGGGCAACTAAAGAAATTGCTCAAAGAATTAAAAAGACGCGTGATGCGACCTTTAAAACTACTGAAGACGGTGTCACGGTTAATAAAACTGAAGCAATTGCCCATTTAGGTGGTGCAATACATACTAACGAAGAATGTTACCTATTCCAGAAATTTGCCCGGGCATTGGGAATGGTTTATATTGATGCCCAGGCACGGCTCTGACATTCAACTACAGTCGCCGGTCTTGGCGCTTCATTTGGACGCGGGGTAATGACTAACCACTGGACGGATATTGCTAATGCTGATGTAATTCTGATTATCGGTTCTAATGCGGCAGAGAATCATCCAATTTCTTTCAAATGGGTAACTAAAGCGAAAGAAAAAGGTGCAAAACTTATTGTGGTTGACCCAAGATTTACCCGTTCAGCAGCGTTAGCCGATATCTATGCACCGATTCGTCCGGGGACAAATATTGCTTTCTTCGGTGGATTATTTAATTATATTCTGCGGAATAAACTTTACCACGAAGAATATGTGGTCAACTATACGAATGCTTCCTTCTTAATTAAACCGGAATATTCGTTCAAAGACGGTATGTTTTCCGGATACGATAAGGAGAAAAGAAAATATGACCCAGCGACCTGGGGTTATCAAATGAGTCCCCCGGGACCTGATGGTAAAACCGTCCCTCTTCGGGATAAAACTCTCCAGGACCCGAACTGTGTTTTCCAACTATTAAAGAAACATTATGCGCGTTATACACCCGAGATGGTAGAAAAAATTTGTGGCACCCCAAAGGATGCTTTCTTAGAGGTAGCAAAAACCTATTGTGCTACCGGTAAACCGGGTAAAGCCGGAACAATACTCTATGCGATGGGTCAAACTCAATTTACAGTGGGGACTCAGAATATAAGAGCAATGGCTATGTTACAACTGCTCCTCGGTAATATTGGTATTGCTGGTGGCGGAGTTAACGCTTTACGGGGACATTCCAATGTGCAAGGACATTGTGATATGGGTATACTCGCCCATGTTTTAACCGGTTATAACCCAATTCCGCTTAAGGAAAAACATCCTACTTTGAAGGACTACATTGAGAAAGAAACACCAAAAGCAAGTTACTGGGTTAACCGTCCGAAATTTCTGATTAGTGTGCTCAAAGCATTCTATGGTGAAAATGCAACTAAAGAAAATGATTTCCTTTACGATTACTTACCTAAAGTTACTACCTCGGGGACCCTCTACTCAACTATTCCAATATTTGAAGCAATCGCTGCCGGTAAAATTAAAGGTCTCCTCTGCTGGGGGATGAATCCTTTAGTAGTCGCAGCGAATGCCGGGAGAAAGGCCGAGGCAATGCATAATTTAGATTGGTTAGTAGCAGCGGATATTTTTGAGACGGAAACTGCTACTTTCTGGAAGAGACCGGGTGTAAGTCCAGCAAATATAAAAACTGAAATTTTCCTTCTCCCTACAGCAGCAAGAATGGAAAGGGAAGGTTGTTTTACTAACAGCGGACGTCTTATCCAATGGGGTTGGAAAGGTGCAAACCCACCCGGGGAAGCAAAATGGGACCTTTCAATCCTAAACGAACTTTACCTTACAATTAAAGACCTTTATAAGAAGGACCCCAAGGCGGTATCTCCTGACCCGATTGTAAAACTAAACTGGGATTACGGACGCGGTGAAACATTAGATGTGGAAAAGGTAACTAAAGAGATTAGTGGGTATACAGTTGCTGATGGGAAACCGGTGCTTAATTTCACTAAACTTGCTGATGATGGTTCTACTGCTTGCGGTTCGTGGATTTATTCCGGTATTTATCCGGAAGATGGGAAAAATTTGACCAAACGGCGTATTGCCGAGAAAGAAGGTATTGGTTTGAATTCGGAATGGGGTTATGCCTGGCCCTTGAACCGTAGAATTGTTTATAACCGTTGTTCCGCTGACCCAACCGGTAAACCTTACAACAAAGACAAGTGGCTTGTCCGCTGGAACGAAGCAGAGAAAAAATGGGAAACCCGTGATGTGCCCGATTTCGGTTGGAAAGATGCAAAGACAGGTGAGATGATTCCACCGGAAAAATCTGCCGCTGCACCGTTCATTATGGTAGCAACGGAAACTGTCGGTCGTTTATTTGGTACTGTAGCTGACGGTCCGTTACCGGAACATTATGAACCTTTTGAAAGTCCGGTAAAAAATCCTTTATCACCTGTGCAAAGTAACCCAGCAGCAAAAATCTGGCCCGCAGAAGTAGATAAATTAGCACCGGTTGGCTCACCGGAATATCCGTTCATCTGCAGTACTTACCGTATTTCTGAACAGTGGCATAGCGGGACGATTACGCGTAATCTACCCTGGCTCTGTGAATTAATGCCGAATTTGTTTGCTGAAATCAGTCCCGAATTAGCACAGGCTAAAGGGATTAGGAACGGTGATAAGGTGACAATCGCCACTCCACGTGGCAAAATTGAAGCAATCGCTTGTGTTAGCGAAAGGATTAAAGCATTGCAAGTTGACGGCAAAAAGGTTGAAATTGTTGGTCTACCCTGGCACTGGGGCTGGACAGGTATTGCTAAAGGCGATGTGACTAACTGGTTAACCCCACAGGTTGCTGACCCTTCAGTATTTATGCCTGAGACTAAAGTTTTTCTCTGTAATATTGAGAAAGCAGTAGCATAAAGTGAATCCTGATTACGGTGATTATTAAGAGCGATTACAGCGATAGAAGTTCTTTTTAAGAAATCATTGTAATCATTCGTCTTTAATCACTGTAATCCTGACTAAGAAAAAAGAGGAGGGAAGAGATGGCTGAAAAAGCGTTACTGATTGATGTCAGGAAATGTATGGCTTGTCGTGGTTGTCAGGTTGCCTGTAAACAATGGAATCAGTTGCCTGCGGAGAAGACAACTTTTACTGGCACTTATCAAAATCCGCCTGACCTTTCACCGACTACCTGGACACTGATTAGATTTAAAGAAGTGTCGGAAGGTGGTAAGGTAAAATGGTTATTCTGGAAAACCCAATGTTTACACTGTACTGATGCAACCTGTTTAAAGGTCTGTCCGGTACCGGGGGCAATAACCCGGATGGACGATGGAACGATTTACTTGGATAGCAAGAAATGTACCGGTTGCAAATACTGTGTGATGAATTGTCCTTTTGAGGTACCGAAATACGACCGGGTGAAAAATAAGGCTTCCAAATGTAACCTCTGCTATGACCGCACTTCTAACGGTTTGCCGCCAGCCTGTGCGAAGACCTGTCCGACTGGTGCAATTAGATATGGCGACCGTGATGAACTGCTCGCTTATGCCCGAGGAAAAAGTATCGTTTATGGCGAGAAAGAACTCAAGGGATTACATGTGATGTATCTTCTGCCCGAAGAACCAACAGTTTACGATTTACCCAAGGAACCGAAAGTACCAACGACAGCAATTCTCTGGCGCGATATCTTAAGACCTATCGGGTTAATTCTTGGTGGCGGTTCAATACTTGCCTGGTTAGGTTACCATTTCTTGCTTATGCCTCAAAAAGAAAAACTAACCAAAGAAGCAGAAAAACATTCTTAAGCGGGAAACATAACTGATAAAATATTTCCCCTCACCTTAATCCTCTCCCTTGAGGGGAGAAGGGAGGGTGAGGGTAAAAAGGAGGAGGTAAAAAATGGCTGAAAGAATGATTTCAAGGACAAGTGGAGCACAGAGGCTTATTCATTGGATTCACGGAGTAAGTTTCGTTATTCTTGCACTTACAGGCCTGGGGCTCTATTCTAAAGCACTATTTGGTCTGACATCAATTTTTGGTGGAGTTGACTCTTCAAGACAGATACATCGTATTTTTGCCTGGATATTCACCTTCAATATGCCGCTTTTTATTGCGGTCTGGTTCAAAGATTGTGGTATTATTGACGCTCTTGACCGTAAATGGATTGCCTGTGGTATGGGAGGATATCTACCGATAAAAAGTCTTTATTCCGGTTGTCCACCGGCGGGTAAATTTAATGCTGGACAGAAAATGTTTTACTGGACAGCAGTCCTCGGCGGAATCCTGTTTATTATCAGCGGTTTTATATTAATGTATCCGCTTGGATTAGCGAAACAGACAGTGCGAGTTGCCTACATTCTGCATGATTTAGCTACAATTGGCACAATAACCTTTTTCTTTGCCCATCTTTATTTAGGCACCCTTGGCGCACCAGGTTCCTTACGGGCTATCTTCCAGGGTAATGTAGGTGAAGAGTGGGCAAAACATCACCACGGACGCTGGCAAATTTAACAACAGTCGAATAGTTAGATAGTTTTGTAGCCGACCCTTAAGGGTCGGGAGGAAAAGGCGGTCATTTTGAAGGCCGCCTTTTTTAATCTTATGAAAGAACATACTGAAGAACATACTGAATACCTAAACAAAGTTATTGCGAAGAAACCAGTGTATAAAGGTGTTTTGAACCTTTATTTAAAAATTCTTGAAGAGCAAAACAAAACCAAATTAGAGGAAAAAAATATCGTTTACCAAGTTGATACCGCAGAAGTAATTAAAGAAAAATTGCGTAATGGTTTCCCAATAATTGTTCGCCAAAAATTAAAAGTTAACCTCACGACTTCAGTAGAATTGTTCTTCCGGTTATCCGGAATATTTGAGGATTCAGCGGAAATAAAAAATATTGAGAAAGCATTTTTAGAAAATAGAGAAAAATTAAGCAAACTTTTAGAAAAAATTTTTCTTGGTGAAGAAGATTTTGTTATTAACGAAATAAAAAATGCGGGATTAAATAGCGAACTATTTATTTTTTTAGCAAGGTTAAGCATCCAACCCTTGGGTAAAGTTTTAAGTTCGCAACTAAAAAATTTTGTTGACGAAAAACTCTGGCTACAGGGTTACTGCCCGATTTGTGGTGGGAAACCAAATATTGCTGAATTGCGCGGTGAAGAAGGAAAAAAATACCTGCATTGTTCTTTCTGTAGTTACGAATGGTTATACAAAAGATTAAGTTGTCCGTTCTGTAATAATGATGACCACCAAACTCTGGGTTATTTTTATGCTGAAAACGAGGAAGGGTATAGGATTGACATCTGTGATAAATGTAAGAAATATATTAAAACAATTGACAGCCGTAAATTAAACCAACCGACCTGCCTCGCCGGCGGGCGGGTAAACTTAGAAATTGAAGATTGGTGCACTCTCCATCTTGACCTCATCGCCAAAGAGAAAAACTACCAGAAAGAAAAAACTACCCTTTTAGTTTTAACCTAATTTAGTAATGTAATAAAGATTACATCTTCTTTATCTTGACTAATTGGGAATTCTTTTCTAAAATTAAAACTGAAGAATCTTGTGAAAGTTGGACTTTAATCTGATAAAATATTCTGGAGGTGGATAAAAAATGGAAAGAAATGACCAAAAAAAATTCACCCGATTAATGAGTGGGTTTTTGTTTTTACTTTTCACTTTACACTTTACATTTTATACTGGTTTATCTTACGCACAGGTTAAATTCAATGTAACTTTAATTCTTACTTCGGGAATAGTTGAAGTAAAAGTGATGGGCGTGCCGGTCTGGAAGAAAGCGGAGAAAAAAATGCTTCTCAGCGAGAAGGATGAAATTCGCACCAGCCCAGGAGCGAAAGCGACTTTAGTTTTTGAGGATGGGAGCAAGGTAAAATTGGGAGAAAACACTACCTTAGCAATCAGTGAACTGAAAGCAGATACTGTAGACTTAGCAATGAATACTGGCAAAATTAATGCCGATGTGAAAAAAATTAAAAAAGGTGGAAAATTTGAAATTAATACCCCTGCATCAGTATGTGCGGTCCGGGGAACTAAATTTAGTATTGAAGTGTCAGAAGACGGTAGAACAATCGCTACTTGTTATCGCGGTCTTCTCGGTATCCGTCAAATTGCTGGACTTGGTGAAGAGATAACTGTGCGTCCCTGGGAAAAAGTTGAAGTCTTAACCGATTTACCACCAATGCCGCCGGTTCAGGTATCAAAAGAAGAAAAAATTGCTTTCTTTGCACCAACAGTGAAGGAAACACAAAACGAAGTTAGAATGGATATGTCCCGTGAACAGGTGCAAGCCGCTGCCGCACAGGAAATTAAACTTGCTGAATACCAGCAAGGGAAATCAATCATTGACGCTTTCGGTTACCGGGTAAGAATTGAAGAATACATCGTCCGACCTCAGGCTGACCAGTTCAAAATGGTAGTCTTGAATGAAAGACAAAACCGCTTTGATTATTTCACCTGGAAAGCAACTTTTAATAAACCTTTACCTACCGATCTTCGGGAAGCAACAAAATGGCTCAGTTGGACAGATACGATGCCAGAATACTGGCTTAAAGAAAATGTATCAGCAATCAGTAATACTGTGGATATAATGGAATGGAAATATATTGAAGGTCACGTTGGACTGGTGAGCGGGAAGTATAAACAATTGTTTGACAATTTTGTTTTTCGCCTTGGTCAAACCGGTAATATGGTTACTAAACTTTCTTACACGGGAAATAATATTACATCTTTAGATCAAGTTACCTGGTCTATGTCGGGAAATTCTTATACTAATGCTAACTTCAAAACATGGTTAAATAGCAACACGACTATGGAAGGAGCATATATGAAAATTTTACTTAACCAAATCCCAAATTCTGAGGAAAAGTTATACGGTAAACTACAAATAACTTTTCCTGGCAATAAAAAATATAGTGAGGAATACTATATAATTGATGATGAAGGAAATACCTACACATGGGAGAAATATCTAAAGGAATGGACAGAGATGCGTTGGAACCAAGAGTTAGTCTTTAAAGCAGATGAGTTTAAAGGTCCAGATGGAAAAATTGACCTGGTTGTTGAACCAAAAATTTTCCAAGATGCGGGTATCAGAATTCCTTCAGAATAATCAAGTGACCAAAAAAATTTTTTTCCTACTTTTCACTATTTCACTATTTCACTATTTCACTATTTCACTATTATGGGCTGAAGTTGAATTTTTTCCTTTAGCCAATGTTTCCCTTCTCGGTGGACAATATTATTTTGAGAAAGAAGCCGCATCATTTGGCGGCAATTTATATATTGACCTGATTCCGGCACTAAAATTCAGTGACGAACTCTCACTTATCCCCACTTATTCAGGTGCATACCGGGGAACGAAAAATGTTGCTGAACTCGTTGGCGGTGGCACACTTTTTCAGGAAGCACAGGACCATTTGCTTTCTTTAAGGCTGGTCAACCAAATGAGGGAAGACTTAAAACTGAAAATAAAGACAAGTTATAAACTTGAACTTTTGAAAGAAACAAAAGACGAATCCTGGGGTAAAGGACTTTTTGATTACTATAAAATTGTTGTCGGAGTTGAAGGTGAGAAAAAATTTGATAAAAAAATTACTTCCCTTACCGGCGGATACGGATTTTATATGGTGAGATTTAATAATTATGCCTCTTTAGCCGAAGCAAAATATGGTAAAGAAGTATCTCCGGGAAAAAATATCCTTGATTTTGACGCTCATGAAGTTTATCTTTATGGCGATTTTGTTTTCACCCCGAATTTTCGGGGCAAAGCCGATTATAGTTTTACTTATAAAAATTTTCTTGACCAGAAAATTGTGACTGCCTCCGGTGACTATCTTACTGATAAGAGAAATGACCAGATACACTTATTAAATTTTTCAATTTCTAATTTGCGACCAATAAAAACGAAATTGAAAATCGTTTACGCTCTTGAATCACAAACGGTAATTTACCAGTCAAACCAAAATCATTATGATGCGAAAAATTTTAAATTTATACCAAATTATTATAATTATTGGGAACAAGGACTTAGACCGCAGGTAATACTTTATTTAGGTAAAAAACCACAGAGCGTTGATTTTTCTTACCAGTTTGCTTATCGGCAGTATTCGGATAGGTTAGTTCAGGATAAAGACGGGAATTATAAAACTGATAAAATAAATACGCAAACTTCAACAATTAGTTTGGGAACTTCTTACCCTTTGCGGGAAAAAATTAATTTACGGTTTCAGGTAAATTATCTTATCAGCAGTTCAAATATGGCTTACGAAAAGGTTTATCGTTATAACTACAACACCACAAATTATTTCCTTGGTTTATCTTGGGAATATTAAAACACGAATAAAGAGGAGCAAAAAGATGAAAAAATTTGTTTATGTTTTGGTTTTAGGAGTTAGTATCTGGTTTTTAACCCAATTACCAATTACCCTGCCTGCGCCGTGGCTTCGGTGGGCAGGCAATTACCAATTACCTGTTGTTTATCCAGCAACACATAAATATGTTGGCACTACCGGGGCACAGTTTTTGAAAATTGGTATCGGTGCAAGACCTATCGGGATGGGTGGAACTTATGCTGGTATTGCTGACGATGTTAATACTATCTACTGGAATCCTGCAGGTTTAGCACAAATTACGGGTAAAGAACTTATGGCACAACATATTGTCTGGTTCCAAGAAGTGAACTACGAATATCTTGCCTATGCTCAACCTATGGGCAAAATAGGTGCGTTCGGTCTGTCAGTCAGTTATCTTTATATGGGCGGCATTGAAAAAAGAACGAGTGATACTCCAGCACCGGACAGCACTTTTGGTGCGTGGGACGGTGCACTTACTCTCGCTTACGGGAAAAAATTATCTAAAAATCTTTTGTTAGGAGGGAATTTAAAATATATTTACCGGACTATTGACGACAAAATGGCGCAAGGTGGCGCTGTTGATTTAGGTGCACTTTATCGGTTCACTAACAAGTTACAAGTTGCATTAGTTGCACAGAATTTGGGGACACCAATGAAATTTATTGACCAAGGTGACCCTTTACCTTTGAACATTAAACTGGGAGTTGGTTATAAACTTCTTAAGGATAAACTTACTTTAGGTTTAGATGTTAATTATCCTATAGACAATAATCTGAACGCTAACATCGGCGCTGAATATAATTTGAAGTTTGGTAACTTTTCTTTCCCTCTGCGGGTTGGCTACAAGACACTTAACGATTTTAAAACGATTGATAGTTTAGGAGTTGGTCTGGGATTCAGTTGGACTGGTTATGCTTTAGATATTGCCTGGGTCCCTTACGGTGATTTAGGTAATACTTATAGAGTTTCTTTAAAAATAAAATTTTGAACTTGACAATATTTGATTTTTAATTTAAAATTTTAAAAATAAAGTTCTTTGACCATATTTTTTTACACCTGACAGGTGGAGGAAGTAGCCCCGATTTTTCTTCGGGGCTCGCTGCCCCGCAACGGTATTATCCCGACGATACATCGGGACGAGCCCGGTCGACCACCTGTCTGTCACCTCAACGGTGACCTGTCTCCTCTTCGGCGACCTGCCGACGAGGCATGGCCGATGAGGCAGGGGATTACCTTCGCGGGAAGGAAATTTAAACACGAATATTACACGAATTAAAAAAATTTGCGAATATTCGCGAATAAATTCGTAATAATTCGTGACATTGACCCAACCTGACGAAGGTTGGGTTTTTTGTTTACAACCATCAATTATTGAACGGAGATTATAAATATGAGGAAATTAGCAAAAAAAAATTCGTGTAAATTCGCGCCTCAGAAAATTCGTGTAAATTCGTGTTCGGGGTTAATCCAGGTTTATACTGGTGATGGTAAAGGGAAAACTACCGCGGCTATCGGTCAGGCAATCCGTG
>CAZRHN010000028.1:0-2312 GCA_964599925.1 uncultured bacterium
ATAAAGGTAGAAGAACAATTAACCCAGTAATAAAATAACGTTTCAACTTCTCTCTTATCACTGTAATCTATTTCTTAATCACTGGAATCAAGTTTCATTTAAGGATAACCCACTGGTACTACATAAAGTGGTTTAACTTTTGCAGGTAATTCCAAAACTTTTGCTACCGCATCATCGTCAAATGCGCCTACCGGCACTGAACCCAACTCCAATGCTACTGCTTGGAGATGAATATTCTCCGCCGCATGCCCAACTTCAATATATACATATCCGACACCGCGTTGCCGATATCTACCGGTTGTCCGTTCAAATATAGCACCAAGAACAATATTTACACCTGTTTCTTCAATCCAATCCTGACCCAAACATGCTTCGGCTAAAAGTCGCATCCGATTTTCAGCAATTACTTTTTGAAGAGCGTGTTTTTCCGGTAAATAATGAAAAATACCTTCTCTTGAAACCAAATACACTTCCAAAGGATAAGTTGCCCCGGCTGAGGGTGCTGACCGCAATCCTTCCTGAAGGGAAGTTATCCCCTGCGCAGCCCAGAGAAGTTGGGAAATTTGTTCTAAAGTTAAAGGTCTATTTTTAAAACTCCTTACCGAACGCCGTTTCAAGATTGTTTCTTCAAGACTAATCCTACCTTTAGTTAAGGGAGAAGGAAGTTTAATTTCTTCGCCAACTTTTAAATTTTTCAATTCATCTAAATTTTTCATCTCCCGATTAGTAGGTCATCTCTTCTTTGTCTTCCTTGGTCGATTATTTAAGTGCTCCGAGTAGTAGCGAGAAAATTTATGTGTCCCTTCACCATCAGCAACAAAAAACATCGCTTCACTTTCTTGAGGATAAAGTGCAGCATTGATTGAATCTAATCCGGGATTAGAAATTGCTCCCGGTGGTAAACCATAATTGCGATAAGTATTGTAGAGTGAATCTATCTCTAAATCTTTATAACTGAGCCGACCTTTCTTCTGGTTAAATTCTTTCCCCCAGGCATAATTTACTGTCGCACAGGACTCCAAAAACCAGCCTTTTTTCAAACGGTTATGAAAAACTGCTGAAATAAGTTTTCTTTCTTCATCTTTGAGTGCTTCCTTCTCAATAATTGAAGCCAGAATTACGATTTTTTCACGATTTAATTTTATTTCCTTTGCTCTTTTTTCCATTTCGGGAGTAAAAACCTTATTGAACCGGCTGAACATAATTTCAATGATTTTTTCTTCGCCCATTCCAGGACTTAGGTAATAAGTCTCTGGGTAAAGGTATCCTTCAAGTTTCTTCTTCTCTACAAGGACTAAAAATCTCTCTTCATTAACTAACTCTTTACTCGCTAAAAGATGAGTAATCTCCTTTGCTGTATACCCTTCCGGGATAGTAACCTTAAATGCGTAAGTCTTACCTTCAACCAAGTTTTTAAGTATTTCAAAACTTGACATCTTTGGATTTAAACGATAAGTCCCGGCTTTAATTCTATTTTCCGCCTTCTTTATTTCTGCTAAAAGGAGAAATAAATTTTTACTTAGAAGTAATTTTTTCTCTTTAAGGAGGTGGGCAATCCCTTTCGCATTTGCTCCCGCTGGGATTGATACAAGAATATCTGCGCCAGAAAAATATGGTTCTAAATAGCGAATCAATAAAAACAAACCTAAAATAAAAATAAATAAAATTAACCCTTTCTTCATTTCTTCCTTTCAGTAAGAATGATTACAGTGATTTTAAAGACCGATTACAGCGATTTACCAATGATAATTTTATCTCCGTAATCTGTGTCTTTATCGCCGTAATCGTATTTTTCTCATCGCTGTTATCTCTTAATCCTCATTGTAGATCTTTCTAAATAATTTTGTAAAATTAAACAGGCGGCAATCTGGTCACGGACATCTTTTCGTTTTTTTCGGGAAAGATTCGCACTCAATAAAACTTTCTCCGCCTCTTTACTGGTCAACCGTTCATCCCAGAAAACAACCGGCAAAGATAGTTTCTTTTTAGAAAGGAAATTTTTTAGTTCCTTAGTAAAGATAATTGTTTCTCTTGCTTTCTCACCAAGACTACCGTCAAGATTTTTCGGTAAACCAATAACAATTTCTTCAATCTCTTGTTCTTGAATTAAACACTCAATTTTATTAAAGTCGGATTCAAAATTTTCCCGCACAATTTTACCCCAAGGTCCAGCAAAGACTTTACTTGTATCGCTTATTGCTAAACCAAGATTTTTTTCCCCGTAGTCAATAGCCAGGATTCGTCCTTTGGACATAGGCCAAATTTTTTTCTTCTGTAATTAAATCCGAAATGGTAATGAAAGTATAATTTTT
>CAZRHN010000028.1:2412-11155 GCA_964599925.1 uncultured bacterium
CCAAATTTTTTTCTTCTGTAATTAAATCCGAAATGGTAATGAAAGTATAATTTTTTTCTTTTAAAGTTTGAACAATCCTCGGTAAAGCCTGTAAAGTGTTCTCCCGGCCAGAATGGAAAAGGATTATCCCGTTGGGATGGATATTTTCAATTACCCGCTGGTAGATTTCTTCCGCTGAAATATCCGAAGAATGATCCTGAGGAAAAATTGTCCAGAAGATTGGTTGATAACCAGAAGATGAAGAAATACGCTTTAGACTTTCGTTATAATTCCCACCCGGTGGACGAAAAAGATAAGTATTTTTACCGGTAAACTCTCTAATCAAAAGGCGTGTTTTTTCTAATTCTTCCTTTACTCTTGTCAATGGAATCTTCGTCAGGTTAGGGTGAGTATAAGTATGTCCAGCGATTTCGTGTCCTTGAGAATTGAGCAACTTCAAAAGATAAGGATAACGTGCCCCCATCTCGCCAACGATAAAAAAGGTTGCCTTAATCTTTTCCTCTCCAAGTATTTTTAAAAGTTTTTCGGTAAATTCTGGATAGGGACCATCGTCAAAAGTAAAAATAATTTTTTTGGGCAATGGCGGAAGAGAAGAAGGGTTAAGCAGACTTTCTTCAGATATTGTCTGGAAACAAACTGCAAGCAGAAGAAATAAAATACTGGTTAATACCTGGTAACGGGGTATGCACCAAAATGGTGCATACCGGGGTAGAAAAAAATGTTTTTTCATCGTTCGGTTTTACTCACGATGACCCTGAACTTGTTGAAGGGTCATTATTCACACAATATTACAATTTTTTATTTTTTTGGTCAACCCCGGGTCAATTCCCATTCTTTAAGCGGCACATAAATTGGACCGGTGGGTTTAAGAAAACTTTGCATTAAATAAATTTTTTCTACCCTTTGTTTGCCAATCTCTATATTCTTTTTTTCTTCAATTATGCTAATTAACTGGTTTTTATTCTTTGCTGAACGCACCCTCCCTACGGTTAAATGGGCAGTAAAAGGTCTTTTTTCCTTAGGAAAACCTAAAGGAATCAGTGAACTTTCAACTTTTTCACTTAAAACTTTCAACTGATCTTTACCTTCATTTATTCCAATCCAGACAACTCGTGGGTAATTTAAATTCGGGAAAACACCAAATCCTGAAAGCCGCATTTCAAAGGAAGGAAAATTTACCAAGGTTGATGTTATTATTTGCTCAATTTGGGTTACTTTTTTTTCCTCCACTTCACCTAAAAACTTCAAGGTTAAATGCAAATTTTTTACCTCTACCCATTTAACATCAGCACCGGTTTTTTTCAGTTCTTCTTCAAGCGGAACAATTCTTTTTTTTAACTCTTCTTCTAAATTTACGGCAATAAAAAGTCTCATAATTCTTTGAAGCGTAAGGCATCTGCAAACATTGTTGCGTTATTGAACATTACATAATTCAAGGACTTGGTGCATTTGGCAAAGACCTCTTTTAATTTTTTATCGGTAAATTGATAATTATAGTTAATTCTTCCTCCGGGGTAACTTCCGTGCAAACGAAAATAGTTAAACTGACCATAGAGAGAAATGTTTATCGTTGGGTCAACACAATGAATTAAATTAAGTTCTTTACAGATTTCTTTAATTTCTTCTGTTTTCCATTCACCTCTTGGTTCCCAGATGAAGGTTATTGCGTTATTGAGTTTTTGCGTTATTGAGTTGAAGAAAGTTCTCATATTTTTGATATTTTTCTCGGTGGGAGTAAAACTTTTTGGAGATTGAAAAAGAATTTTTTTACATCCGAGAGTCTCGGCAAATTCTCTTGTTCTTTTCCAAGCATAGGAAACTTCTTCTGTTGGTTGGAAAAAACCATAATTTTTCTTTTTATTTTCCGGAATTTTCTCTTTCAGACGCCGGTAGGTAAAACTACTTGCCAGATGGGTAATTAATTGCCAGGCCTTAAGAATAAATTCAAAATTTTCTGGTGCTTCTTTTCTCCATTTGAGAGCAGTCTTAATCTCGGGAAGTTGATAAAAGGTAACATTTATCTCAACACAATCAAAATTTTTGTAATATTCTTTCCGCGAAACCGGATATCCGCAACAACCAATTTTTACTCTCCTCTTATCCGCTGGTGTGCGAAGCAGATTGCTTGGATGCATTCTCATACTCTTCTAACAAAGATTTTATCAATTCTTTGACCGAAATAATTTCTTTTGTTCTATAAGCATTCGCTCCAGCAAAAGCAAACCCATATTTTAAATTACCCTTTCGGGCATTTACTAAAGCAAGAGCAATGCAATAGGGACTGTTTTTACAATCACAGGTTATAATACAATGAAAGGGACATTTAAATGGTTTCTTTTCCCCTTTATTAACATCATCAATAAACTTGTTTCTAATCGCTCTTCCCGGCATACCAACCGGGCTTTTGATAATCACGATATCTTCTTTCTTAGAATCAATATAAGCTTGCTTAAATCCCATAGATGCATCACATTCATAAGTGGTAACAAAACGTGTTGCCATCTGCACTCCAGAAGCACCTAACTGTAAGAATTTATAAATATCTTCCCCTGTATATATACCTCCAGCAGCAATTACCGGAATAGGTTTTTTGTACCTTTCTTCAAATACTCTCACCTCCTTAATTACTTCTGGAATCAGTTTTTCTAAAGAATACGCAGGATTACTAATTTGCTCTTCTTTGAACCCAAGATGTCCCCCGGCCAGTGGACCCTCCACTACTACAGCATCGGGAAGGTAGTTATATTTTTCTAACCATCTTTTACAAATAATTCTAGCCGCCCTTCCAGAGGATACAATGGGGACCAACTTTGTCCTTTTGCTTCCATTTAAAAATTTCGGAAGATTAAGGGGAAGTCCAGCACCAGAAAGAATAATGTCTATTTCTTCCTCAATAGCAGTTCTCGCCATATCAGCGAAATTTGATAATGCTACCAATATATTTACGCCAAGAATTCCTTTAGTTAATTCTTTAGCTTTTTTAATCTCTCTTCTTAACGCTCTAATATTTGCTTCCAAGAAATTTATGGAAAAATCAGGTTCAAGCATCCCAATAACTGCGGCAGAAATGACCCCGATACCGCCTTCGTTAGCTACTGCGGATGCCAGTCCAGATAGAGAAATTGCAACTCCCATCCCTCCTTGAATTATAGGAAGTTTTGCTGTTAAATCTCCTATTTTTAATTCTTTTAAATTGTTTGTATTCATATATGAATTGTCTATTTTAGTAATTCTCTGCGGAGAAAGTCAAGTGCAGTAGTAACACTTTTTTCTTTAATTTCCAGCCGGCTACCCAGAAAATGGTATTCTTTAACAATTTCCTTATCATCAACAATTATCGCGATATATACTAATCCGACTGGTTTTTCTTTGGTTCCACCCGAAGGTCCAGCAATACCACTAATTGCTATCGCACAATTACTCTGAGCAATATTTTTTATCCCGCGAGCCATTTCTAAGACTGTTTCTTGAGAGACCGCACCATATTTTTCAATTATTTCCGATTTTACATCTAAAAGTTTACTCTTGCTCTGATTAGAATAAGCGACCACCCCCTGTTTGAAATATAACGAACTACCCGGCACATTGGTAATCCGGTGTCCGAGTAAACCACCGGTGCAGGATTCAGCAATGGCTAAAGTTTTCTTTTTTTTGAGCAAAAGCTCAGCAACAACTTTTTCTAAAGTTTGTCCATTTTCACCATAGATGTTTTTACCGAGGATTTCGTAAATTTCATTTTTTGTTTTTTTCAGGATTTGTTCAAGAAGGAGTTGGTCTTTCCCGGAAAGAGTAATTTTTAAATCAACCGTTGCCGGATGCGCAAGAAGAGAAAATCCTAATCCTTCAATTTTTTTTTCTTCTTCTAATAGAGGACGAATTTTTTCATCAATTTCCGATTCGGTTAAACCACAAATATGTAAAATTAAACTGCGGCTAAGAGCGGTCTCATATTTTTGTTTAAGATAAGGGATAACCTTCTCTTCAAGCATTGGCAACATTTCTCTCGGAGGACCCGGCAACAAGATGATTAGTTTTGAGCTAAGAGCACGCTTGCCTTCGGCTCGCTTGAGCAAAGGACTTTTAACTCTTTGCTCTTTGCTCTTTGCTCTTTGCTCTATTATCATACCGGGGGCAGTGCCAACTTTGTTCAGGATAACCTCGGCTCCCTGAATAATATAGGCTTGTTTTTCGTTTTCTTTAGGCATTTCAATATTCCGCTCAATAAAATGCCGTGCAATTACTGACATTACTTCACGGTTAAAAATAAGTTTCCTTTTTAATACTTTTACCACTACATCTCGGGTGCAATCATCAAAAGTTGGACCCAACCCACCGGTAGAAATAATAATCTGCGCACGGTTCAAAGATTCAGCAAAAACTTCTTTGATTTCTTCCGGGTTATCTCCGACAGTAATTTGGCGAGAAATGGAAAGTCCAATGGTTGCCAATTTTTCCGCAAGAAGATTAATGTTTGTATTAACCTTATCGGAAAGTAGTTCACTACCAATAGAAATTATTTCTATACGCATTAGTGTATCACAAATAATCACGAATTAAATACACGAATTATCACGAATAATTTATTCGCGAACATTCGCGAGCTTCTTTATATTCGTGCAAATTCGTGTCTAAGCAAAGGCGATGGGTTTTTCCGCTTCTTTAATTTCAGGTAATTGCCCAAAATGTGCTTCATATTTTTTCAGATTATCTTCCAAAGCTTTGAGGAAACGTTTTGCATGAATCGGTGAGGTGATTACCCGGGTGCGCACCTTTGCTTTCGGTGCCTGCGGTTGAACATAAATAAAATCAAAAACAAATTCGGTTTCGTTATGGGTAATCATTGCCAGATTCACATAAATACCCTGTGCAGTTTGCTCGTCAATTTCAATCTGTATTCCCGCCGGTCTGGTTTCTTCTTTCATCTTTTTCTTCCTCCTTTTTTCCGATGGACGATAATATATTGACCAGGATTCTGGCAGATATTTGACTTTGATAATTTTGTGTCTTTTCTTAAAAAAATCTTTAACTTTTTTGTCCTCCTAAATATGCCTTTTTGATTTCTTCATTTTTTAGAAGACTACCTGCGGTATCGGTCAAAGTAACTTTACCGGTTTCCAGTACATAACCTCGGGAAGCAACCCTTAAGGCCTGGTATGCATTTTGTTCAACCAAGAGTATGGTTGTTCCCTGCTGGTTAATTTCTTTAATAATCTGAAAAATTTTTTCTACCAAAACCGGCGCTAAACCCATTGAAGGTTCATCAAACATAAGCAGTTTGGGGTTAGCCATTAAAGCCCGTCCAATCGCTAACATCTGCTGTTCACCACCGGAAAGAGTTAAACCCAACTGGTCCCTGCGTTCTTTAAGCACCGGAAAAAGTGAACAAACTTTTTCTAAACTCTGATTGATTTCCTTTTTTTTCCGCCGGTATGCACCAATTACCAAATTTTCTTTCACCGTAAACCGTGGGAAAATTTTTCTTCCTTCCGGCACCTGGATAATACCACGAGCATTGATTTTATGTGGTTTAAGAAGGGAAATTTTTTCCTCAAAAAATTTTATTTCTCCCTGATGAACCGGAAGTAAACCGCAAATAGTTTTTAGAAGGGTGGTTTTGCCTGCACCATTTGCACCAATTAAGGCAACAATTTCACCTTCTCTTACCTCAAGGGATACACCTTTTAATGCCTCAATTTTACCGTAAGAAGTATGGACATCAAACAATTCAAGCATATTTTTCAGTCCCGAGATAGGCTTCAATAACTAAAGAATTCTTCTGGATTTCTGTCGGTTTACCTTCGGCAATTTTTTCACCATAATTCAGGACAACAATACGGTCAGAGATGTTCATTACTACATCCATTTGATGTTCAATTAAAATCACAGTTACCCCTTGAAGCCGAATTTTTTCTATCAGGGACATTAATTTTTCCGCTTCCACCGGATTCATCCCTGCGGTAGGTTCGTCAAGAAGTAAAAGGGTGGGCTCGGTTGCTAAAGCACGGGCAATTTCTAATCTCCTCTGGTCACCGTAAGGCAAATTTTTTGCTAATTCATTCCCTTGAGGAAGTAACCCAACAAAATCAAGAAGTTCTTTTGCTTTTTCCTGAATTTCGTCTTCTTCCCGACAAAATTCAGGAGTGCGCATTAGCGCCTCCCCTACTTCCGCACGCGTCCGACAGTGCCGTCCGACCATTACATTTTCCAATGCAGTCATCTGGGCAAAAAGGCGAATATTCTGAAAGGTGCGGCTTACCCCTAAGGCAGTAATTCGGTGCGCTGATAAACCGTCAATCCGGTGTCCGGAAAAGAAAATTTTTCCTTTATCCGGAGAATAGATTCCACTTAAGAGGTTGAAAAAGGTTGTCTTCCCCGCACCATTGGGACCGATTAAACCAACAATTTCGCCTTGACCAACAGTCAGACTTAAATTATCCAATGCCCGCAAACCACCAAAATGTTTTGTTATATTTTCTACCCGGAGAAACATTTTTTTACTTTACCCTCACCTTATTCCCTCTCCCCTTTGAGGGAGAGGGGAGGGGTTCATTCTTCCGCGGGACGCAGTTCCAATTCACGCCGTTTTGAAGGAATAATTCCCTGGGGACGGAAAACAACCATTGAAACTAAGGCAAAACCAAAAATTAACATCCGATAATTAACCAGTTTTGCCCCGAGAATACCCCGTAAAATTTCCGGTACTCCAATAACTAAAATCGTAGCAAAAATTATCCCCGGGATACTGCCCATACCACCTAAAACTACCATTAAGACTAAAAATACTGACTCCCAGAAAGTGAAGGATTCGGGGGAGACAAATTTTATCCAATGAGTATACAATACACCAGCCAGGGCAGCAAAAACTGCGGAAAAACTGAAGGCAAAAAGTTTAACTTTATTTACATTTATACCACTTACTCCAGCAGCAATTTCATCTTCACGAATCGCAACCCAAGCCCGACCAATCCGCGAGTTGTCCAAGCGAAGACTGATAATTATACCTAAAACTGCAAAAAACAAAATCAAATAATAAAATGAAATGTCTGACTGGAAAGTAAGAAAGAATAATTTTGGTGAAGCAATCATTTCCCCAACCCGCGGTAACCCCTTAGGTCCGTTAGTTAAGCCGTCCCAGTTATTTAATACTAACCGGGTAATTTCGCCGAAACCAAGGGTAACAATGGCTAAATAGTCACCCCGCAGACGTAATGCGGGCAAACCCAAAAGCAAACGTAAAGATACAGTTAAACCAACAGTTAAAAGGAGAGTTAACCAAAAATTCCAACCAAGAATTGAAAATAAAGCAGCGATATATGCGCCGAAAGCATAAAAAGCAATAAACCCTAAATCAAGTAACCCAACAAAACCAAGGATTAAATTTAACCCTAAAACAAGAAGGAGATAAATACCAATTAAACCAGCAATATGAAGAAGATAATATGCTCCCAAAGACTGGCAAATGACTGGAAAAAATAGAAGTAAAATTGCTCCCAAAAAAATAAAAATTCTATTCGTGAACATTCGTGTTTTTATTCGTGAGCATTCGTGAATTTTCCCCAAGTATTCGTGTTAATTCGTGTTACACCCTTTCCGGTAAGCGTTGCCCAAGAATACCACTCGGCTTCAAAATTAAAACTAAAATCAATATGGCAAAAGCAAAGACATCTTTCCATTCTGCGCCACCGGGAATATATCCTGCTCCAAAGGCTTCGCAAATACCAAGAAGATAACCGCCAAACATTGCCCCGGTAACATTACCAATCCCACCAAGAACCGCGGCGGTGAAGGCTTTAATTCCGGGTAAAAAACCCATATTATATTTAATTGACCCATAATACATACCGTTTAATACACCCGCTGCACCACCTAAGCCAGCACCAATAAAAAAAGTTAAGGAGATAATCAGGTCAACATTTATCCCCATTAATTGAGCAGTTTCCCGGTCTTGTGAAACTGCACGCATTGCCTTACCGAGTCTTGTATATTGAATAAAAAGACGCAAAAGGAACATCAAAAAAATTGAAAAAAGAATGATGAAAATTTGTAAAGAATTTATTTCCGCAAGATAGAAGGTGAGTTTCTTCACTGGGAAAATTTCCGGGTAAGGAATGGATTGATTACTTATGGTAAGCATTACCAAATTTTGTAAAAAAATTGAAACACCGATTGCGGAAATTAAAGCAGTAAGTCTTGGTGCGTGCCGTAAAGGTTTGTAAGCAATCCGTTCCATACATACCCCTAAAAGTGCAGTCATTAACATTGTAAGAGAAAAAACGACAAGAACCAGTATACCTAAATTTTTTTGTAAAAAATTTATCCCGGAGAAAATATTGTAAAAAAAATAACCAAAATATGCGCCGCACATAAATATCTCTGAATGAGCAAAATTAATCATTAAAAGTATTCCGTAAACCATAGTATAACCCAAAGCGACCAAAGCGTAAATTGAACCTAAGGTCAGTCCATTAATTAATTGTTGTAAGAACATTTTTACTTTCCCGAATTTACACGAATAGAAAAAATTTACGAATATTCACGAATAAACCATTCGTAAGAATTCGTGTTAGTTAATTCGCGAATATTCGTGTTAATAGTCAGTCAAGGGAAACAAATTTACCTTCTTTTACTTGGTAAACAGAAATTATTTTGTTTAATGTATCACCTTTTTCGTCAAAAGCAGTTTCTCCGAGAATACCCTGATATTTCATTCCTTTTACAGTTTCAATAATTTTTTCTTTATCTG
>CAZRHN010000029.1:0-10998 GCA_964599925.1 uncultured bacterium
CTGACCGACAACCGGAATTCACCCAAATTGATTTAGAAGCAAGTTTTGTTGATGAGGAAGATATTTACGATTTGGTTGAAAGAATGTTAGCCGGGGTTTTTCGAGAAGTGCTTGGGCAGGAAATAAGTCTTCCTTTTGTTCGCTTGAAATATGAAGAAGCAATTGCAGAATATGGAACTGATAAACCCCGCCTCTGCGCGCAGGAGCGGGGTAAACCGGATATCCGTGCGGATAAGAAAGCACCTGTCTCGCCGACAGGCGGGAATGAGTTTGCTTTTGCCTGGATTACCGAATTTCCTCTTTTTGAATATTCGGATGAAGAAAAACGCTGGGTTTCTCGCCATCATCCGTTCACCGCTCCGAAAGAGGAGAACTTACCTCTAATTTCTGAAATTACAAATTACAAATTACAGATTACAGATTCCCAATTTCCAGTTTTAATTGAGAAGATTCGTGCGCGTGCTTACGATTTAATTTTAAACGGTGAGGAAATTGGTGGAGGGAGTATCCGTATTCATCAGCGGGAATTACAAGAAAAAATTTTTACCCTTTTGCAGATTCCTCAAGAAGAAGCAAAGGAAAGGTTTGGTTTTCTTTTAGAAGCATTAGAATATGGTGCACCACCACACGGAGGTATCGCCCTGGGTTTAGACCGTTTAGTTGCCCTAATTTGCGGTGAAGATTCAATTCGCGATACGATTGCCTTTCCCAAGACACAGAAAGCAATTTGTCCCTTGACCGGTGCCCCGGCGGAAGTAACCGAAAGACAGTTACGCGAACTTTCTCTTAGAACGCAGATTACGCAGAAAAAGTCCGACGCAGATTCCGCAGATAAAAGATGAAGTAAATCTCTGTAATCATCTTTAACAATCTGTGTAATCATTTTTAAGATAATGGTAACCAAAAAAATTGAATTAAGTAGTGTTGAAGAGGCGGTAAAACTTTTCGGTCCTTACGATAAGAACTTGCATTATTTAGAAAAAAATTTTGGGGTAGAAATTTTTGCTCGTTCAAATACGCTCACAATTCGGGGTAACGAGAAAAAGGTAAGGGGGGCCTCTCAGGCAATTCAAGAAATGCGGGAAAAATTAAAACAGGGTGCACCGTTTGAATTAAAAGAATTGGCGATAGAGAAATTTTCCGAAGAAAATGTTGTCTATGTGACTGAACGGGGGAAGCCAATCGTTCCCAAAACTGAACAACAAAAGAAATATATTGAAGCGATAAAAAAATACGATTTTGTCGTCGCCATTGGTCCAGCGGGTACAGGAAAAACATATTTAGCCGTTGCCAGCGCTTTGGCAGCTTTAGAAAGAAATAAAATTTCACGGATTATTCTTACCCGTCCAGTAGTGGAAGCAGGGGAAAAATTGGGTTTTCTACCGGGGACTTTTTATGAAAAAGTTGACCCCTATTTAAAACCGTTATATGATGCTTTTTATATAATGCTGGGACCGGAAAGATTCCAGGAGTTTAGGGAAGAGGATATTGTAGAAATTATCCCTTTGGCCTATATGCGGGGAAGAACCTTGGATAACGCTTTTATTATCCTTGACGAAGCGCAGAATACCACTTTTGAGCAGATGAAAATGTTTCTTACCCGTTTAGGATTTGATTCGCAAACCGTAATTACTGGCGATATTACCCAGATTGATTTGGGAAATAAGAAACATTCTGGCTTGGTTTTGACTCAGGAAATTCTTAAAGGTGTGCCAGGAATTAAATTTATTTATTTTACTGAAGTTGATGTTATCCGTCACGAGTTGGTAAAACGGATAATCCGTGCTTATGAAGAATGGGAAAGAGAACATCCCCGGGAGTAGTTGCCCAGGTTTATAACCAGTCCCAATATCTTGAAACTGAATTTAGAGATTTAAAAAAAGAGATTAGTGCAGCAGTGGGTTATGCTCTTCAGCAACTCCAGGGAGAGACGAAGAAAAAAAATTTTTGGTTTACTGTAATTTTTGTTGATGACCAACAAATCCAGGAACTGAACCAACGTTATCGTAATGTAAACTTACCAACCGATGTATTGACTTTCCCCTATTCCCCAAGCGAAGCCGATATTTTTATTTCTGTTGAACGTGCGCTCGCCCAAGCAAAAGAATATCAACAAAGTTTAAACCAAGAAATTACCCGTTTAGCGCTCCATGGCGTGCTTCATTGTTTAGGATACCGTGATAAAGACAAAAAAGAACGCAAAAAAATGTGGCAAATACAGGAAAAAATTCTGAAAAATTTCTTTTCAAGAGATTATTGAAAAACCCAACAATCTTTGATTACGGCGATAAAGACACCGATTACAGAGATAAAGTCATCCTCGTCAATCGCTGTAATCGTTTTTTAAGAAATCACTGTAATCAAATTGTTCTAAATAAAAGTGGTAATCATCCTTCTCGTTCTTCTATCCTTAAGCAGTTTTTTTTCTCTTTCCGAAACAGCTTTGGTTTCCCTGTCTAAGTTCAAAGTTAAAAAACTTAGCCATGAAAAGCAGAAATTTAGCCATTTTTTTGAACTCTGGCTAACTCAACCTCAACATTTACTCACTACAATATTAGTTGGAAACAATATCGTGAATGCTCTCTTTTCCAGCATCGCTACCTATACTGCTCTAAACACTTTCTCTTCACTGAATAGAGAATTAGTAGAAGTTAGTACCTGGTTAATGGTAACCCTGATAATTATCGTTTTTGGTGAGATTACCCCGAAAACACTTGCTCGGCATTATCCGGAAAGAATTGCTTCTCTAAGTCCTTATTTACTGACTTTATTTTTAAGAATTTTTACTCCACTTAATTATCTGGTAAATTACTTAACCCAAAAATTTTTTCGTTCAATTCTTCCTTCTTCGTCTTTGCTTACTCGGGAAGAAATCAAGATTCTTATTCGCGATATTCTTGAAGAAAAAGCAGTTGATGATGAAACTGGTGTAATGCTCACGAAAACAGTAGAACTGTGCGAATTAAAAATTGAACAAATTATGACCCCTTGGGAGAAAGTTGACTCTTTAGATATTAGTGAAGAGCCAAGTTTATTTATTGACCATTTAATTGAAAGAGGACGAACACGGATACCAATATATCGGGAAAATAAAGAAAATATCATTGGCTACATTTATGTTAAAGATTTGCTTTCTCTCTGGCAAAAAGAAGAGAAGATATCGGTAGAGAAAATTATTCGTCCGGTGAATTTTATTTTCAAGGAGAAAAAGGTAAGTGAACTCCTTGAAGAATTTAAAAAAGGGAGAGTTCATCTTTTCATCGTTGTTGACGCTGAGAAACATTCTATTGGTCTGGTCACTTTAGAGGATATTTTAGAAGAAATAGTTGGTGAAATTTTAGATGAGTATGATTTAAGGGGCAGAAGATAAATGTTTTTCACAATAAAAATATTTCTTTGTTTCTTTTTTCTTTCCTTAAGTGCCTTTTTTTCCTGTAGTGAGATAGCCCTCACCAGTTTATCGGCACACAATTTACGCACCTTGCGCCATAAATACCGAATTTTGGTGCCGGGTTTACTTCTCTGGCAAAAGGAGCCAAATCGTATCTTAACCGCAATCCTCATTGGTAATAACTTAGTGAATATTGGGATAATTGTCTTAGCCAGTTCGCTTGCTTTTGACCTTGTCCCACTTTGGGAAGGACCGATTCCGGGACATTGGTTATCGTTAATCTTTCCTTTATTGGCACTTCTGATGATTATTTTTTTGGGTGAGATTATACCGAAGATTTATGGAAGATTACAAGGTGAGAAGGTTGTTCTTTACTCCGTACCTTTTCTCTATTTTTTTGTTCTTCTTCTTCGTCCGCTGGTTACTTTTTTTGTCACTTTAGCCAATATTTTTATTGCTCCTTTTGGAAAAAGATTATCTAAAGAAGTTCCTTTCATCACCCCTCGCGAGTTTAAATTACTTCTGCAGAGCCGGGAAATGGAAAGAGTTTTTCGCAGGGAAGTGCGACTAATCCTCGGAAGGATTTTAGATTTCGCTCAGAAATCCGTCGGTCAAGTGATGATTCCCAGAGAAAAAATTTTTGCCGTAAATCTTAATGAACCACGAGAAAAAATTATCCTTAAAGTTGCTCATTCCGGCTATTCCCGTGTGCCAGTGTATAAAGATAGTCTTGACAATATTGTTGGAATAATCTATGCTAAGGATTTGTTGTATACTTTACACAATGCTGGTCTTTTTTTAATTACCGATTTAATTCGTCCAGCATATTTTGTTTTTGAAAATAATAAAGTTAACGAATTACTACGTGAATTCAGACGGGGACATTACCATTTAGCGATTGTGAGGAATGAAAAGAAGCAAACTTGCGGTATAATAACAATTGAAGATTTAGTTGAAGAAATTGTTGGCGAAATTTCTGATGAATATAAATCTCTCAGAACGAAGATTCCTCTTAAGGAGGTGACAGCGAGTTCGTCTCCGACTAACGGAATGTCCAAGTGAAAATTCTTCTTAAGGGGATGACAGTGAATCCCGATTTATCGGGATGAACGCAATAAAGGGTTGCTGACCGACGAAGAGGGGGTCGGGACTTGCGACGGACGAAGTCCTTGATTATCCCCTTATTGAGCACGACTTTGAGAGGATACCCTCCATTGAGAAATAAAGAGGTGATTTTGGTTTGACTTTACAGGAGATTATTTTCACCTTAGAAAAATTTTGGGCAAAACAAGGTTGTATTATTCTTCAGCCTTATGATATTGAAAAGGGTGCCGGAACATTTAACCCGGCAACTTTTTTACGTTGTCTTGGACCAAAGCCCTGGGCTTGCGCTTATGTTGAACCTTCCCGTCGTCCTACCGATGGACGCTATGCGGAAAATCCTAACCGCCTCCAGCATTATTATCAGTATCAGGTGATTATTAAACCCACACCAAAAAATATTCAAAAAACATACATTTCCAGTTTAGCGGCAATTGGATTAGACGCTCGGCATCATGACCTTAAGTTTGTTGAAGATGACTGGGAAAGCCCAACCCTTGGCGCCTGGGGATTAGGCTGGGAAGTATGGCTTGACGGTATGGAAATTACCCAGTTTACTTATTTTCAACAAATCGGTGGCATTGATTTAGAACCCATCAGTGTAGAAATTACCTATGGTTTGGAAAGATTGGCTTTATTTTCGCAAAAAAAAGATAATGTTTTTGAAATTCTCTGGGCCCCGGGGATAACTTACGCTGAGATCCATCGTCAGGATGAAATTCAATTTTCGCGCTATAACTTTGAAGAAGCAAATACCGAACTTCTCTCTTTACTTTTTGAAAAATATGAAAAAGAATGTCAGAAATTGTTAGATCAAAATCTTGTTCTGCCAGCATATGATTATGTTCTTAAATGCTCACATACCTTTAACCTTTTAGAAGCACGTGGGGCACTTGGTACCAGCGAGCGGACAACCTATATCTTGCGGGTAAGAAATCTCGCCCGTCAGGTTGCCGAACAATATCTACAAACACAGATTACCACGGATGAAAGTCCGGATAATCACGGATAAATCTGTGGTAATCCGGTAGTTGATCTGCGGTAATCCGCGTCTAAGAAGATGGTCAAAGATGCACTTTTAGAAATCGGTACTGAAGAAATTCCCGCTCTTTATCTGGAACAAATCCGAGAAGAATTAGCGGAAGTTGCTGAAAAAATCTTTACTGAAAAAAGGATTAAGCACAAAAAGATTTATACCTACGCTACTCCTCGCCGTTTGACTCTTTATGTTGAAGGTTTAGCCGAAAAGCAGGACGATTTAATTCAAGAAATAATTGGTCCAGCGGTAAATATTGCTTATGATTCCGCAGGACGCCCCCTCCCGCCAGCAATAGGTTTTGCCCAGAATTATGGTCTTCCGGTTGAATCATTAACTCGAAAAAAGATGGAGAAAGGAGAATATGTCTGCTTACGGATTCGTGAAGAGGGACAGGCAAGCGAAAAAATTTTACCTGAAATTTTTATTCAAATTATCGTTTCTCTTTCTTTCCCAAAAACGATGATTTGGGAAGAAACGAAAGTGCGTTTCATTCGCCCGATCCGCCATCTTTTAGCCTTACACGGGAACAAAGTAATAAAATTTAGTCTTGCGGGAGTAAATTCGGGAAAGCATACTTATGGTCTTTTCCCAATATTACGAAAAAAAATTGAAATTCCTACGCCGACACGCTATTTGCCTCTGTTGCGTAACGCTTATGTTCTGGTTGACCAAAAAGAACGCAAGGAAGTAATTAAAAAACTTGCTACCCAGATTGCAAAAAAAACTGGTGGTGAAGTTTCCTTTGATAATTTACTTTTAGACGAAGTAACTTATTTAGTTGAATATCCTACCGCAGTGCTGGGCAAATTTTCTTCTCAATTTCTCACTTTACCGCGCGAAATTTTAATTACCTGTCTCGTAAAAAAACAAAAGTTTTTTCCACTCCTTGATAAGGAAGGTAATTTACTACCTTATTTTATAGGTATCCGCAATGGTATCTCTGAACATTTAGAAATTGTGCAAGAAGGATATCAGCGAGTTTTAGAAGCAAGGTTAACTGACGCTCAATTTTTCTTTGACCAGGACAGGAAAACTTCCTTAGAAGAAAAGAGAGAAAAATTAAAAAGTGTAATATTTCACGAGCGACTCGGTACACTTTATGATAAAAGCAAACGAATAGCCGAATTAGCAGATTGGCTTGCTGAGAAATTAAAAATTGAAAATGAAAAATTAAAAATTGTCCAGAGGATCTCTCATCTTACAAAAGCGGATTTAGTAACCGAAATGGTGAAAGAATATCCTGAATTGCAAGGTGTAATCGGACGGATTTATGCTCTTGCTGACGGGGAAGAAGAAAAGGCTGCCTATGGTATTGAAGAGCATTACTGGCCACTGACCAATGAAGATAAACTGCCTGAGACACCGGAATCAGCAGTGGTTAGCTTGGTGGATAAATTAGATACTTTAGTTGGCGATTTTGCAATCGGACTAATTCCTACTGGTAGCGCTGACCCTTATGGTTTGCGTCGGCAAGCAAGTGCAATTTTACGAATTCTAAAAGAGAAAAATTGGTCAATCCCCTTAACTGATTTAATCAATCAAACTTGGAGTTTACTCCCCCTTAGCCTGCAAACAAATTCAGAAAAACAAACAGCAATAAATAATTTATTTGAATTTTTCCGTAGTCGTCTGGAAACTTTACTTACTGAAGAAAAAATTCGTTACGATGAAATTAATGCTGTTCTTAAGGTTGGTTGCAATGATATCCCAGCAACTTTCGCTCGTACGCATGCTTTACAAAAAATTCGTCAGTTACCGGATTTCGAACCTTTAGTAATTTCTTTTAAACGGGCAGCAAATATTTTAGACCAGGCAAGGAAAACAGGGTTTAGAGTTGAAGAGTTAGAAATGAGAGAAGAACTCCTTCAAGAGTCAGCAGAAAAAGAACTCTGGCAAAAATTTTCTCAACTTAGCGGAGAAGTTAAAATCTTACTTGAGAAGAAAGATTATGAGGAAACTTTAAAGAAGATAGTTTTTTTGAGGACACCGATTGACCAATTTTTTGATCAGGTTTTAGTGATGACTGAAGATGAAAAATTGCGTAATAATCGCTTGGGTTTACTCAAAAATATTGTAAATTTGTATCTAAAAATTGCTGATTTTTCCTCTCTGGTAATAGAATGAGATTGTTGAAAAACCTTAACAATCTCCGCTAAATAAGTCTCTTTTGCGTCTTTGCGATATTTTATGGAACTTATTCTAATTATTTTCATAATTTTGCTTATTTTTGGTGCAGGTAGATTACCAAAAATTGGTGAGAGTTTGGGCAGAATGGTCGGTGAATTTAAAAAAGAGAGAAAAAGAAAGGAGGTGAAAAATAAATGGCAAAAAAAAGGACCGGTTTAGTGATTTTAGTCATTATCATTGCGATTATTGCTCTTAGTTACGGTGCGATTAAGTATACTTGTACCGCGCATTTTTGTGGTTTCTGCAAGAATACGATGGGGCCGGCTTACAAGACTTGGACCGCTACTCCGCACAGTTCCAAAAAGAATCCGGAGATTAAGCATCATCACGAATGTATGGCTTGCCATTCAGAACCGGGTTTAATCGGTTTCCTTAAGGCAAAGATAGGAGGACTGTTTTCGGTTTATTACCAGTTAGCCGGAGCATATCATCTTCCCTTAGAAGCCTTTAATCCGGTTCACTGCGCGCGTCCGGGATGTCATCCGAAAGTCAGTGAAATTAAAGAAGAGAAAATTATCGTTAACCATCCCGAACATACGGAACTGATGGCAAAGATTATCAATGAAAAATTTGAATGCATGCCCTGTCATCGTGGTGTTGCCCACGGTGGTGATGGTGACCCTCTTGGTCGTTCATTGCGTCCCGAGCATAAAACTTGTATCCTCTGTCATACTGACTTAAAGAATTGTGCGCATTGCCATAAAGATTACCAAAAAATGGATCTGACTTTGCATTGTTCCCGTCCTGAATGTCACGCGAATATGGAAATCTTAAAAGGCAAAGAAAAAAAGATAAAAGCTAACCATCCTAAACATGTGAAAACACTCGGTGATAAATGCGCACCCTGTCATCAGGGACATCTGAAACAAGGGTATAAACGTGTTGGTGACCACAAGGTGTGTGGAACAAAAAAATGTCACGCTCGTGCGGTTGAAGAAAAAACTTGTGATTTCTCTTTCTGTCATAAATGAGCACTTCTTACGATGTCGTAATTGTGGGGGCGGGTCCTGCTGGTTCCTTAACTGCTCGTTACGCGGCACAGGGAGGATTGCGAACTCTTCTCCTGGATAAAAAAAATCTTATTGGTGAACCGGTAAGATGCGGTGAATTTATTCCGGCAGTTAATGAGTTAAAAAATTTTTTTCCTCGGGCTCAAGAACTGAAAGAAATATTTACTTTCCCAAAAAATCTGATTGCCCAGGATATATCCAGTGTGCGCGTCTTCTCACCTTATGGGAAAGTTTACGAATTTCCTATCCAGGGTTACACGGTAGAAAGGAAATGGTTTGATAAGTATTTAGTTGAAGAAGCAAAAAAAGCCGGTGCAATAATTAAGACAGGCGAAAAGGTTATCAGGTTAGAAAAGAATAAAGTAATTACAGAAAAAGGAACATACGAGACAAAAGTTATTGTTGGTGCCGATGGTCCGAGTTCCCTGGTCGCCCATTTCGCTGGGTTACCTAAAAATAAAGAATACGCCCTTTCTGCGCAATACGAAATGAGTGATTTAAAAATTGAACCTTTGGTGATGGAAATGTATACCGGGAAGATTGCCCCCGGTGCATACGCATGGATTATTCCTAAAGGTGAACAACGGGCGAATGTTGGCGTAGGAATAAGAAAACGTTTCTCCGGGGAGGAATCGGTAGTTAAATTGCTTAAATATTTTATCAGTCATTCACCGGCGAGCAAAAAAGTTACTCAAGGCAAACCACTTTCTTTCATCACTGGTTTAGTTCCTACCGGGGGCCCGCCCCCCCAAACGGTAAAAGATAATCTGCTTTTAGTCGGTGACGCCGCAGGACAGGTTTTACCGATAACCGGCGGAGGTATACCCACAGCGATGATTTGCGGGAGAATTGCTGGTCAGGTTTGCGTTGAACATTTACGCTCCTCGGTATCTCTTTACGAGTATGAAAAACGTTGGCGTGAAGAATTAGGAACGGGTTTTTTCCGGATCTGGTATTTAGGTAAGAAATTGGAATGGATATGTCATTTTGATTGGGGCTTGGAATTTTTCATCCGTATTTTAGGTGATAAAGGAATAGAAAAAGCAATCAAGTTACAATTTTAACTAACACAAGATTGCACAGATTTTTTATAATGATTACACCGATTAAAGACGGTAGTATTATCTGTGTAATCTGTGCTTCTTAATCCTTGCCCCGCACCTTTGCCCAAGAAGGATTGTATTTCACAGGAAAGTTGTCGTAGACACTATAACTATTCCGAGCAAAGGTGCGGGGTGAATGTAATCAGTGTGTATATAAGATGGATGGATTAAAATATTTAGACGATTTGAAACCAAGAATTGTAATTTTTTGTGGGAAAGGTGGTGTGGGAAAAACAACCTCTGCAGCGGCAACCGCATTACATTTCGCACTTAACAACTATAAAACCTTATTACTTTCCACTGACCCCGCACCTTCCTTATCGGATATTTTTGAAGAAAATGTACGGGGTAAAATTAGTTCAATAAAAGAAGTAAAAAATCTTGATGCAATAGAATTAGATTACGAATCTGTTCTTGAAAATTGGAAAAAAGAATTTGGTCCCGAAGTATACGAGGTTATTTCCTCCTTCTTGCCGATAGGTAAAGAAATAATTGATTATGTTGCCGGTGCACCGGGCATAGATGAAGAATATTCACTTGCTTATTTGCTTAATCTTTTTGAAAATAACATTTATGACATAATTATCTGGGATACTGCACCGGCTGGCGGAACACTTACTTTACTTAAATTACAGGAAAAATTTTATCACCACTTAGATGAAGCAGGAGCATTATATCTGCGCTTAAAAACGACATTGGCGAAACTTACTCACGGGGAAGAAAAAAATCCCCTTGAATTAATTCGCTCCTGGCAGAAATTATCCCGGCGAATCTTAGAAATGGTAAAAAATAAAAGAACCCAGGCGATCGTAATAACCATCCCTGAAGCATTAGGTGTAAACCAGACGGAACGTGTAGTTAAAGAACTGGAAAATTTTGGTATAAATATTAGCAAAATTTTGGTTAACTATGTGATTACTGACCAACTCTGTAATTGCCAATTTCATCGGGAACGGAGAGAAATGCAGAAAAAATATTTAAATATTCTTGAAGAACGTTACCAAGAGAAACCGGGATTGGTCTTCTTACCACAATTTGCTCAGGAAATTGAAGGAATTGAAAATATTAAGAAAGTAGAGAATTTACTATTTAAGTAATTTCACAAAAATAATTAAGCAATTTTTTTCTCGGGAACCCTCCCTTCACTAGAAAATTTATCCCGGAAAA
>CAZRHN010000030.1:0-3552 GCA_964599925.1 uncultured bacterium
AAAATGGTTCGTAACTCAGGAACGAAATTAAGATATTATTTTGTGAAATTACTTAAATAAGAAATAAATGGCTGAATTAAGAAGAGACCCTTTATTTGACCGCTGGATTATTACTGGCACATCTAAGGGAGAATCTTTAGAACAACTTATCCCCAGTTATAAGAAAATCAATTCTAAAGAATGTCCTTTCTGTGAGGGAAAAGAAAAGGAGACCTTGCCCGAACTCTTTGCTTTGCGTGCCGCGGGGTCCCTGCCAAATACAGCGGGCTGGCAAGTAAGAATTATTCCTACCTGCACGCAGACGCTTAATCCGGAAGGAGAATTACAGAAACGTGGTGAAGGTGGGATTTACGATCTGGAAAATGCTCTCGGTAGTCATGAAATTGTTATTGTTTCACCAAAACATATTACCCAGATTTCCCAACTTTCTAATGAAGAAATTGCCAAAGTGATAAAAGTCTATCGCTTACGTCTTCAAGAATTAGCAAAAAATAATCTTTTTCGTTATGCTTTAATTTTTCACAATCAAGGTGCTGGTCCGGTTGCGGTTGAACATGCCCATTCCCAAATTGTCGCTTTGCCCTTTGTCCCAAAAACTGTTCGTGAGGAAATAAACGGGGCAAAAAAATATTACAACTTTAAGATGCGTTGTATTTTTTGTGACATAATTGAACAGGAAGTTGAAACCAACAAACGTCTTATTTTAGAAAATGAAGACTATCTTGCCTTTACACCTTTTGCTTCACGGTTCCCTTTTGAAGTATGGATTCTTCCCAAGAAACACGGTTGTTGTTTTGTTGAAAGTGAAGAAGCAACTTTTTTTAATTTAGGAGTTGTCCTTAAAAGTATTCTTAACCGTATTGAAAAAATCTTAAAAAATCCACCTTTAAATTTTATTCTTCATGCCGCACCTCTTCGCTATCAAGAACTTGACGAGGGAGAAATTATCTCTGATGTTTACCACTGGCATTTGGAAATTTTGCCCCATGCATTACCTGCCGGTGGTTTTGAATGGGGAGGCGACTTTTACCTTAATCCACCTTTACCTGAGGTTACCGCAAAAATCCTTCGTGAGGCATGATTACGGTGATTGTAAAAAACGATTACAACGATAAACACAAAGATAGTTTCTCATCACTGTAATCAGATGTAATAAATCGCTGTAATCAAAGAATTATGAAATGAAGAACAAAGAAGTTGCTCAACTTTTATACGAAATTGCCGAACTTTTGAGTCTATCTGAAGAAAATCCGTTTCGCATTCGTGCCTATGAACGTGCTGCTCAAGTAATTGAAGCGCTACCTCAAGCGATTGAAGAGATAGCCGTAAAAGATGAATTGCGTAAAATTCCTGGTATCGGTGAAGGGATTGCTGAAAAAATTAAAGAATATTTAACTACTGGAAAACTAAAATATGCTGAAGATTTAAAGAAAACAATACCCCCGGGTGTTTTACGGATAATGTCAATTCCGGGAATGGGACCGAAAAAAGCAAAAATTGTATACGAAAAATTACGCGTCACTGATATCCCGGAATTAGAAAAAGCAGCGCGAGAACATCAATTAGCCCATCTCCCCGGTTTTGGTACAAAAACTGAAGAAAATATTTTAAGAGGTATAGAGTTACAACGACAAAGCAGCGGAAGAACATTGCTTTTTACTGCTTCAATGACCGCAAAAACAGTTATTGAAAGGTTAGGTAAATTACCTGAAGTTAAACAAATCGCCTATGCTGGTTCTCTGCGCCGGGGTAAAGAAACAATTCGGGATATTGATATCCTTTGCACCGCAACAAAAAGTAAACCAGTGATGAATGCTTTTGTAAATCTCCCCTGGGTAAGGCAAAAACTTGCCCAAGGTGAAACAAAATCTACGGTTATTTTAGAAGGTGGCATACAATGTGATTTACGTGTCGTTGAACCACACTGTTTTGGTGCAGCATTAATGTATTTCACTGGTTCAAAAGAACATAACATCAGCCTGCGCACATTAGCCAATAAGAAAGGTTACACCATTAATGAATATGGCTTATTTAAATTAAAACAAGAGGATAGGCCCATCGCCGGACTGACTGAAAAAGAAATTTATGAAAAATTAGGTCTGGAATATATTCCACCGGAACTAAGGGAAAACCGCGGTGAAATTGAAATTGCCGCAAAAAGAAAAATACCCCAATTAGTGGAAGAAAAAGACATTCGGGGTGATCTCCATGTCCATTCTAAATATAGTGACGGGAACGCAACTATTGAACAAATTGCCAACCAGGCAAAAAAGAAAGGGCGGGAATGGGTAACCATTTCTGACCATTCGCAATCTTTAAAAATTGCTGGTGGGACACCGGTAAAAGAAGTGTATAAGAAGATTGGAGAGATAAAAAAATACAACTCAAAGAATAAAAATTTTCGTATCCTCTGCTCAATGGAGGTTGATATCCGTAATGACGGTTCGTTAGATTACGAAGATGAATTACTCAAAGAATTGGATTTTGTAATTGCGGCAATTCATACCGGCTTTAAACAATCAGAAGAAAAAATTACTGAGCGAATATTAACTGCGATGGAAAACAAATATGTGCATATGCTTGCCCATCCCACAGGAAGACTGTTAGGTAAACGTGAACCTTACGGGATAAATATGGAAAAAATTTTACAGGCGGCGAAAAAAACGAAAACGGCAATTGAAATTAACGCTTTCCCGGAAAGATTAGATTTATATGATATTTATTGTAAAACTGCTAAAGAAATGGGGGTGATGCTGGGTATTGGCACTGATGCCCATAGTTTGGAACAACTTGATTATATTAGTTTAGGTGTAACCGTCGCCCGGCGTGGATGGCTGGAAAAGAAAGATGTCTTAAATACACTCACCGCTGAAGAACTTTTAGAAAAGGTGAAGAAAAAATGAAATTTTTTGTTGATACTGCAAACTTAGAAGAAATTAAACAAGCGCTTGCCCTGGGTATCTGTGACGGGGTTACAACCAATCCAACCTTAGTTTCAAAGGAAGGGAAAGATTTTAAAGAACAAATCTTAGAAATTTGTAAAATCGTTTCCGGACCAATCAGCGCAGAAGTAGTCAGTCTCAATTTAGATGGCATGCTCAAAGAAGCGCGGATAATTTCTTCCTGGGCAAAAAATTTGGTAATCAAAATACCGATGACTGAAGAGGGGATGAAAGCAGTAAAAATTTTAGAAAAGGAAGGAATCAAAACTAATGCTACGCTTGTATTCTCGGCTAATCAAGCGCTGCTTGTGGCTAAAGCCGGTGCGACCTATGTTTCACCTTTCATCGGCAGACTTGACGATATCGGTGAAGAAGGAATGAATTTAGTCAGTGATATACTTACCATTTTTGAGAATTATAATTTTTCAACCCAGGTAATTGTTGCCAGCGTGCGTCATCCGATGCATGTTGTTCAGGCAGCAAAACTCGGTGCACATATTGCTACGATCCCTTTCAGTGTAATTAAACAAATGTCCAAACATCCTTTAACCGATATTGGCATAAAACGTTTTTTAGAAGATTGGGGGAAACTGCCAACTAAAGAAATAAA
>CAZRHN010000030.1:3652-10556 GCA_964599925.1 uncultured bacterium
ATTGTAATCGTCTAAAAGAGGAGATAAAATGAGTGAATTACGCAAAGACAATGTTTCTGGCCGTTGGGTAATCACCGGAACAAAAGATGTTGATGAATTTTTTTCTTCTTTAAAACCGGAAGAGAAAGACATCAAGAAATGTCCTTTCTGTCCGGGAAACGAACATCTTACTCGTTCCGAAATTTATGCCTTACGGGAAAATCAAACTCCACTCAACACTCCGGGTTGGTCAATCCGGGTAATTCCAGCAATTAGCGGTTTTTTAAAGATTGAAGGTGATTTACATCGTCGTGGTGTAGGTATGTATGATGCAATGGACAATATCGGTGCTCATGAAATAATTGTTGAAAGTGCAGAACATATAAAAAATATCTCTGATTTACCCGTGGAACAAATTAAAAAAGTACTACAGGTGTATCAGGAACGAATTGTTGATTTAGAAAAAGACAAACGGTTAAAATATTGTCTAATTTTTAAGAATCAAAGACCAAAATCACCTTACCGTGTCGGACATGCACATTCCCAACTTGTTGGTTTAGCCGCTACACCCAAAGCAATAAAAGATGAATTAGCAAATTCAAGACAATATTACGGTTACAAAGAAAGATGTCTTTTCTGTGACCTTATTCATCAGGAAAAATTAGATAAGAAAAGAATTATTGAAGAAAATAACGATTATCTTGCTTTTGTCCCTTATGCGGCGAGGTTTGCCTTTGAAACCTGGGTAATTCCAAAAATACACAATTCCGACTTTACTAAGGAAAGTGTTTCTTTTTTCGTCAACTTGAGTCAAATTCTTAGAAATTCACTCCGTCGTATAGTCCAGCTTTTAAATGACCCTGCACTAACTTACGCCTTCCACACTATACCTTATCTGCGACCCCGGCCGGGTTATTGGAACACAATAGAGAAGGATTACCACTGGCACCTGGAAATCTGTCCCCAGGTAACTGAGGTAAGCGGTTTTGAATGGGGTTCGGGATTCCAGATCCAACCTTTAATTCCAGAAGTATGTGCTCAACTTCTCAGAGAGACGGTTATCTAAAGGAGGGTGTCATGTTCTGGAAAATATTCGTTACTACTTTTACCACAATTTTTCTTGCTGAATTAGGAGACAAAACACAATTAGCGGTAATTGCCCTTACCGCGCAGACAAAATCTATGTTCACCGTACTTCTTGCTGCAACTGCAGCAATGTTTGTAGTTACTCTTATTGGCGTTTTATTTGGTGAACTACTAACTAAACTGATTCCACTTAAGTATATTCATTTTCTCGCGGGAAGTATTTTTATTCTTTTTGGAATTTTGCTGATAATCAAACAATAAATGAATTATTTAAGCGTAAAAAAAATTCGTGCCCTTGACCGCAAAGCGACAGAAAAGTACGGTATCCCTTCTCTTGTTTTGATGGAAAATGCCGGACGCGCGGTAGCCGAGGTGACTTTGAAACTACTTAACCGCTTACCCGTTCACCCGCTGATTGCTATTTTCTGTGGTGGTGGAAATAATGGCGGCGACGGTTTTGTTACTGCAAGATACCTTCTTAACAAAGGGTGTAGAATAAGAGTTTACCTCCTAAAAAATCCTACCGAAATTTCTGGTGACGCTTTAACCAATTTAAAAATTTTGCAAAATCTGCAAGTGAAAATAAAAATACTCACCTCAAATCTACTGAAAAAATTATCTCAAGAACTGCAACTCGTCAATATTGTTATAGATGCTATTTTGGGAACAGGGATCAAAGGGAATATAAGCGATACTTATTCCAAAGTAATCAGAATTATTAACCAATCAAATAAACCAGTTATTGCGGTTGATATACCTTCAGGACTTGATGGGGATACCGGTCTTTTCTTAGGAGATTGTATTCAAGCAAAAATTACCGTAACAATGGGTTACCCGAAAAAAGGATTCCTCAATCCAGAAGCAAAAAAGTTCCTTGGTAAAGTAGTCGTTGCCGATATCGGCTATCCTTTTAAGGGAAGAAACTAAGAGGAGGTGGACGAAATAGATGGTCACCGGGTTAGTTCTTGTACGGTTACAGGCAGGAAAAGAAAAACAAGCATTAGCAAAAATTAAAGAAATTAAAGGGGTAAGCCATGTAAGTGCTGTTTTTGGGCGCTGGGATTTGGTTGTAGACATTGAAGTTGCTGACCTCGCTACATTAGCCAATGTTGTTGTGGCAAAGATTCGCACTATCCCGGGAATTTTTTCTACCGAAACTTTACTTACCACAGCAATATAAGAACACGAATCCACGCGAATAAAAGAACGAATGCACACGAATAAAAGAGGTGTAGGTTTGTATCTATTTCTCACTCTGTTTTTTCCTTTCACCACATTACAGGCGAACGCATTAAAAGTGAAAAAAGTTTATCTCTCTAACGGTTTACTCGTTCTTCTCAAGGAAGACCATGCTTTACCTTTAGTTTCCTTGCAAGCATGGATAAAAGTTGGCTCTGCTTACGAAACAGAAATAAATAATGGTGTATCTCATTTTCTTGAACATATGCTTTTCAAAAAGACAAAAAAATATGACATTGGTGAAATTGCACGAGTTATTGAATCGCAGGGAGGAAGAATTAATGCCGGCACAGGTAAAGATGCTACTGTTTTTTATATAAATATTCCAAAAGAAGCGCTTGATACTGCCCTAGAAATAGTTGCTGAAGTTATCCAAAATGCTACTTTCCCTGAAGAAGAAATTGAACGGGAACGATTAGTTATCCTTGAAGAAATTAAACGCCACGAGGACAACCCCGAGGCTATCCTTTGGGATGCGTTTAACCAGAAGATTTATCCTACCATTCCTTACCGTTTTCGGATAATTGGCAACGAAGAAACAATACAGAGAATGTCCCGAGAGAGGTTAATTGAACATTATCGCAATTATTATGTAGCGAATAATATAACCCTTGTAATTGTTGGTGACATATCGGTTAAAAAATTATTGCCCCAATTAGAAAAAATATTTGAACCATTACCAAAGAAGGGGCCACTGCGAATACCAATACTTCTTGAAAATAGAAAGCAAAGTTTCTTTGTTCAAGAAAAAAAATCTGTCCAGCAGGCATATTTCATTGCTGGTTTTTTAGGTCCAACTGTAGAAAACGATGACCAGTATGCTCTTGACCTTTTGGCTACCATTCTCGGACAAGGACGCAATTCACGACTTTACAAGAAATTACGTGAGGAAAAAGAATTGGTCTGGTCAATCAGTGCATCTCTCCTTACCCAAAAAGGTAGTGGCATCTTTCTTATTTCAGGGGAGGCGGCAGCGGAAAAGGTTAGTCAAGCAATGGAAGAAATCTACCAAGGACTGCTTAATGTTCAAAAAAATGGCATCAATGAGAAAGAATTGGCACGAGCAAAAATATTAATTGAAAGTGGTTGGTTATTTGGTAACGAAACTTATTCCGGTAAAGCGTATACTCTTGGCTACGGAACAACATTAAAAAATATTGATTATGCGCAAAAATATCTAAAAAATATCTCTCGGGTTCAAGTGCAAGATATAAAACGTGTGTTTGATACTTATTTTCAGGGAGAGAAACCAAATGCGATAATTTTCTACCCAGAATAAGATTAGAGTGATAGAGTGGTAAAGTGGTAGAGTGGTAGAGATAAGAATCAATGAGCAAAATAAGGTGGAAAATAATGGCAATCGTTCTATCCTCGTTTTTTGTTGCTGAAATTCAGGCAGGAATTAATAAGCATGTCTTCCCAAACGGTCTTACTCTTATTCACAAGAGAAATAAATCCAATCAGATTGTTGCTCTTGAACTTTTTATAAAAACTGGCAGAATTTATGAACCTAATGAACAAGCAGGAATTACTCATTTAGTCCAAACACTTCTCACCAAAGGAACTAAAAAATATACAGCAAGTGAGATTGCGGAAATTGTTGAATCTATCGGCGGGATATTGTCTACAGGGAGCAATGAAGATTTCGCTCAGGTTTCTTCGGTAGTCACGGTCAGACATTTTAACCTGGCTTTTGATTTACTTTTTGAAGTTATAACTAACCCTGTCTTCCCGGAAAAAGAAATTGAAAAAGAAAGGCAGGTGACCTTAGCCGCAATTAAATCACGCGAGGAAGATATTTTTACTGTCGCTTATGATTATTTTAATCAGAATCTTTATCGTAACCACCCTTACGCTCTTCCTCCAATTGGCACTGAAGAAACAGTAAAAAAATTTACCCGTGAAGAGTTAGTTAATTATCATAGAAAGTTTTATACCCCGGAAAGAATGGTTATTGTTATTGTTGGTAATTTATCTTGGGGAAAAGTTAAAAAAACTGTAGAAAAAACTTTTGCTTCCTTACCTAAGGGCGAAGAATTAGTAACGGCCCCATTTCCCGAGATTCCCCTTTCCCAAAGCATAGAAAAAATTTATCCACAAAAATTTAAACAGGCATACCTAATGTTGGGTTGCCCGGTAGCGGAAGGTAGTCATAGCGACTACGCAATTCTGAAGGTCTTAAATACACTTCTTGGCGGCGGAATGCGTGGACGTCTTTTCCGTGAATTACGGGATAAACATAGTCTTGCTTACGAAATCAGTTCTTTCTATCCAACACGAAAATCAACCAGTCATTTTGTTATCTATCTTGGTTTAGATGGGACAAAACTCAACCAAGCGAAAGAAAAAATTCAGGAACAATTAAAAAGATTACAGACCGAACTGGTTGAAGAAAAGGAATTGGAAGAAGTAAAAAAGTTTCTCCGGGGTAATTATCTTATTGAACATTCAGCAAATAGAGACCAAGCCTGGTATTTAGGATGGTGGGAACTGATGGGTAAGGGGTATGAATATGACGAGGAATATCCTCAAATTTTATCCCAAGTCACTGCTGAGGACATTCTAAATATTGCCAAAAAATATTTTACTAAAAATTACTTAACTATAATCATCCAGCCGGAAAAATGAAGACAAACTTTTCTTTGCTTTATTTTTGATTTTTATATTCACAAATCTTTTTTCTTTAGGTTGTAGTAAAAAAATAGAAATTCTTACTCTGGCAACTACCACTTCAGTTGAAAATTCAGGACTACTTGATGTTTTATTACCACCTTTTGAGAAAGAAAATAAAACCAAAATAAAAGTAATTGCGGTAGGTAGTGGTGCGGCAATAAGATTAGCGAAAGAAGGAAATGCAGATATAATTTTAGTTCATGACCCTGATGCAGAAGAAAAGTTTATCACTGAAGGTTACGGAACTAAACGCTATGAAATAATGTATAACGATTTCGTGCTGGTAGGACCGAAAAATGACCCAGCGAAAATTAAAGGCGAAAAAGATGTAACCATTGCTTTCAAAAAAATTGCATCGGCAAGGGCAACTTTTATTTCACGGGGAGATGATTCCGGAACACATAAACGGGAAAAAAAATTATGGGAATTAGCCAGAATTGAACCTGCAGGCAGATGGTTTTTTGTTTCTGGAAGCGGGATGGAAGAAACTCTGAGAATTACAAATGAAAAGAGAGCATATACCTTAACTGACCAGGGGACATATCTTGCAATTAAAAAAGACTTAGACCTTACTGTCTTGTCAGAAGGAGATAGCCGTCTCTTTAACCCTTATGCGATAATTCCTGTTTCCCCAAAAAAATATCCCTGGCTAAAGTACAAGTTAGCAACGAAACTTGTAAAATATGTTCTCGGCGAAAAAGGGCAAGAAATTATTAGAACTTACGGTAGGGAAAAGTTTGGAAGTCCTCTTTTTTACCCCGTCAAAAAATGAATTTAAACGAAATTATTCCAATTGTTTTACTTTCATTCCAAGTTTCTCTTAGCGCAGTGATTATTGCTTTTTGTATTAGTTTCCCTTTTGCTTTGTTTCTTAGTTTAAAAAATTTTGCTGGTAAAAGACTGATTGTCGCGGTGATTAATTCTTTTCTTTCTATCCCGGCAGTGCTTATTGGGTTGATTGTCTATCTTTTCTTAAGTCGCCGTGGTCCTTTAGGTATCTTAGGTTTACTCTACACGCCGGGAGCAATGATTATTGCTCAGGCAATCCTTGCCAGTCCGATAGTTTGTGCTTTGGGTCTCTCCGCATTGAAAAGCGTAAGTAGTTCAGTCAAAGATACTGCACTTACCTTAGGGGCATCAAAGATTCAGATGTATATTGCCATAGTTAAAGAAGCAAAATATCCTTTGCTTGTCAGTTTAATAATGGCTTTTTCACGAGTAATTGGTGAAACGGGGATGACTTTTATGGTTGGGGGAAATATTAAAGGAGCAACACGGGTTATGACTACAGCCATTGCTCTCGGCATCGCAAAAGGTGAATTTGAACTTTGTATTAGCCTGGGGATTATACTTTTTGTTGTTGCTATACTTCTCAATGTCATTCTTCAGTTAATTCAAGGACGAAGTTAGAGATGAATATCCGAACTGAAAATATTTGTAAAACATTTAACCAGCAACAAGTTTTAAAAAATATAAATTTAGAAATTGAAAACAACAAACTCACTTGTATAATCGGACCCAACGGTGCAGGGAAAACTACCTTACTGCGGATTCTAAATCTTTTAGAAAAACCAACAAGTGGGGAAATTTATTTTGATGATAAATGTTATCCAACAGATAGTTTACGAATAAGACGCGAAATGACCATGGTAATGCAAAACCCGGTAATGTTTAATACCTCGGTCTATGAGAATGTAGCCTATGGACTGAAAATAAGGAAGCAAAAAGAACAAATGGAAGAAGTAAAAGAAGCACTAAGTCTGGTGGGACTTTGGACACAACGCAAACAATCGGCAACTACTCTTTCTGGCGGAGAAGCGCAACGAGTAGCCTTAGCCCGTGCACTCATCCTTAAACCGAATGTTCTTTTTTTGGATGAACCTACGGTTAACCTTGACCCACCGAGTGTAAAGATTATTGAGAACCT
>CAZRHN010000031.1:0-6089 GCA_964599925.1 uncultured bacterium
CCTAAAGACATCGGTTTGTGCAAAAACCAAGGTTCAGTAAAACCAATTTCGTAATTCTGTTTCCGTGCACCAAACTCCCAAAGTAAATTTAAACGGTATGCCCGCCCAAATAAGTTTAAATGCTGCACCTGTAAAGTGCCAACTAAGAGGTCGGTAGTGGAATAACCGGCACCAGCATTGAGTATTCCTGGTTTACCTTCGCTAACCGTAAAAACTAAATCGGCAAGATTAGGGTTTCTCGCCTGTTGTACATCAACTTTCACATCATCAAGAAAACCCAAATTGTAAAGCCGTTCAAGACTTCGCCGTACCTTCCCGGCATAAAGAGGTTCTCCCTCTTTTACCAATAATTCTCGGCGTAAGACATACCCTTTAGTATAAGTATTTCCTTCAATATATATTCGTTCAATTTTGACAACTTCACCTTCGCGGATAACAAAATTTATTTTCAAATTACTGTGTTCTTCATCTTCAACCATTTCAGATTCAATAAGTGCATGAAGATATCCCTTCTCAGCGTAAATATTTTGTAGATTTGCCAAACTTTCGTTATATTTTTCCTGTTGAAATATTTTTCCTTTTTTTAAGGTTATTACTTTTTTTAAATCCTTTTTTGAGTAGACTTTATTTCCAAAAAAATCAATTTCTTGAATTTTGAACCGCACCCCTTCGTTTATTCTTAAAGTAATCCGCACCTCGGTTCGTTCTGGATTATAGTTTATCTCTGGTGGGCTGGATTTCATTTTTAAATAACCACGATTTTTATAAAAAAATTCAATCTCCTTCAAATCTTTTTCAAAATCCTCTTTTTTATATACTTTTCTTACTCTTGTTTTCATTAGTTTAAAAATTTTTTTCTCCGGAAAAGATTTTACTCCTTCAAGTTTAATTTCCTGGACGATTATCTGATTACCTTCAGTAATAAAAAAATTTACGGTCACTTTATTTGTTTCAACTTCAAGAGTCTCAATGCCTTCAATCTGGCAATCGTCGTAACCTTTATCTTTATAAAGGTCAACGATTTTGGTGATATCATCCTGTAATTTTTTCTGGTCAAAGAATTCCTTTTCTTTCAAAGAAATCTCACCTTTCAATTTTCGGTCAGAAAAATGTTTATTCCCATGATAGACAATTTTTTTAACTTGCGGTTTTTCTTTGACCATAAAGATAAGTTTTATCCCTTTTTCTACTTCAACAATTTCAGCGTTAACTTCAAGAAAAGAACCAAGGTCAAAGATATTCTGAATGTCTTCTTTAAGTGCTTGCTCAGTGAGAAGGTCTCCCTTGCGTAATTTAATTTTTTCCTTTATTTCGCTTGATGAGATATATTGGTTGCCTTTGATTTCAATAGCCCTGATTTTTTTCAACTCAGCAGCATGAACTGGGGAAAAAAGTAACCAACAACTGATAGCGAGCAAACAGAAACTGATTATTTTTTTCATTCTTTTATTTATAACATGTTAGACATTCTAAAAATCAGGTGAAAAAACTTGATTTTTAGAATAACTTTCATATTATTTTTATTTTAACAAAAATCAAATAAAAAAACAAGTTGCCTGCGCTTTACCCCGCCCCTTTGCCCGGGAATTTGTCGGTTCCGTGGTAAGAGTTTTTTGCTCTTCTCGTGAGTATCCTGAGCAAAGGGGCGGGGTTTACTCCTCTTCTTCTCCACCGAAACGCCAACTCGGTTCTAAATAAATTTTCCTTTCCGGTCCCATACTTCCGGGTGTAGTTCTCTCTAACCCATAAATTGCCCGGAGAAAAACATCACCTTTCCAGCGAAAACGGTAAGCAACTTCAAGTTCGTGTTTTAAATTGAGACGGTCAAGCAAGGTATCTAATTTTACGCTATAGCCTAAAAGCAAATAGGGATTGATATATTTCTCAAAAGTCACTTTGCTTCCCTTCGCCAGATCACGCCAAATAGGTTCTGCCGTCGCTAAGGTTTGTTCAGTGCCAGGAGTTGCAGGTTCTTCTATTTCGCGGGTCAACCTTACCGCGTCCACTAAACCACTATAACGAACAATATTTTGAATTAGGGGTGTAGCCAGACTTGTGTCAAACCAACGCAGCACTTCTTGACGGAAAAAGGTTTGTTGCTCTTCAGGACTAAGAGCATTGGTATCAACCTGAGCAAAGAGAGATTTTAATACTCTTTCCGTAGATAAATTAGGGAAACTTTTAGATGAAAATTTTGGTTGAATTTCACCTAATTTATTACGTTCCAAAGACATAACAATTGTATCCGAAACTATCTGCCGGGTTTGCGGGTCAGAAACCAATGCTTTTGTTTCCGCTGACCCTTCTAAATAACAAATACCATTGATTACCTCAAAAACCATTTTTTTTACTTCAAAATTACGGTTTAGATAACTTAAGTTACCTCGCTCTGACTCAATTCTACCGTCAACATTTAGATTTTCTCCCGGGCCGCTTAATTTTAAATATCCGCTTATATTGGCATTAGCCAGTTCGTTTTCGTACCAGACATTATTTACCATCTTCATTTCTAATTCGCAGAGGAAAAGATGGAAAAAATCTCCCCATTCACTTGTTCCCTTTTCCGAAGACGGGTAAGTAAAATGTGTGTTTGCCAGTTCAATAGTTCCACCCAATGTTGGTTTTTCTTTCCCGTCCTTCAATTCTTCAGGATGGTGAGGAACCGAACCATTGACTAAATAAAGGTTTATTTTTGCTTCTCCTTGCGAAGGTAGACGAACTAAACGTTTGAAAATTGTTGATTGCGGTATGACCAAATCTTCAATAGAAACATTAACTCCTTTATCATTAACAGTTTTTATAAAAAGGTCGTATTTATTTACCTTTAAACTGAGCATTTCCTTTCCTTCCGAAGATATAAGAAGTTCGATTTTTCCGCCCATTTGAATTTTCCCCTGACCAATTTTTGCTTCAGCGGAACGGAGAAAAACTGTGCGTTCGGCAAGTTCAATTTCAGCATTTAAATCACTAATTTTTTTGAAAACATTTTTCATTTCAATTTCCCCGCCGCTAAGGACTATCTTACCTTGCATAACCGGAGAGCCGATTTCCCCCTTTATCTTTAATTTACCATCAATTTTTCCTTTTGCTTTCATTTTCCCATTAGACAAATCGTCAAACAAAGAAAGATTGCCCTCTTTTAGGTTGAAAGAAAGGTCAAATATTCTTTTTCTCGCTTTGCTACTTTTCCCTGACAGGGGAAATTCTCCTGAACCAGTTAGAAAATATTTATTTTCTGTATAAATGGTTAAATTTTCAAGCGTAAAAATATTTTCTTTTAAACTGAATATAACCGTGAAAGTATCAAAATGAAGATTATATATTTCGCATTCCTGCAGATTAAAATTACCTTTAATTTTAGGTAAGTCTAAATTACCTGAGAGAAGTAAATTAAAATCCGCTACTCCTTGAGAAGGAAATTTCCAGTTGTTTAATCCAATCAAAGAAGATATTGGGAATCTTCTACCTTCCATTGAAAATTGCATATCTTTTGTGTCGACTGTTCCTCGGACAAATAAAATTTTTTCTTCACCTTCCTGAAGAGTTAAATCTTTAAAATCTATTTTTGGATATCCGGAGAAATCAATCTCCCCGCTAAGTTGGATTTTTTCTTTTTCTATCGGGAAGAAAGTTAAGATTTTATTCTGGTAGCGCAAGAAAAATTTATTCTTTACCAGGTTGTACTGGTTAATCCAGAGATTATCCGCAAGGACGGTTATATCTGTAGTTGGGAGCAAAAGGTTTTTTCTTTCACCGCTGAGGGTTAATTTTCCAAAGATATTCGGACCAAAAAGATTAAAATTACGCAGCTCAGCGAAAAGGAAAAACTTGTTTCCTTCTAAATAGGAACTACTGGAGAGACGAATCTCTGCTTCAGCAATTTTACTCTGAAAAGAAACAATTTCCAGGCGGTCTTGTCTTGAACATAACTCAAATTTTAGGTTCTTCAGGTCAGTTTTTTCCCAGGAGATTTTTTCACTGGAGAAATGACCGCGTATTTCTGGCTGAAAAAGGTTGGCAAGTTGAATCTTTCCTTTTACTTCCCCTTTAAATGGTTCTTCAAGGAGAGCTGACACATTCAAGACGAAACCCGAGGGAGAGTCATAAAAATATTCCCCGGAGAGAGAAAATTTCGCTCCTTGAAATACCCCTTCTTCAAAACTTAAATTTCCTTCAATCTTTGGCTGGGAAAGAGTCCCGGAGAAAGACAGTCCACTGGAAAATTTACCTTTCAAGGTTTTCAAGGTAAAACCTTCTAAATCAGATTTTTTAATTTCTTTGCCAAGAAGGAATATTTTTTCTACTTCCTTCCAATCTATTTTTTCTACCGAAAGTTTTCCCTCAACAGTTTCTGGAGAAGAAGAAAAATTTACTTCGCTTTCTAAATGGGCAAAATTATTTACGACTGCAGAAAGAGTAAAAATCTGACCAGTATAAGAAATTTTCCCTTTAACCTCATCAAGACGGTAGGTGTTGATTCTCCAGTTAGAAGAAAAAAATTCTCTCCCGGAGATAGAAAAAGAAGAAACAAAAATCTTTTCCCGAAGAGTAAAAAAGGAAAAATTGGTCAGGTTAAAACAGGTTCCAGACCAGGTTAAACCAGTGTTCAAACTATAGGGTTTTCCCTGAAAAACAATTTTTCGGCCGCGCAACCTTCCCTTTAGTAAAGGTTCTCTTGTCCATTCGCTAATTTGCCCTTGAAAAGAGAAGTTATCCCAGATGAATTTTTCAATTTCAATTTCTTGCCCGCGGAAAATAGCTGATAAATCCAGACGGTGAATCTTTTCTAAAGTTTCGCCTTTGAGAGTTAATTTATTATTTAGATAGCGGAAACTCGCTTTAAAATTATCCAAATCCGGTCCGCCGAATTTGCGGAGAAGAGATAAACTTTTTATTTCTATTTTCCCTTCCCCGGCAAGTTTGTTTTTCTCGGTCAGGGAACTAAAATAAAACTCTCCATTAATTTTTGCCCAGGGCGAATCAAATGATGAAGAAAGATTAAGGGAAGAACCTGCTCCCAAAGGGTCATTTATTTCGCCTTTCAGGTAAACGAGAGAACTGCCTAAATTACCTTTGAAATCTTCTAAGGAACATTTGAGTGGTTCACTTTTTTCTTTAGCAAAAATAATTTCTCCGGAAAGGTTGGTTAGATTTAACCCTGGATAAGGGGAAGGAATTTCTCCTTTTTCAAGATAAATTTTTCCCTGATAGTCCAATTGCTTAGTAGTTCCAGGGCTGCTTTTCAGGTCAAAGATAAAACTAACCAATCCGGACCGCGGTTTATATTTACCAAGCGGAAAGTATTTTCCCCAGAAAGCGAGGTCAAAATTTTCTCCTTCCATTTCTAAGGTTATCTCTTCTTCAGCAAACAGGCAACCTTTGAGTTTCCACTTATTTTCCCTTTGGTTCCCCCCACTTATTTGAACTGACCATTTTCCTCCCTCAAAGAAACAAGAACCGTAAATTTTCTCTAAGGCTACTCGCGGGAAACGATTATTCATATCCTCAATTTCTAAAGAGATATCTCTTATTGCTATTTTTGGCAAGAAAAATATATTTTCCCATCGGAAAGCAGAATCTTTAGAAAGATAACGGTTAGTAAGAAGGATTTTTCCTTTTTCCAGGCTAATCCGGGTAATACTCTTAGCCGGATTTTTTAAATCCCGGAGCAGTTTAAATAGATGAAAATTAACCTTGAGATTAATCTTTTCCAGGAGGAACGGCGGAACTGAAGCGGGGTGTGAACCGTTCCGGTTCACACCAGGGGTATAAGCAAGTGAAAAGTCAACTAACTGAACTTGGTTGAGAAAATTGGTTTTTACCCTCCGGAAATAAATTTTTTTTTGAATCCCTTTTTCAAGTTTACTCACAAAATTTTTTAAGGGAGGACATAAATCCGGAGAGAAACCGATACAGGAACAATAGAAGATAACCGAAAAAAACAAAATAAAAAGAAATGTAAGCAGATAAAAGATTTTTTTCTTCATTTAAAAATAAAAAAATTACCGAGCAAAAATAATAAGCTCGGTTAGACAATTCCTTAAGTTACATTTCTGCCAAAAAATTGTTTAAATAACTGAACTTTTGCA
>CAZRHN010000031.1:6189-9754 GCA_964599925.1 uncultured bacterium
TCAATTTCATCAAGGAGTACTACCGAATAAGGTTTACGTCTTACTGCTTCAGTAAGTTGTCCCCCTTCCTCATAGCCAATATATCCCGGTGGGGCACCGATCAAACGGGAAACTGAGAATTTTTCCATGTATTCAGACATATCAATGCGGATTAATGCTTCTTCATTGCTAAAAAGGAATTCCGCTAACGCTCGGGCGAGTTCAGTCTTACCTACACCGGTAGGTCCGAGAAAAATGAAACTACCAATCGGTCGTTTTAAATCTTTTAATCCGGTTCGGGAACGGCGTATTGCCTGAGAAACGACACGGATAGCTTCATCCTGGCCAATAATCCGCTTATGTAATTCTTTTTCCATATGGAGTAATTTTTCTGATTCTTTTTCGGTCAGTCTTTGCACCGGTATCCCAGTCCATTTGGAGACAATATTAGCGATGTCTTCTTCAGTGACTGTGGGAATTAGCAAATCTCTTTTTTCTCGCCATTTTTTCTTTAAATCTTCGAGATTTCTTCTCAACTCTTTCTCTTTATCTCGTAAGCGTGCGGCGCGTTCGTATTCTTGTGCTGAAATTGCTTCCTCCTTTTCTTTAGATATTTTAAGAATTTCTAATTCCTTATCTTTAAATTGTGAAGGAAGAACAGTTGATTGTAAGCGTGCCCGTGAACCCGCCTCATCAATTAAATCAATTGCTTTATCAGGTAAATAACGGTCAGAAATGTAGCGGTCAGATAATTCCGCTGCTGATTTCAATGCTTCTTCAGTAAATTTTACCCGGTGATGCGTCTCGTATTTTTCCCGCAATCCACGAAGAATATTTATCGTTTCTTCAACACTGGGTGGGTCAACTGTAACCGGCTGGAAACGTCTTTCTAAGGCCGGGTCATGCTCAATGTGTTTCCGGTATTCATCAAGGGTAGTTGCACCAATACACTGTAATTCACCTCTGGCGAGCGCCGGTTTAAGCATATTGGAAGCATCAATTGCCCCTTCAGCTGCACCAGCACCAATCACGGTATGCAGTTCATCAACGAAAAGAATAACTGTATTTTTTGCACGGCGTATTTCTTCAATAATGTTTTTTAGCCTCTGTTCAAACTCACCACGGTATTTTGTTCCGGCAACTACTGCAGCTAAATCTAAAGTTACCACCCTTTTTCCGATGAGTATTTCCGGAACATCCCCGGAGGCAATCTTTTGGGCTAAACCCTCAACAATCGCTGTTTTCCCTACCCCCGGGTCACCGATTAAAACAGGATTATTTTTTGTCCGTCGGGAAAGGATTTGAATTAAGCGTTCAATTTCGTTTTCTCGTCCAATTACCGGGTCAAGTTTGCCTTCCCGGGCCATCTGGGTTAAATCACGTCCAAAATCATCTAATGTAGGTGTTCGGGAACGCATCTTGGTTGGTGTTGGCATCTGAGGACCATAGAAAGGTTGCGCGGTTTCGCCAAGAAGATTAATTACTTCGTCACGCACTACTTCCAAGCGCACACCTAAATTTTCTAATACTCTTGCAGCGACGCCTTCTTCCTGGCGGATTAAGCCTAAAAGGATATGCTCGGTTCCTACATAGTTATGTCCTAAGTTTTGCGCCTCTTCAACAGCAAGTTCTAAAACTTTTTTTGCTTGCGGGGTAAAAGGTATTTCTCCAAGAAGAAGGATGTTATCTCCAGTTCCAACAATTTTTTCTACTTCCGCGCGGACACGACGCAAGTCAACACCTAAATTAGCCAAAACCTGTGCCGCGACACCCTCCCCTAAAGCAATTAGTCCCAAAAGTAAATGCTCTGTGCCAACATAATCATGGTTTAGTCTTTTTGCTTCTTCTTGAGCAATTAAAATTACTCTCTGTGCCCGTTCAGTAAAACGATTAGACATTGTTTCCCCTTTCTAAGAAGTATTTTTTTGTTTCTTATTAATATTTTTATTAGTTGTTCTGGTCAGTTTCTGGCGAATAAATTCTGCACGAAGTATATCTCTTTGTGTTGGTGATAGTTCCTTCCCCGCAATTTCTTGGAGATGTGCCGGTTGAGTAAGTAATAAAAGTTCATTTACCGTTCCTATATCAACTGGCAAATTAAGTTCTAAATAAATACCCAAGCGTATTTTTGAAAGGAGATTAATCGTCTCTTCGTAAGTTATTGTCCTTACATGAAGCAATGTACCATAAGCACGATATATCGCATCTTCGGTTTTGGTTTTTGTATAATCGCTTTGATTGAATAATTCTGTTCGTTCTTTCTTCTCGTAATTAATAATCTGTTTAACCACCCGCTCCAAATTATCAATGATTTCAGTTTCATTCTGTCCTAAAGTAGTAGCGTTAGAAATTTGAAAAAAATCGCCCATTATTTTAGTACCTTCACCATAAAATCCCCGTGCGACCATACCAATTTTTGATAAATTTTGTAACACATGTTCTATTTCTTCGTTATATACTAAAGCGGGTAGATGCATTAAACAGGAAGCCCTTAATCCTGTGCCAGTATTCGTTGGACAGGCGGTAAGAAAGCCCCACTGTGAAGAAAAGGCAAATAGCAAATATTTAGCCAGTTCATCATCTAAGGAATTTAAACTTTCCCAGGCCTGGTTTAAAGCGAACCCTGATTCTAAAGCCTGTAAGCGTAAATGGTCTTCTTCATTTATCATTATACTAATTTTTTCACCCGAGCCAATTGCTAACCCTCGTTCAAAGTTTGACTGGGCGTGTTCATGCGAAATAAGGTGGCGTTCCATCAAAAATTGACGGTCAATTTTATCTAATCCGCCTGAGGCGGACAAATTAAGAATTGTTGTCTGAGAAAAGGAATTGGTTTTCTTTATCGCGGTAGCAACCTGGTTTAATACTGTCTGCTGAACAGTGCGATTCGCCCGTCCCGGGAAGGGTTTACCGGCTAAGTTCCGGGCTAAGCGTATTCGTGAAGAGAGCACTACCTCTGATTGCGAACCTTCACCAGAAAGCCAAACCGTTTTATTTTTTGTCATTTCTTGTAATTGCATCTTCTTAGTTATTGATTACAGCGATTTTTATAAAATCTGATTACAGAGATAAAATCCAAAAACACTAATCACCGTAATCGCGTTTTTTAATCACTGTAATCATTCTTGTATTTTATGAAGTTGGTCACGAATTTCCGCGGCGCGTTCGTATTCTTCTTTTTTAATCGCTTCTTTTAATTCTTTTTCCAATTTCTCCCGTTTATCCCGTAGATTTGTTGTGGATATTTTTTCTTCCGCTAGTATACTATCTAGTTTTTTACCTACATGTTGTGGAGAACCGTGAATTCTTTTAAGTAAAGGTGCTAACTGTTTGGAAAATGTGCGGTAACAATCACTGCAACCGAGTCTACCGGTTTCTTTGAAATCCGGATAAGTTAGACCGCAGGTTGGACAGCGGAGCACAAGTTTTTCTTCGCTTTCCAGACCCAAGTCAGTCAACCCGGCCAAAAGGTCGGTAATGGAGAAATGAGGGAACCCTTCAGTAATGTCAATACCTTTCTTTTTTGCGCAATCTTCACAAAGATGTAGTTTAATTACCTGGTTATTAATAATTTCAGTTAGATGAA
>CAZRHN010000032.1:0-9596 GCA_964599925.1 uncultured bacterium
TTTTAGTATCTTCGCCTACCGCCTCTGCCACGTTCACCACCATATCCGCCACCATAACTACCACCAAAACGGCGCTCTCGTGGAGGTCTGGCTTCGGCGACAGTTATATTGCGTCCGTGGAGTTCCTTTCCGTTTAACTGGGCAATAGCTTTTTTGGCTTCGTCATTACTACCCATTTCAATAAATCCAAAGCCTTTTGGATTGTTAGTGTATTTATCTCTAATGATATTTACACTTTGCACTGTTCCTGCTTGCGCAAACAATTCTTTCAATTCATCTTCCGTAGTATCAAAACTTAAATTACCAACAAACAATTTTAACATCTTTTTTTCTCCTTTTCTAATTTATTTTTTCATAGCCCTTTCTCTGAGGTCCTCGTGATTTTTTCCCTCCTTATTTTTCATGTGACCCCCGAACATGAGATTTATGAGATAAACTACCGGTCAGGAATCGTACTTGCCCCCGAAGAGTGTTATTTGTAATAAAAAAATCTTTTATCAAATTTTAAGTAAAGATGTTTATATAACTTGTCTTAATTATTTAGTTTTAACTTTCTCGTGTTCTATTTTTTTCTCTGTCAATTCTCCTAGTTTTATTTTCTGTTCAGCGGTAAGTAATGCTCTACCCTTTTCAAAAGTCGCAATACCTATATAACGCAAACCAGCCCGCAGATTACTAATTTGCCGTAACTTTATCTCAACTTCCGCTAAATTTAGTTCTTCAGCAGTAAGAAGTTTTTTTAATTCGGCTTCAGCTAGATTAATCTCAACCTGTTTTCTTTTTTCCTCTTTCCTTAAGTTTTCTTTTAGTTTTTTGAGCGATTTTAACTGTTCTGCTGTAAAGTTAATTTTTTCTATCACCATTGGGTAAAGAAGAAAATCTATACTTTCGGCTTTTGGCATTTTTTCAAGTAGCACTTTTTCTTTTTTCTTTTTTACCCACTCTGCTCTTTGGAGAATAATCTTGTCTATTTCTCTACGTGTTAAGGCAACGGATTCATCAAATACGGGAACAACCCGTGTTTTGTAGTCAAGAAATTCTTTACTAAGGTCAACAATGATAGAAGGCTCTTCGCCTGGTTTAACTATAGTTTGCTTACCTTCTCCTAAGTTGATACCCAGTGCTTCCTCACCGGGAGCTGTCAAAGGAGCGACTATAACCGTTCCTTCAAATACCGCAACTGTGGTTGTTCTATCTTTTATTATATCAGCAGTAAATTTTGTTCCCCTGACTCCGACTACCACCGATGGTGTGCGCATTTCAAACTTAGATTCTGGACGAGCAAACTTTTCCAAGTTAGAAAGAACTCTGCCAACTTCTACGCCTACATCAAATCTTTTCAAATTTAATGTATCATCAGCCATTATGCTATTAAGGGTAACTTGAGAATTTGTTTCAACTCTTAAAGCAGTCCCATCGTCAAAAACTATTTCACAGTCAGAATTTTCCCCGGTTTTTACTTTGTCCCCCGGATAGACCGGAGAATTAACTTCTGCGGGGAGCCAGAGATTTTCTCCCTTTGGCTGATAATACACCTTCCCTTTCATTTTTACCACTGAACCAGCCAAAACTCTAAGTTTTACTTTAAGTTGAGAAGGGAGTGGGGTTTCTTTTACGATTACCCTTTCTTTCAGGAGGTTGTAAAACTCTTTCAGTCGGGGGTCTTCCGGGAAAAGTTCGCATAATTTTTTCAAAAAATAAATAGCTTTCTCATATTTTTTTTCCTGTCGATATTTGTCCCAAACGGTAAGCAAACAGGTGATTAAATATCTTTTTATCTTCTCGTTTTCCCTATCTTTTTCTAAAGCAGATTCAAATTCGGGTATCGCTCCTTCGTAATCTCCAGTAGTATACTTTTTCACACCCTCGCCGAATCCAGCATATGCCAGATGGACTAAAAAAGTGGCTAATAGAAAAAATAAACAAGTAACAACTATAAAAAACAATTTTCTCATTGAGCCAACCCTTCTCTATACTAAAGAACTAATTGGTTTTCAGCTCATGAGGCAATTAACATTTATTAATTATAAATTATATATTTTGTTGTAGATTCTGTCAAGGATTTTACATTCGTTAGCCAGACAGTGTTCCCAGGAAAATCTGGGCGCAGGCTTTTGAGGTCAAGGTAAGTCTTTTTCGTGGTATTCTTTGATACTTTCGTACACCCTATCTGGAAACTTAAGTGCTTTATAGATTGGATGGTCGCAGAGTCCGGGTGTTTTACTTGGACAGAGATTATATTTTTTTGTATGTTTCGTCCATTCAACAATATGCTTGCAATGCGGTGGATTATAGTCGTGTAATTTAACATTATCAAGCATTTCTTTTGCTTCTTCTTCGCTGAAATCTGGTTGACGAGCGAGTAATCTGATAATTGTTTTTTCTGAAAGATGGAATCTCGCCACCATAATGAAAAGTAACCGGGCATAATGAGGAATACTCTTTTTCGCTTCAAGTCTTTCAATAATTTTTCTTAAACAATCTACTCTTTTTAATTCCAAAAGTGACATTTTATTGACCAAAACTAAGCCGATTAATCAGATGGAAAGGTAGGTTCGCCTTAAACATTTTTTCCTGAACTTGGGAAATATTATAGGATAAACGTGCTAAACTAATCTCTCTCTTTCCCAGATCATAAATTGCACAGGCGGACTGGGGATTGCCGTCCCTTGGTTGTCCCACCGAACCGACATTAATAATCGTTTTAGTTCCTGAAGGAAGAAAAAGCGAACTTTTTAATCTAAAACTATCGTAAGATTCTTCCTCTTGAAGATTTCTCTGGTAAAAGAAAGGCGTATGGCTATGTCCGATAAAACAAGTTTCGGTAGGGAAAAGGTTTATATTTTCTCTTGCTTGCGATAAGTTAATCAAATATTCATCAATTGGTTTCCGTGGCGAACCATGGACAAGGGTCAAATTTTCGTCCTGATAAACCGGGGGTAATGATTTAAGGTAGTTAATGTTCTCGGGGGTTAACTGTTCTTTTGTCCAGAGTATTGCTGCCTGTGCGTATTCATTAAACCAGGCGATATCTTTTAATCCAACAGATGCCCAATCATGGTTCCCCGCAACAACTATGCAATTTAACTCTCGTACTTTTTTGATACATTCATTTGGATTCGGTCCGTAGCCGACGAGGTCACCGCAACAAAAATATTTGCCTACCTTTTCTTTTCGGTAATATTCAAGGACTACTTCTAATGCTTCTAAGTTTGAATGAATATCAGCAAAAATAGCGTACTTCATTGTGAAATAATTACCCGAAAGACAAAAATTGGTAAGTTGACAATTCTCTTAATTCGCCAGGGTTCTTGATAAAAACGATATAGCCATTCTAAACCAAATTTACGCATTAACCTTGGGGCACGTTTTAATTTACCAGAAATTATATCAAAACTTCCACCTACACCGATTACTACTGGAACATTTAATTCCTCAAGATTCCCAGCAATCCATTTCTCTTGTCTTGGTGAGCCCAGCCCAACGAAAAGTATATCTGGATTTAGTTGTCTTATTACTGAGACAATTCTTTTTTCTTCCTCTAATGGAAAGTGACCGTGTTGATATCCAACAATATTGAGTTCGGTAAACCTTTTTTTCAGGTTCTTAGCAGTTTCTTCTATGATCTTTCTTTTTCCACCTAAAAGGTAAAGCCGAAACTTTTTCCTTACCGATATTTTACATAATTCCAGAAGGAAATCAATTCCCGGAATAAGTTCAGGAACGGGTTTGCCAAGTAGTTTCGTCGCCCAGAAGATACCTACTGAATCAACAAGAACCAGCTCTGCCCGTTGAATAATTTTAAAAAGTTGCTGGTCTCTAAAAGCCTCGCTGACCATTAAAGAATTCAAAGTGATAACCTGATGTATTTTTTTTTCTTCAATAAATTTATCAATGATTTCTATTGCTTGCTGGAGACTGACTTTATCAATTGGAAGGTTAAAAATTTGGGTTCTTTGAGGATTAGAGGAACAAGGCTTACTTTGCTTGTCCATTAACCAATAACTAAGCTGGGACGGGAACCACGGCTTTCTGGAATTTTACGGAAATTATTTTTGAAACACCGAATTCTTCCATGGTCACGCCATAAAGAAGGTCAGCAATTTCAATAGTACGTTTATTGTGGGTGATAATAATGAATTGCGTCTTTTGTGCGAAATCTTTAACTAAACGAACAAAACGAGAAACATTTGCGTCATCTAAAGCAGCGTCAACTTCGTCTAATAAACAGAAAGGCGCAGGTTTAACTAAAAAGAAAGCAAAGAGCAAGGCAATCGCAGTAAGCGCTTTTTCACCACCGGAAAGAAGAGATATATTTTGTAATTTTTTACCCGCTGGCTGGGCAACAATATCAATACCGGTTTCCAGAAGGTTTTGCTCATCAGTGAGGATAATATCGGCTTCACCACCTTCAAAAAGGAAATGAAAAGTTTGTTGAAAATTTTTTCTTACCTGTTCAAAAGTTTTTTGGAAAGACTCACGAGTAGAAATATTTATTTTGTTTATTAACTGATGTAAATCCTCCTTTGCTTTTTTTAAATCTTCTTCTTGCGCAAGCAGAAAATTTAATCTTGCTTTAAGATTTTCATATTCTTCTTGGGCAGCTAAGTTTACCGCACCTAAAGATTCGATTCTCCTTTTCAATCTATCGATTTGGATTTGACGACCTTCGGTAGTTTCTAACTGTTGAGGGAGTCCACCCGGTGCAAAGAACTTTCCATATTTTTCTTCCGCTTCTTCAAGAGTAAGTTTGAATTCATCTTTGAGACGTATTTTTAAATGATTTTTTTCAAGATTGATTTTCTGGAAAGCAAAATCGGTATCTTTCTTTTTCTCTTCAATTTCTTTAAATTTTTGTTTCAAAGAATTCGTTTTCTCTTTATCGGCAGAAATTTTTTCCTCAAGTTTTTGCCCTTCTTCGGTTAACTGGAGGAGATTTTTTTCGATTTCTTCTTTGCGTTGTTTATAAAGATTAATTTTTTCTTTCTCTTTTTCAAGAATGTCCTTTTCGCTTGTTAAAATCTCATCTAAAGAGGTTATTTTTTCTTTCTTCTCAGCAATAATCTTCTCCAAATTTTTTATTTCTTTTGTTATTTTTTCATTTTCAATGACTATCCCCCGATAATGTTGTTCACTGGTTGAGAAAGATATTTTTAGTTCAGTTGAGTCTTTGTTAAATTTTGTTTCCTCGTCTTTGAGATTAAGAATTTCTTTTTCTAAGGATTGTATTTCATTTTGTAAATTTTTCTCTTCGGTTTCAATATCCTGGTGTAACTTTTCTTGTTCCTGGGTCTGCTGATTTTTTTCAAGGATACCCTTTTCTCGCTGGTCAATTTCCCAGGTTACTACTTTTATTTCCTCAAGGGTAAGGCTATTCTCATCTTTTTTCTTTTCATTTTCTTTTAAAAGTTCTGTCTGTAAGATTTGATTTTCATGGATTGAGAGGTTAACTTTATTTAGTTCGTTTTCCCAATCAATAATTTCTTTTTCTCCTCTTTCTTTATCCACACTTAACTGTTTGGACAACAGTTCTAATTTATTTAAATTTTCTTCAAGTTTTTTTATTTCCTGTTCCATGCTCAGTAGACTGATTTCTTTTGTCTTACTGCCTCCCTGAATTATTGCTTCTGAATAAATAATTGAGCTGTGGAAATAAACGGTAGAAAAAAGAAAATGCATTAAGTTTTTGTATTCAGGTTCATAGTGGATAATTTCTAAAAGGTTCTTTGTTTTTGGTAATTTAAACAAGGGGGGTAATTTTTCAGGTATTTTTTCTAAGATAAAAAAGCCAATCCAACCTTTATCGTTCTCTCTGAGATATTGAATTGCTTTCTCAGCGATTTCTTGAGTTTCGCTAACCAAAAAATTTAATTTCTCACCAAGAACTTTTTCAACAAATTTTTCATTTTCTGAGGGAACTTTAATTATCTTACTAATCGGTCCGCTGATCCCGGTTAGTCCTAAAGAGAGAACAGCCTGAATTGCTGACTGGGAAATTTTTTGTTTTTCGGCCAGTTCTTGCATTGAAGAAAGACGCGCTTTATAATGAGTAATTTCTTCGTGACATTTTTGTAACTGATTGAGCAAATCTCGGTAAAGATTTTTTTTCTTTACCAGTTCGCTCTCCAAATTTATTTTTTTCTCTTTTAGTGTTTTAATTTCCTTTTCCTGCTGAACTAATTTTTCGTTCAGAAGGTTAATTTCAGTAGAAATTTTTTCCTTCTTCCCTTTAAGAGAAAGAAGTTCAGAATTGAGTTGCTTTTTTTCATTTTCTAAGTTACTTTCTTGCGTCTGCAAACGTACAATTTCATTTTTTACCTGTGCCTTCCGATGAACAATCTGGAATATTTTTGTTCTTTTTTCTTCCAGACTATGCGTACGCTGCTTAATTTTTTTTGTAATTTCGTTTAGGAAGTTTTCTTTTTCTTTGAGTTTTTCTTTTAGGGAGATAATTTCTTTTTCCAGTGTAACTTTTTCTTGAGACAATTTATCTAAATTTTCTTTAAGGTTCTGCAATATTTCCTGATTTTTTGTGTTTTCTTCTCTTTGAATTTTACTCTGTAAGGTACTTTCTTTAATTTTTTCTTCGGCTAAAGTGATCCGATCTTCAGCACGAATCAAATCGGTCTCAATTTGATGAAGGTTGTTTTGGTAAAGATTAATTTTTTCTTTTTTCTTTGCTAGTTCATTTTCATAACCGGAAAGATTGGTTTCCAGATTTTGGATGAGGTTGGAGAAAGTTTCGTAATCCTGAATCACCTCTTTGCTCCCGGTAGTTAAAGCTTCGGTTTCCTTTTCTAAATTTTTTAATTGCTCAAGAAGCATAATAATTTCCAGAGTTTTCAATTCTTCCTGGTATTTCTGATATTGTCTTACTTTACGCACCGATTGTTCTAAGGAATGAATTTGCTCGTTAAGTAAGGTTAAAGCATCATTTAAACGCAATAAATCAAATTCTACTTTTTCCAATTTACTCAATGCTTCCTCTTTACGGACTTTATATTTAGCGATACCCGCAGCTTCTTCAAAAAGACTGCGTCGTTCTTCAGGTTTTGCTTGGAGAATAAATTCCACTTTACCCTGTTCCATTAAAGAGTAAGATTGCGAACCCAATCCGGTATCAAGGAAAAGGTCGCGAATGTCCTTAAGTCGGCATTGGGTTTTATTGAGATAATATTCGCTTTCGCCAGAACGATATAAACGGCGGGCAACGCTAACTTCGGAGTAATTAATGGGTGCAACACCATCTTGGTTATCAATAACTAAATGAACTTCAGCGAAAGAAAGGGGTGGTCGTGATTGTGAGCCATTGAAGATGATGTCTTCCATTCTTGCGCAGCGCAAAGAACGCGTACTTTGCTCACCAAGGACCCATTTTATTGCCTCAGAAAGATTAGTTTTTCCACAGCCATTGGGTCCAACAATTGCAGTAAGACCGGCTTCAAATTCAAGTTTTGTCTTTAGAGCAAAAGATTTAAAGCCAAAAATTTCAATTCTTTTAAGGTACATTTCTCAATCCCCAATTTAAAAATTAAAATTCAAAATTAAAAATTCTAATCAATATACTGTCAACAAAATACATCTTTTACTATATTTTGCCAAATTTTAACATTTTTTAATTTATTTGTCAATACCTAAAATAAGAAAATTTTATGGTTAAGCGGTGGGTTCTGTTCCTTTTAATTCTTGAATAATTGCGGGGATAATTTCATAGAGGTCACCAAGGAGAGCGAAGTCGGCAATTTTCATCATTGGTGCTTCAGGGTCACGGTTAATGGCGACAATACATTTTGAACCGCTCATCCCGACAAGGTGCTGGATAGCACCGGAGATTCCGCAAGCAATGTAAAGTTTTGGCGCAACTGTTCTTCCAGTTTGTCCCACTTGATGGGAGTAAGGTATCCACTCAGCATCAACTGCGGCGCGACTGGCACCCACTGCCCCACCAAGTAACTGTGCCAATTCTTTGATTAGTTCAAACCCTTCAGGTTTACCCAGACCCCTACCGCCAGAGACGATAATATCGGCTTCAGCGAGGTTTACTTTTGAAGTTAAATCTTTAACAAATTCTAAAAATTTTGTGCGGATTGCAAATTTATTTAAGTCAACATTTTTTTTGATAATTTCGCCTTTACGCCCTGTATCCCTTTCCGACTTTTTAAAAACCTTATGTCTGACTGTAGCCATTTGTGGTCGATGCTGAGGAGTAAGAATCGTGGCCATAATATTTCCGCCAAATGCTGGGCGGGTTTGTAAGAGATTGCGAGTTTCTAAATCAATATCTAAACCTGTGCAATCAGCAGTTAAACCAGTATCAATTTTCGCTGCTACCCGGGAAGCAAAAGAACGACCAATGTGAGTTGCTCCAAAAAGGACAATTTCCGGTTTTTCCTCCTTGATTAGCTGGGCTAAAATTTCGCTATAGGGTTCATCAAGAAAATTTTTTAGTAAATGGTCTTCAGCAAGATAAACTTTTTCCGCGCCATGGATAATAAGTTCTTGAGCATAATGGCTAATTTTATCACCAATAAGCACAGCAGATAAAGGGACATCCAATTTTTTAGATAATCTTTTCCCTTCATTGAGTAACTCGTAAACTACGGGAGCAATTTCACCGCGTCGCTGTTCGGCATAGACCCAGACTCCTCTATAAAGGCTGATAGTCGACGGCTGATAGCTGATAGCCTCTTTTTCTAGGACAATCGCACCGTATTTTGCACATTCTTCAACGCAGGCACCGCAAAAGGTGCATTTGTTTAAGTCAATAACGGCTAACTTATATTTTTTAGGATACTCCGGACGCTCCAATAAAGTTAGTGCGTTATAGATGCAGACTTTTAGACAAAGCCCACAACCGATACACTTTTCGGGAATAATGTAAATGCTCATAGATTCATAAGTTGATAAGCTGATAAGTTCATAAGTTAAAGTATTTTTAATTCTTTAAGTTTTGTGACTAATATCTTTGCTTGTTCTTCTGGGGGTCCTGCGACTGTTTCACCGCCGGAACGTGTCGGAGGAGTAAAGACTTTTTTCACCGTTGTCGGTGAACTGGTTAAACCGATACGATTTTTTTCGGCAGAGATTGTTTCCGCATTCCAGATATTTATTTTCGCTTTTTTTGCTTTCGTCATCCCACGCAGTGAAGGTAATCGTGGTACATTTATCTCTTTGACCACGGTAATTAATGCCGGCAAAGATGTAAAAAGGATATCGTAACCATCTTCCATTAATCGTTCAACCCAGATGGAACCGTCCTTTATTTCTCTGATCTTACGCACATAGCAGACATGCGGAATACCTAATTTCTCGGCAACTCCTGGTCCAACCTGTGCTGTATCACCGTCAATAGCCTGTTTCCCACAAACGATTAAGTCGTAGGGAGCAAGTTTCTTGATTGCACAGGCGAGGGTATAGGCAGTAGCCAGGGTGTCCGCACCAGCAAAATTGGTATCACTAAGGAGTATTGTTTCATCAGCACCGCGGGCGATACATTCTCTTAACGCTGTTTCCACTTGTGCTGGACCCATACTGATTGCGGTTACCTTACCGCCAAATTTTTCTTTGAGGCGTATCCCTTCCTCAAGAGCATATTC
>CAZRHN010000033.1:0-2135 GCA_964599925.1 uncultured bacterium
GGTAATCCGGTTGCCAGCGGAGTTTACATTTATGTTGTTGAATCGGGTGGGAAAAGAAAAACCGGGAAGTTGGTCATAGTAAGGTGAATTAGTGGAATGGTGGATTAGTGAAATGGTGGATTGGTGGATTGGTGGATTGGTGAATTGGTGAATTGGAGGGCAAAAGATGATTATGAGGTATGAAGATTTGGAGGTATGGAAGAGAGCAGACACTTTAGCCCATAAAGTTTATGATTTGACATTGACCTTCCCGAGAAGATACGCCCTGGGATTAACCTCGCAACTGGAAAGAGCAGTTTTATCAGTTCCCACGAATATAGTTGAAGGAACGGCAAGCACGCACCTTGCTGAATTATTGCAGTCGCTAAATATTTCACGTAGGTCACTTAGAGAAACAAAGTATTTACTGGAATTTTCTCTCAAGCGTAAACTAATCAAGGAAGATATTTTTTCAGAACTCAGCAATGAATGCCAAATAATAGAAAAAATGTTAAACAGTTTAATTCGTTCATTACGTAACTCCAAATCCAAATGAAACCCAATTCACTATTTCGCTATTTTGCTGTGAAAACTAATTCACTAATTCACCATTTCACTAATTCACTAATCCACTTTTTCACTACTTTGCTTATCTCTATTTCACTAATTCACTATTTCACTATTTCACTACCCGCAGGGGAACCGGGAACTGCCGGGTTAAATTTTTTGAAAATATCTCTCGGAGCGAAAGGAATCGCTATGGGTGAATCCGGGACAGCAATTATTGACGATATTTATGCAGTTTACTGGAATCCAGCCGGGTTAGCAAAATTACAATCTCCGCAAACCGCCTTTATCTACAATTTCTGGTTTCAGGAAATAAACTCCCAGTGGCTTGCCTATGGACAACCGAGCGGGATTGGCAATTTTGCGCTCAGTATCAATTACTTAGGGATGAAGGATTTTCCCGGATACGATGCGGGAGGTGGGAAAACTTCCTCTCTGGGAGCGAACGATTTAGCCTTCGCTTTATCTTACGCAAAAATTTTCCATAAATCAGCGACTGAAGACGCTCTTTCTGGAGGGATAAATTTGAAATATATCCAGGAAAAACTTGAACAGGCTACTGCTGGTGGTTTAGCGCTTGACCTCGGTTTCCTCTACAATTGCGGCGCGAGTGAAGATTTGGGTGAATGGGCGAAAGGATTAAGTTTAGGACTTGCTTACCAGAATCTCGGACAGGGAATAAAATTTGACCAAGAAATAACCCCTTTCCCGCAGATTTTAAGAATAGGTTTGGGTTACACGGGCACACTGGCTGATAACCAATTAAATTTTGCTTTAGATTTTGTTTCACCGCTGGACAATAAACCCTATTTCTCTCTCGGTAGCGAATACTGGTTAGATAAACTTTTTGCTTTAAGAGTTGGTTACCGCAGCGGAGATACGCCCGTGGCCGGTTTACGTGCTGGTTTAGGAATAAAAATTCCTCAGGAAATACTCTCCGGGTTGGGAGATATACTTTTTGACTACGCCTGGAGCGGTTTTGCTCCGCTTGGGGATACCCATCGCTTCAGTCTGAAAATAGAGTTTGCTCAAGCGGAAGAAAGGGGAGAGCGGGAGAGCGGGTTAGGAGAGAGCAGGTTAGGGAACCGGATTGCTACCTATTTTAAAGAAGCCAAAGATTACCAGAAAAAAGGTTCTCTACTTCATACCCTTGACCGCTATTATCGGGTGCTTGAACTTGCACCGGGAAATAAATTGGCAAAATCCAAAGTTCAAGAAATGCAAAAAATTTTGGAAGATATTTTAGAGGAGAAGAAATACCGTTCCCCGAAAGAACGCTACTCTATTCAAGGATTTATTTATTACGAGCAGGGTAAACTTGCCGAGGCAGTGAACTCCTGGGAGAAAACCTTAGAGGTAGAGTCTCGTGGCGAAAAACTCGTCTTAGAAGATAAAATAACCCTTGAATACCTCAACAAAACGAAAAAAATGTTAACTGAAGGAATAAAAAATAGACAGATTAAAAATCTTCTGGAATCAGGAATTTCTCATTATCAGGAAAAAAAATATAAGCAGGCAGAAAAAATTTTCTCCGAACTCCTGAAACTTGACCCGGAAAATCAGCAAGCAAAAGAATATTTAGAAAAATG
>CAZRHN010000033.1:2235-5367 GCA_964599925.1 uncultured bacterium
AAAAAAGAATTAAAACAATAAAAAATCTGTGAAGTTATCGCCGTAATCATTCTACTGTAAGAAGGAGGTGAGAAAAATGTTTAAAGAAAGAGAGGCAGGACAAGGGTTGGTGGAGTATATTCTGATTATCGCTCTGGTTGCCCTCTTAGTGATTGGGGCACTGAAACTTCTTGGCAGAAAAACGAAAGAAGCATTTAAGAAATCGGCAGAAAAAATTGAATCTGAAGTTGACAAAAGTATAGCCGAAGGAGCGAGATAGGAAAAAAGGTGGATAGGTAGATAGGTAGATAGGCGGATAGGTGGGTAGGCGAGAAAAAAATATGCGGAAGAAAATTTTCTACTTTCTCTGTGTTTTTCTTTTGTTTAACACAAAAGGAATTATACTTGCCCGGGAACAGTTAGTGCAAATTGCAGTGGAAATAGTGGAATTAGACCTGAATAAGTCTTACCAGTTTGGAATCAAATGGACAGATTTCATTCGTGCTGAGGAGAGGTCTATTCCGGGAATTTTTACTATTGGCGATTTTGTTAGATTAAATGAACTTTTTGCTGACCTGAAATTGTTGATGGAGAAGGGTGCCGCTGAAGTTCTGGCTAATCCTAAACTGGTCACCAAAAATGGCACTACGGCTAATTTTAGAGCCGGTGGTGAAATACCTTATATTGTTTCCGCTGGTAATGATAAGGTGCATGTTGAATTTAAACCCTACGGGGTAGTTTTAGAAATTAAACCGGTAATTGAACCTGACCCGCCTGACGGCGAGGCAGGAGGGAACATCGTCCTCAGCCTAAAAGCGGAAGTATCCAGTCTTGATTATACTGTCGCAGTCAGTTTAAGTGGGAACTTTGTCCCTGGTATAGTTATCCGTAAATTGGATTCGCAGTTAAGTATCAAATCCGGAACAACCATAACTATTGCCGGGCTAAACCAGACCCGCAAAGAAACAATTAAATCCGGTGTCCCAATTTTATCTGGAATACCTCTTCTTGGTGTGTTTTTTAGTCATAACAAGACAATTGAGCGAAAAACTTCAATAGTAATTTTTGTCACCCCAACAATTTTAGAATGAAAAGGAAGGAAAGAAAAAAAGAAAGAGGACAGGCGATTGTTGAGTATATTCTTCTGGTAGCAATTCTTTGTTTTATTGCTCTGGGGTTGAATAATCTTTCTTCCCGAGCACTTGCTGGGTATTTTAAGAAAATTGCTAAAATTCGCACTGATTATTCGGTTCCTCTTTTGGGAGCAGGACCCTAAGGGAGAAAGTGAATTGGTGAATAGGTGAAATGGTGAAAAAGAGGAAAGAAAAAGGACAGGCTTTGGTTGAGACGGTAATTACAGTTGTTCTACTTTTCGGTATATTTTTCGGCTTAATGCAATTATTTCATTTAGCGACTTTAAGGATAAATGCTTTTGATGCCGCCGGAGCAGCCACCCGGGCTGCGATTGTAAGAAAAAATGCGCTTTACGCAGGAAATTATGTTTTTCTCTCTGAAAAAGTGCCCGAAGTGGTGATTCCAAAAATTTACCTCGGTTCAGAAAATACAAAAACTAACCTAATAAATTCCGAAGGGGAAAATCTAACCATATCCATTGGTCAGGTTAATTATTTACAAAAGGTTATGTTCCCAGAGTTTTTTACTTTTTTCGGTTTTCGCTGGTTGCCCGGCAGTGCAGTATGCAAGATGACAAATTCACCGGAACCTGAATACCTCAGTAAATCCTATCCAAAAGCAAAAAGAGATGAATAAAAAGATAAAAGATGAAAAGGGACAAATAGTTGTCTTTGTTGCTTTAAGCATTTTATCCTTAGCAATGTTCTGGCTGATGTTAATTAACATTGGAAAAATGGTTAAGGATAGAATTATGCTCCAGAATGCTGCTGACTGTGCGGCACAAACTGCTGCCTGTATCCGTGCCCGGGCATTAAATATGATCGGACCATTAAATGCACGGTTAGGAATTCCTGGTGTAACCTTAGGAATACCTGAATTTGTCTGGTGGATTTGTCCTGAGCAACTTCTTGGGATTCCTTGTGACTGTATGGCCAAGATGGCGAAAATCTTTGTTGACGGAATAATTGAAGCACAGGAAGAGATAAATAAGACTTATGGTGGTGGCTGGGCATACATCCAGGCAATGGCAGTAGCAAGGAGGCAGGAAATAAACCGCAAAGGTCAAGTTTGCGGTGCGGATAGAATCTTTCCTTTGGATAGTTTTTCCTTAAAACTGCATCGGAACAAAGGAGATATTTGGTACTGGGGAACAATCTGGGTTCTCACACCTAAGGGCATCGCACCTCTACCGGTGCCGCCGCAAATGAAAGGGATATTGGTTCGGAATGGTAAACGCTGGTATGAACAGGATAATGACTTCCATAAGAAAAAATTACGGATTGTCGCTCATAAGGATTCAAATTCGTTATCTAACCGTGGGTACCCGTTAGGAAAAGGTTTTTTTGGGATAAAAAAAATGCCCCGAATAAGTGCTATTGCCGCTGCACGACCTTACAATGCTATAGGTCCGATGTTCCCAAAAAAAGAGCAAAAGTTTGGTTTAGCGGCGACGGAAGAATTTCTTCCTTTTTTTCTAAAACAGGAAGGTTGGGATGCGCAGTTGGTTCCGGTAGGGAAAGGATATCAACATTAAGAGAAAGTGAAATAGTGAATTGGTGGAATGGTGAATTGGTAAATTAATGGGTCAGTAGATTAGTGAAATGGTTAAAGAGAAGGGGCAGGCATTAATTGAGACTTTATTTGTTTTACCGCTTTTGACACTTTTTCTTATTGCAATACCCTTTTTTGCACGAATTTTTATTACCTGGATTATTCTTACCCAAACTGCGCGACACGGTGTATTTCTAATCGTTTATGCTAATTACAACGAAAACCAAGTAAAAGAAGAAATTATCAATTATCTCAGCAAAGAGAAATATATGTTACCGGGGATAAAAAAAGAAAATATCACTGTTGATTTAGGTATAAGATTCCACGGACCAGCCTGGGTAAAAATTGATTACGAACTTAAGGTTCCACGATTGTTAAGAAGGATACCGGGTTTCCCTAACCCGTTTACTCTTTCAGCAAGAAGTGAATGTTATAACGACAGTTGGTATTTTGGTTTCCCGGATAATC
>CAZRHN010000033.1:5467-9220 GCA_964599925.1 uncultured bacterium
AATGATAGAGAACCGTAGTCACATAATTACTGTTTTTGGTACTAATAAAGGTGGGACCGGACAAACTATCTTTGCGGTTAATCTTGCTGTCAGTTTAAGTAAAAAAATAAATCAACCGGTAGCACTCCTGGACTGTTCTCTATGTGGGACAAACGAGTTAGGCAATCTTTTAAATTTAAATTCGTCAAAAAGTTTAGTTGACCTTTTACCTTTAATTAACCTTCTTGACCCACAATTAGTTAGAGGTTATTTCAGTGCGCACTCAAGTGGTGTAAACTTGCTTCAGGCAGTTAAGAATAACCAAGAAAGCAAAAAACTGGAACCCGAACATTTAGAAAAAATTATTCTCTGTCTCACTCAAAGTTATCCTTACATTGTTATTGACAGCGAACGGACATTTTCAGAATTTTTTTTAAAAATTTTTGACTTAAGTAATTTAGTGTTCTTACTTTTCACCCCTGACCTGAGCACATTCAATCAAACGAAATACTGTCTGGAAAAGATGAGCGAACTTCATTATCCACTTTCTTTAATTAAACTTGTGGTGAATATGTGCGACCTGAAAAATACTTTACCTCAAGATAAACTTGTCACCTTACTCGGAAAAGATATCTTTTTCCAGATACCCTACGACCCGGAAACGACATTTTTATCAATTAACCAGGCTAATCCGGCAGTATTAAACAGTCCGCGTTCACCCTACTCAAAGGCAATATTTCAACTTGCTGATTTGCTTATTTCCAAACCTGAACTTTATATAGATAAAAGGGGGCAGGTAACCCTGGAAAAGAGAATGGTTTCAAATGCAGTTGAAACTATAACCGAAGAAAAAATTTTATCTTCAGTTGATTTAGTTGCTTTAAAAAACAAGTTGCATAAAAAATTGCTTGAAGAATTAGACTTGAAATCGTTAAACCTGAAAACAGTAGAGAAACAGGCAGAAGCACGGGAACGCACTAAACAAATTTTAGAACGGTTACTTGCCAAGGAAGAAATGCTTTCCGCTTCCCGTGACCAGAGGACAGAGTTGCTTAACCAGATGCTTGACGAAGTCCTGGGTTTAGGTCCCTTAGAATCTTTCCTGCGTGACCCTTCAATAACTGAAATTATGACTATCGGTAAAGATAAAATATATATTGAACGGGGTGGAAAAATTTTTCTTAGCGGGGCAAAATTTCATAACGAACAACAGATTATGACGGTTATTGAACGGATTGTTTCACCGATCGGTAGAAGAGTTGACGAGAGTATGCCTTTATGTGATGCACGACTTAAGGACGGTTCCCGGGTAAATATTGTTATCCCGCCACTTGCTTTAGATGGACCAATGATTACTATCCGCAAATTTGCAGAAAAGAAATTGTCTTTAGATGATTTGATTAAATTCGCTGCGCTAAGTCCAGAGATGGGTGAATTTTTAAAGATTTGTGTCTTTTTAAGAAAAAATATCATTGTTTCCGGGGGAACTGGCTCAGGGAAAACAACTTTACTCAATATCCTTTCCTCATTTATCCCGTCTAATGAACGGATTGTAACTATTGAAGATTCGGCAGAATTGAAATTGCAACAGGAACATATTGGACGGTTAGAAAGTCGTCCGCCAAATATTGAAGGTGGCGGCGAGATACCGATTCGCCGGTTAGTAATCAATGCTTTAAGGATGCGTCCTGACCGTATTGTTGTTGGTGAATGTCGGGGCGGTGAGGCATTAGATATGCTTCAGGCAATGAATACCGGGCATGACGGTTCTTTGACTACAGTACATGCAAACTCGCCCCGTGATGCCTTAACCCGTTTAGAAACAATGGTCTTAATGTCCGGCATGGAATTACCGGTGCGGGCTATTCGTGAACAAATTAAAGGTGCAATTGACCTTATCGTCCAGCAGGCACGTTTCTCAGATGGCACACGCAAAATTACCTCAATTACTGAAGTTACCGGTATGGAAAATGAAATTATCACTACCCAGTGTCTTTTTCGGTTTGAGCAAACCGGGACTGATGAGAAGGGCAAAGTTATCGGCAGGTTTGAACCCACCGGCATTGTGCCAACATTTATTGAAGAAATTAAAATTAAAGGAATAGATTTTGACTTGAGTAACTTTAGAAAATGATAAAAATTTTTTTGAGCGTCACGATTTTTTTTATTTCAACTCTTGGCATCTACCGGTCAATTCTTTTCCTTTTTGCAAAATGGGGAGCGGTTCAAAAGGAGTTAAGTAAAGAAAGTCTCTTAGAAACCTTAAAACACTTACCAGAAATTTTTCAGACTTCTTCAAAGAAAAAAGTTCTCTTAATAAACCTATTTTCCGGGATGAGTGGATTTATCCTTCTTTTTCTTTTCACTGAGAAGTTATTTCTTTCTTTACCTTTCGGGTTAATCGGTTTTTTCCTGCCTAGTTTCTTAAGTGGACTGTTGACCAAGAAACAAATTGATAAGTTTAATCATCAGTTAATTGATGGGTTAACTGTAATTGCTAATTCTTTACGTGCCGGGGCGAGTTTCCAGCAAGGTTTAGAAATATTAGTTCAGGAATCAAAACCACCTTTAGCCAATGAATTCGCTAAGGTCACTTCAGAAGTCAGGTTAGGTATTCCCCTCCAACAAGCATTACTTAATTTAAGTGAAAGAGTAAAAAGTAAAGATTTAGCGGTAGCAATCACCACAGTTAATATTGCTCGAGAAACCGGTGGTAATCTTTCTGAGTTACTTTGCACTATCGCTGAGACAATGCGGGAAAGAAATAAAATCCAGGGTAAAATTGAAGCCCTTACTGCCCAGGGTAAAATGTCCGGATTTATTGTCGGGGCAATGCCTTTCTTTTTGCTTTTTATCCTCTACTTTATGGCCCCGGAAATGATTGAACCGATGTTCAATACTACTTTAGGCAATTTGATGTTAGGAGTAGTAATAATTTTAGTTGCTTTAGGTGGATTTTTAATTAAAAAAATTGTAACTATAGATATTTAAAAGTACACAGATTGCACAGATTAAAAATCCAGATTACACAGATTAAATCTCTGTAATCTGTCTCCAAAAATCTCCGTAATCAATTTTCATGATAATTTTAATTGTTTTTTTAATTTTTGTTGCGGTTACAACAGTTGTTTTTTTCTTTACTCAATATTTTTCGGAAAAAATGTTTTTGGATAAAGTCCAAAAAGTTATTACCCCGAAAGAGACAAGAAAGAAAAAAGATTTAACCGCGGGGTTAAGGAATTTATTTTTACCATTTGCTCGTTCCCGTTGGAAATTTTTGCAAAGGTACCGTGAAAAAATTGAAACCCAGATAAGATTAGCCGGTAAACCAAAAGATTTAGATTTTCCCCTTTTTCTTGCTTTACAAACAATTATTGGACTATTCCTGATTTTATTTGTGCTTGAAATTCTAGAAATAACCAATTTTTTTCTTCTTTTTATTGCTTTTCTTTTTGGTTTTTTTAGTCCAATATTCTGGCTTAAATCTAAAGTTGAGACACGGCAGAGGAATATTTTTCGTTCTTTACCCGATGTTCTGGATATTTTAACTCTTTCTATGGAGGCAGGGTTAGATTTTGGTGCGGGATTGAATAAATATTTAGAGAAAAGCGAAAAAAATCTGCTTCATCAAGAATTGTTTATTGTGCAACAGGAAATCCATATGGGTAAAAGCCGGATTGAGGCGTTGAATTCTTTAGCCGAAAGAGTGAATTTGCCGGCTTTAAATAGTGTGGTAAGTTCAATAGTCCAGGGTCTACAACTTGGCTCAAGTTT
>CAZRHN010000034.1:0-9179 GCA_964599925.1 uncultured bacterium
GGTGATACACGATTATCTTTCTATCAGAATAAAAGGATAGAATATGAAAAAATTGGACTCACTACTCCTTCGTAATACTACTATGGAGGGCAAGGTAGTAGTAATTAAACTCGGTGGTAAAGTTTTAACTGAAGAAAAGAAAAAAAATCATCTTCTCAAACAAATAGTTGGACTGAGCAGAAAAATGCCGGTAGTAGTTGTGCACGGCGGTGGACCGGATATTACTAAAAATTTGCAAAAAGCAGGCATAAAAATAAAATTTATTGGTGGTCTAAGGTATACTAATGAGAAGATGATACCCTTCATCTGGGAAGTTTTGAATAAAATAAATAAAGATTTGGTAGAAAAAATCCATCTTCTTGGTGGAAAAGCAGTAGGTCTTTCCGGTGAGGTCGGTAATCTGCTCTTAGCGAAAAGAATTGAAAGGTTAGGTTTGGTCGGTGAACCAAAATTAGTAAACGCAAATTTGCTTAGGTTGTTCCTGAAAAATAGGGTAATTCCGGTAATTTCTTCCCTGGGGACTGATGGTAAGGGAGTCACTCTGAATATTAATGCGGATACATTTGCTAGTGCAATTGCTTTGGTTCTCAAAGCAAAAAAATTAGTTTTTTTGACGGATAGACCGGGGGTAATCAACAAGAACGGGAAACTAATTCCAACAATTCGTCAGAAAGAAATTCCAAAATTGATGAGGAATAAAATTGTTTCAGAAGGAATGATACCTAAACTCAAGTCTTCTCTTCAAGCAACTAAAAAAAATGTTGGAACGGTTATCATTACTAACGGAGAAAAAGGTTTAGATTACGGAACGAAAATAGTGAATTGGTGAATTGGTAAATTAGTGGAATGGTGGGAGAGAATGAATTGGACTGAATTAGAAAAGAAATATATTTTGCAAACCTATAAACGTAATTCAATAGTTTTAGTGCGTGGTAAAGGCAAATATCTCTGGGATGAACAAGGGAGACGCTATTTAGACTTTTTTTCCGGGTTAGGGGTAAACCTTTTTGGTCACGCTCATCCACGAATTACGAAAGTAATAAAAGAACAGACGGATAATTTGATTCATACTTGTAACCTTTATTACACTGTGCCGCAGATTCTTTTAGCGAAAAAACTCGTTCAATTGTCTTTCCCGGGTAAGGTATTTTTTTCTAATTCTGGTGCGGAAGCAAATGAATGTGCAATCAAATTAGCGAGAAGATGGGGAAAATCAGTCCGAAGTGTGAAGTCCAAAGTCCAAAGGTATGAAATTATTGTTTTTGAAAATTCGTTTCACGGAAGAACATTAGCTACTTTAAGTGCTACCGGACAAAAAAAATTTCACCGGGGATTTAAGCCACTTCTTTCCGGATTTAAGTATGCAAAGTTTAATGATTTAGATTCAGTGAAACGGTTGGTTAACCGAAAGACCTGTGCGATAATGGTAGAATTGATTCAAGGTGAAGGGGGAGTGAATGTTGCAAGAAAAGAATTTGTCCAGGGTCTAAAAAGAATTGCTCAAGGTCACCACCTACTTTTGATTTTTGATGAAATCCAGACCGGATTAGGGAGAACGGGTAAACTTTTTGCTTACGAAAATTACCGAGTTAGACCGGATATTTTAACTTTAGCGAAAGGACTTGCCGGAGGTTTACCCTTGGGAGCAACGATTGGAAATGAACGGGTAGCAGATTTATTTACCTATGGTGACCACGGTTCAACTTTCGGTGGCAATTTAGTTGCCTGTAGTGTTAGTTTAGAAATATTAAAAATGCTTACTCCGAAGATACTTTCTCATGTAGACGAAATGGGAAAATATTTCTTAAAGAAGTTGAAAGATTTACAAAAAAAATATAATTTTATTAAGGATGTACGTGGTATGGGATTAATGTTAGGCATAGAATTGGATTTTCCAGGTGAGAAAATTGTTAATAAATGTTTGGAAAGAGGTCTTCTTATTAACTGTACACAGGAAAAGGTTTTACGTTTTCTTCCTCCGTTATTTATCACCGAAAAAGATGTTAATTGGGGAGTAAATATTCTTGAACAATCCTTTTCCAAACTTTAGTATAATTATTCCTACCTATAATGAAGAAAAAAGAATTGAGAATACACTTATTCGTATTGCCTCCTATTTGTCTCAGAAATTTGGTGCTGATTACGAAATTATTATTGTTGATGATGATAGTGAAGATAAAACAGTGGAAATAGTTAAAAAATTAAGTAGAGAAAATGAGAAAATAAAACTTCTTCTTAACGAAATCAATTCGGGTAAGGGATATAGCGTGAAAAAAGGAATGCTTTCAGCAGAAGGGAGCTATTTACTTTTTAGCGATGCCGATTTGTCAACACCAATTGAAGAATTAGAAAAACTTTTTTATTGGCTCCAAAGAGGGTATGACATTGCGATTGCTTCACGAAGTTTAAAAGAATCAAAAATTCTGGTCCATCAGCCTTTATATCGAGAAATGATGGGTAAAATTTTTAACAAATTAGTAAAGTTATGGTGTTTGCCAGATTTTCTTGATACCCAATGCGGTTTTAAATTATTTAAGAAAGAAGTAACAAAAAAAATTTTTTCTCTTAGTAAAATCAACCGTTTTGCTTTTGATGTGGAAATTCTTTATTTAGCAAAAAAGAATAATTACTCCATTAAAGAAGTGCCGGTACGCTGGATAGATTCACCCGCTTCCCGTGTCCACCCTTTTTTTGACAGTTTGAAAATGTTACTTGACTTAATTAGAATAAAATTTCTCCATTGAGAATTATACCTGAAGGTCAGAGTGGCGGAGGTCAGAAATGGAAAAAATAAAAAAAATTGTTCTTGCTTATTCAGGTGGGTTGGATACTTCGGTAATTTTACATTGGCTAAAAGAAAAATATCGTTGTTCAGTAGTTGCTTGCACAGTTAATGTTGGACAAGGAGATAATTTAAAAAATCTTCAAGAGAGAGCGTTAAAAAGTGGTGCGGATAAATTTTATTTTATTGATGCAAAAAAAGAGTTTATTGAAGAATATCTCTGGCCGGCATTAAAAGCAAACGCTATTTATGAAGGGAGATATTTGTTAGCCACAGCGTTAGCCCGTCCTTTGATTGCAAAAAAAATTGCTGAAATTGTTAAAAAAGAGAAAGCCGATGCGGTTGCTCATGGCGCTACGGGTAAAGGTAATGACCAGGTAAGGTTTGAACTCGCTTTTCAGGTTTTAATCCCCGGGGTGAAAATTCTTGCTCCCTGGCGAGAATGGGAAATAAAATCACGGAGAGAAGAGATTGCTTACGCTAAAAAACATAATCTGCCAGGCTCTTTTGTTCAGGGGGAACCTTATTCAATTGACCAGAATTTAGGACATACAAGTTTTGAAGGGAGTAATTTAGAAGATTTACAATTTGTGCCAGAAGAAAAAATGTTCAAATTAACCATTTCTTCTGAAGAAGCACTGGATAAACCTACTTATTTAGAAATCTATTTTGAACAAGGAATACCAAAAAAAATTAATGGTAAAAGATACGATGGGGTTACCTTAATAAAAAAATTGAATTTCCTTGCCGGTAGAAATGGTATCGGACGGGTTGACCTTGTTGAAAATAGAATTACCGGAATAAAATCACGCGGTGTTTACGAATCACCAGGACTAACTGTTCTTCATCTCGCCCATCAGGAACTTGAATCTTTAACTTTAGACCGGGAAACTTTGCATTATAAACAACTTGTCGCCTTGCGTTATGCGGAATTAGTATATTCTGGTCTCTGGTACTCACCACTTAAAGAAGCATTTGATGCTTTTATCAATCTTACCCAGAGGAGGGTCACGGGAAGAATAAAACTAAAACTTTATAAAGGTAACTGTCAAGTCATTGGACGCTGGTCACCCTATTCTCTCTATTGGCCGGAATTAGCCACTTTTGAAAAGGGGAAAATTTTTGATGCAAAAGATGCGGAAGGATTTATTAAACTCTTTGGTTTACCGTTGCGGGTAGTGGCTTTAAGACAGAAAAAGAAATGAAAAAATTATTTGCTATTTGTTACTTTCTACTATTTATTATTTCTACTCTTTATGGTGAGCAACCAAAGGTGGAACGGACTCTTGATTTGGAAGAATGTTTACATCTTGCTTTATTGAATAATGAATCCCTTCTCTCGCTTAAAAAAGAATATGAAATTGCTCAACAACGGATTGTTGAAACCAATGCTTTTCTTTATCCCCATTTAGATTTCGGTTCTAACTATTTTCGTTACAGTGTAGAAGGAGAAGGCATTCCTTATGAGTACGCTTTTTTACCTCCAACTTTGGGGAAGACTGAAGATTATTTTATTACCCGGTTTTCTCTTACTCAACATCTTTACTCTGGTGGGCGGGTTATCAATGCGAAAAAATTAGCCGAAATGAATTTGAAAAAGGCAGAAATTCAACTTGAACGAACAAAAAAAGAAGTTATTTTCCAAACAAAAAAAGCGTTTTATGATTATTTACGAGTAAGAGAAAAGATGTGCCTTTATGGGGATGGTTTAAATTTTGCTGAACAAATTTATTTGCAGGTAAGTAAACAAAATATACCGATTGAGGAAGAAAGGAAAACTTCTTCTTATCGTAATCGGCTAAGAAGCAGTTTCAATAGCAGTGAATACGAGTTTAAAGAAGCAAAACTACAAGTTCTCAATACACTGGGGATAGAACTTAACACTGAAGTTACTTTGCAGGGTGAACTGAAAACTTCAGCACAGGAAATAAATCTGGAGAAATGTCTTGCCTGGGCTTATCAATATCGTCCAGAACTAAAACTGACCCGAGTAGAAGAAGAAATTGACCTTTTAGCAGTAAATCTTGCTTTAGCCGAACGTTATCCTGCAATAAGTTTAGGAATTAATTATTTTTTCGTCGGAAAAATTTTTCCTTCTCCGGAGAAAAATTGGTCAGCAACCCTCGGTGTAAGTCTACCCCTTTTTGATGGTTGGGCTGGTTGGTCAAGAATAAGACAACGGCAAATTCAAGCTGAGCAGAGTAAATTAAAAAAGACGGAATGGGAAGACCTGATCAATTTGGAAGTCCGGCAGGCGTATAACGGATTTATTTTCTGGCAAAAAGAATGGGAGTATCGGTCTAAAGAAGAAAAAGAGGAAGAAAAGTTTCTTGAAATTTTGAAAGCAAAATGGTCAACTAAGGAAATTAAAGCAGAGCAACTTCTTACTGCCTTTGAGAGGTATCTTTTAGCAAAAGAACGTTCTTTAGAAGCAATCTCTGAATATCTAATTTCCCAAGCGAAGTTAGAAAAAGCGATGGGGAAAAGTTTAATTGAAAGATGAAAACGCGAATTTACCCTAATTACTTCTGCGAATTTAAGCGAATAATACGAATAATATTTGTTACCTTTTTTGTAGTTCTTTTTTGTTTACCACTTTCCGCAATAAATGAAGAAGAAATTTTCAAGGAGTATCTCTGGAATGAAGTAAATATTCTTACCCCACCGCAAAGACCACGGATTGGATTGGTTTTGGGCGGTGGCGGCGCACGGGGATTAGCCCATATTGGCGTATTAAAAATTTTAAGAGAAGAGAATATCCCCATTGATATAATTGCTGGGACAAGCGTTGGCGCACTTATTGGTGGTTTATATGCGGCTGGAGTTTCAGTGGAAAAATTGGAACGTTTAATAGAAGATATTGGCTGGGAAAAAATTACTAATCTTTCAGCCGAAGCAGTGGTTAAACTCTTGGTTGCAGAAAAATTGCTTTCTACAGAAAAAATGGAAAAATACGTTGCTCTACAAATCGGAAATAAACGATTTGATGAGTTGAAAATACCGTTTGCCTGTGTTGCCACTGATTTAAAAACAGGCGAAAAAATTATTTTCCGTGAAGGATTAGTTGCTCCCGCAGTACGTGCTTCGGCAACTATCCCCGGTGTTTTTCAACCAGTGGAATATCGGCAACGCTATTTAGTTGATGGCGGGCTGGTTGATAATTTACCAGTTGAAGTTGCAAAAATTTTAGGTGCGGATATTATTATTGCAGTTAGTGTAGGAGCGGATTTTACTCAATATTCTACAGCTAATGTTTTACTTACCTTAAATCAAGCAATTTATATCCAGGGTGAAGTGTTAATTCAGGAACAATTGAAAAAAGCAAATTTGGTTATCCATCCACAAGTAAAAGATGTTACCGCAATTGAACTCTGGCGTGCACGGGAATGTATCGATGCCGGTATAACTGCCACCCGGAAAATTCTTCCTCAAATTAAAGATTTAATTATGGAGCAAACCTATACACGTCTTTTCTTACAATGAAAAAAAGCACAATCCTGGCTATCTTTTTTCTTTTTTCTCTAAGTTTTGCCAAGGAAGAAAAAATTTACCTGCTTGAAGGAAAAAAATTAGTTTCCGCAGGTAAATATAAAGAAGCAATTGACCTATATCAAAAGGCATTAGAAAATAATTCTCAAGATTGGCAAATCTGGTTTTCCTTGGGTGAAGTATACAATGAAATTGACCTAATTGAAGAAGCAAAAAACTGTTTCCAAAAAGTAATTATCCTAAAAAAAGATAATCCTCAAGTCTACCTTTATCTTGGTGAACTTTTCTTCCGAGAAGGGATTTACAGTCAAGCAATTAAAAATTATGAACGGAGTATGAATTTAAATCCAGAGGAAGTAAAAAATTATTTACGTTTAGCAATATGTTATAAACAAATGGGTGAAAACAAAAAAGCAATTAGTTATTTACAAAAAGCGATTAGTATCGTTCCGGAAAAGGAACATTACTATCAATTGGGTCGGCTATATTTTCGGAGTAAACTTTACGATGAAGCCCTGGAAGCGTATAAGCAGGTCTTAAAATTTGACCCTAAATATTTTTCTGTTTATCTTGAACGAGCAATACTTTATTTTAAACGAGGTGAATTTGCCCAAGCTATGGAAGAAACTAAACAAGCATTAAAAATTAATCCAGAGAGTAGCCTTGCTTATTTTTTACAAGGATTGATTTTTTACCAAAAAGGAGATAAGGAATCGGCTTTAATTTCAGCGAAGAAAGCGGAAGAGAAATCAGCAAGCAAGTTTATGAATGATTATATTAACAAACTCATAGATAAATTGCAAAAATGAACACTTTTTTCTATAGAAACAACGAACTTTATGTAGAAGAGGTTAAAATCAGGGAGATTGCAAAAGAAATTAAGACACCTTTCTATCTTTACAGTAGAAAACAAATTGAAAAAAACTACTTTGAATATAATTCTGCTTTTGCTTCTCACCCTCATTTGATTTGCTATGCGCTGAAGGCTAATTCTAATATTGCCATTGGAAGAATCTTAGCCCAACGAGACGCAGGGGTGGATATTGTCTCCGGTGGAGAACTTTATCGGGCATTAAAATCTGGTTTCCCGGCCAAGAAGATTGTTTACGCTGGTGTAGGTAAGACTGCTGAGGAAATAAAATTAGCCCTAAAAAAAGATATTTTAATGTTCAATGTTGAATCTTTTGCCGAATTGAAACTGATTGGACAAATTGCTCAGAAAATGAAAAAATGTGCACCGATTGCCATCCGGGTTAATCCGGGAATTGACCCCCATACACATAGATATACTACTACCGGAAAGAGGGAGAATAAATTTGGTATCCCCTTAGGACAAGTTCTCTCCGCCTGCGAACAAGCATGTCAATCAAAGAATCTTGAACTTTTAGGTTTACATATTCACATTGGTTCACAGATTACCGTTTTGACCCCTTTCTTGAAAGGCTTGAGTTGTTTGCTTGGTTTAGCAAAAAAACTTGAAAAGCGGGGAGTAAAAATTCGCTATCTTAATCTTGGCGGTGGTTTAGGTATACGTTATAAGGACGAAAAACCGCCCACACCAAAAGAATTAGCCCGAGGATACTTATCCCTGCTTAAAGATAAAAATTATATTCTGCTTCTTGAACCGGGCAGATATATTGTTGGAAATGCAGGGATTCTCGTTACTAAAGTACTTTATTTTAAGGATAGCGGGAAAAAGAAATTTATTATTGTTGATGCCGGGATGACTGAACTTATTCGTCCGCTGCTTTACGATGCCTACCATGAGATATTACCGATAAAGAAAAAAGACGGAAAGAAAATAATTGCTGATGTTGTTGGTCCAATCTGTGAATCTGCAGACTATTTTGCTCAAGGACGGATTTTGCCGGCCTGTAAACCGGACGAACTTTTAGCGGTGCTCTGTGTCGGTGCGTACGGATTCTCAATGTCTTCAACCTACAATTCCCGTCCCCGGGTAGCGGAAGTTCTGGTTGACGGTGAAAATTGGGAGATTATCCATAAACGAGAGTCTTATGCTGATTTAATCCGTAGAGAAAAGACCACCTAACTAAATTATCTCCGCCAAAGGCGGATCCGCCTCAGGCGGAAACTTATGAACTTATCAACTAAGTTAATTCATTTTGTTAAAATGCAGGCTGGCGGTAACGATTTTATTGTTCTTGATAACCGGAAAAATATTTATTCAGGTAAATTTCCGCAGTTAGCTTCTAAACTTTGCCAGCGTAAGATTTCTATCGGTGCCGATGGTTTATTGATTCTTGGGAATAAGCCAGGATATGATTTCCAGATGCGTTATTTCAATGCTGACGGTTCCGAGGCAAATTTTTGCGGTAATGGTGCGAGTTGTTTGGCTTTATTTGCTTACCAGAAAAAAATTGCTCCGGCAAAGATGAATTTTCTTACAAAAAGTGGAATTATTTCGGCGACTGTAGAGGAGGGGAAAGTAAAACTAAAAATGCCTAACCCGGAAAGATTAAATTTAGATTTTTCTTTAGATATAGATGGAAAAAAATATCTTTTTTCTTTTATTGATACCGGCGTGCCACATACAGTCAATTTTGTTCAGGAAATCAATAAAATTAATGTTAATAATTTAGGAAAAAAAATTCGTTACCATAATTTTTTTCAACCAGCGGGGACAAATGTTAATTTTGCGAAAATAAAAAATAGAAGTGCTATTTCAATCCGTACTTATGAACGCGGTGTAGAAGGAGAAACATTGTCCTGCGGGACTGGTGTGGTAGCAAGTGCAATTATTGCTGGATTAAAAAATTTGGTTTCACCACCAGTAGAAGTTTTGACCCAAAGTGGGGAAACTTTAAAAGTCTATTACCAGATTAAAAATAATCAAATTGACGAAGTTTATTTAGAAAATTCACCCAAGATTGTCTATACGGGAGAAATT
>CAZRHN010000035.1:0-7545 GCA_964599925.1 uncultured bacterium
TCAGCAATTTGCACAGCGTTTAAAGCTGCGCCTTTCCATAAATTATCCGCAACAACCCAGAGACAGAGTCCATTATCTACCGATAAATCTTTACGGATTCTCCCTACATAGGTAACATCTTTCTCCCTTGCCTCTAAAGGTAAAGGATAACTTTGTTTATTTGGTTCATCAATTACCATTACTCCCGGCACCCGGGATAAAATTTCCCGTGCCTCCTCCGGGGTAAGTTTTTTTTCTGTCTCAATCCACACCACTTCTGAATGGCAACGGAAAACAGGCACCCTTACACAGGTAGCACTAATTTTTATATTTTCGTCTTCAAGAATCTTTTTTGTTTCGTTAACCATTTTCATTTCTTCTTTTGTGTAACCATTATCCAGAAAAACATCAATCTGGGGAATTAAATTGAAGGCAATTGGATAAACAAACTTTTCTCCTTTTGGAAAAGGACGACCGGACAAATATGCTTCCGCCTGGATTCTTAATTCCTCCATCGCTCGTGTCCCGGCACCGGAAACGGATTGATAAGTAGAAACCACCACCCGTTTAATCTTAGCGTAATCATGTAAAGGTTTCAGAACCACGACCATTTGTATTGTTGAACAGTTGGGATTAGCAATAAGATAACTACCCTGACGCAACGTATGAGGATTAACCTCTGGCACCACTAATGGCACCTTTGGGTCCATGCGCCAGGCACTGGAATTGTCAATAACATATACTCTATTTTCTGCCAAAAGCGGTGCGTATTCTCTGGAAATTGTTGCCCCGGCTGAGAAAAGAGCTAAATTCAGCGAAGAGCAAAGAGCAAGGAGCGAAGAGTGAGATAATTCCTTTACTTCAATATCTTCACCATTAAAATGTAATTTTCTACCTTCGGAACGCGCTGAAGCAAAAAGAAATAGATTTTTCACAGGGAAATTGCGTAATTCCAGTAAACGCACCATTTCTTGTCCTACTGCGCCAGTTGCTCCTACTACAGCAATGTTGTATTCTTTCATTTTTTTGATTCCAGATTTATAGGTAATCAACAATTAAGTCCCCGACTTCACTGGTAGTTAAACCCATTTTCCCTGCTTCCATAGATTTAATTTTACCGCTGAGTAAAACTTTACGAATTGCCTCTTCAATCAATTTTTTTGCTTCAGTTTCACCTAAAACTTCCAACATTAATATACCAGCGGTAATTGTTGCCAGTGGGTTAACGCAATTTTTGCCCGCATATTTCGGTGCTGAACCATGAATTGGTTCAAACATACTTACCCCATTGGGATTAATATTTGCTCCGGCAGCAATTCCTAAGCCACCCTGGATAACTGCCCCCAAATCAGTAATAATATCACCAAACATATTGTTAGTAACAATCACATCGTAATGTTCAGGATTTTTGACTATCCACATACAACAGGCATCAACATATTGATGCTCTTTTTCAATCTCGGGGTATTTTTCACCGAGGGAATAAAATACTCTTTGCCAGAGGTCATGTCCGTAAGTTAAAACATTTGCTTTATCTACCAGAGTTAAACGTTTCTTCCCGCTTGAGATAGACCTTTTCTTTGTATATTCAAAAGCATAACTGATACAGCGTTCTACACCTTTATAAGTATTCACCTCTTCCTGAAAAGCAATCTCATCCTGAGTTCCCTTTTTGAAAAATCCGCCTATACCACAATATAGCCCTTCGGTATTCTCTCGAACTACTACAAAATTTATATCTTCAGGTTTTTTATTCTTTAACGGTGTCTCCACACCTGGATAAAGAACCACCGGACGTAAATTAATATACTCGTCTAAAGAAAAACGAATCTTGAGGAGTAGGTCTTTTTCCAAAACTCCCGGTTTAACTTGTGGATGTCCAACTGCACCAAGATATAAAACATTAAGTTTCTTAAATTCTTCAATTGCGGAATCAGGTAAAATTTCACCGGTCTTAAGATACCTTTCCCCGCCAAAATCATAATTAACAAATTCAAATTTTATTTTTGATTTTTCACCTACCGCTTTTAAAACTTTTATCCCTTCACGGATAACTTCCGGGCCCACTCCGTCGCCAGGAATTACTCCAATCCGATAATTTTTTTTCAAATTTACTATCTCCTTTTACCTGACAGCCCTGAACGAATTTTGCGAGGGGCTGCTAAAGTATATATTTTTCTTTACTTAATTCCGTATGTACATACTTGCGGATGCGCTCTTTTTCTAAAATTTCTGCCTGGATAAATTTTATCCCGTAACGATGGAGTTTCTCTTCTCTCCTTGTCCAGATAACTTCACCGCTGAGCAAAATGAGAAATTTTTCCCAGAGTATAAATTTAAGAAGAAGATGTGTCCCGAGGAAAAATATCTCTTCACTTAAAAAATTAAGTCCGCCACTGGAAATATTTAAAAGTTTTCCTTTACCAAGATAAATTTTTTCCGAAGGGCGATAAATTTCAATTTCTATGCCCGCGGGAGCACGCGGTGCGCTTCTTCTTTCCTGAAACATAATTTCAAGGTTTGACTTTGGCTATTTAAACAACTGCCTCACTTTTTTATTTTCTTCTCTAAACTTTTATGCACGATACATATTTACCTAATTTTCCTTTTTCACTCGGGTCAATACGGATGAACTCAATTCCGTAAAGGTGTCCTTCTTTCTCTTTTCTTACCCAGACAATTTTACCTAAAGGAAGAAATTCAAATTTTCGCTCGAGACTAAATTCAAGGATTAGTTTCTCATTAAGGTTAAAAGTCTTTTCGCTTTTAAAACAAAGCCCATGAATAGAAATGTCTGATAGCCGCCCCTCCCCGAGGTAAAGTTTCCTATCTTCAGTGTATATTTTTATTTTTATCCCTTCATCTGGGATACGTGGCACTCTTCTTCCCCTGAACATAGTTCAATAGTCCTCCAGCAGAAATTATCTCTTGCATAAAAGAAGGGAATTTTTCTGCCTGATAGGTTTCTTTGCGGGTAAGATTACGAATTTCCCCGGTATTTAAGTTGACTTCCAATTCATTACCGGAAGAAACATTTTCAATCTTTTCTTTAACTATTAAAATTGGTAAACCAATGTTAATTGCATTACGATAAAATATCCGCGCGAATGATTGAGCAATAATTAGAGACAGCCCGCAAGTTTTCAGGGCTAATGGCGCTTGTTCACGACTTGAACCGCAACCAAAATTCTTTCCGACAACTAAGATATCGCCCGGAGAAATTTTTTTTGTAAATTCCGGGTCAATTCCTTCCAAACAATGCTTGGCTAATTCTTTTGCTTCTCTAAGACTCAAATATCTCGCCGGAAGGATTTCATCAGTATTAACATTGTCTCCGTATTTATGTACTTTACCCTTGATAACCATTTTTAATTTTTAATTTTAAATTTTAAATTTTGGTTACTTCATCTGGATGAGCAATCCGTCCTAAGACTGCACTTGCTGCCGCCACCGCCGGGGAAGCAAGGTATACTTCACTTTCCAGATGTCCCATTCGCCCACGAAAATTACGATTAGTTGTAGAAAGACAGCTTTCCCCTGCGGCAAGAATACCCAAATGTCCACCTAAACAAGGACCACAGGTAGGCGGACCGACTATTGCCCCTGCGCTAAGAAAGACTTCAATTAATCCTTCTTTCAGAGCCTGAAGATATATCCGCGGTGTCGCCGGAATAACGATTAACCGCAAACCGGGATGGACTTTCCTTCCGGAGAGAATTTTTGCGGCAATTCTTAAATCTTCAAGCCAACCATTGGTGCAGGAACCAATCACTACCTGGTCAAGTTTTACCCCGTTAGAAGTCTTGGTAACGGGGCGAACATTTGCTGGTAAAGGGGGATAAGCAACCTGTGGCTCAATTTGCGAACAGTCAATTTCAATAATATTTTTGTATACCGCATCTTTATCACTCTTCAGGTTTGTAGTTTGTAATTTGCCCGTCCTCCGCAGTCCCCCCCGCTTTGCTTCGCAAAGCGAAGCAGGGGGGACGGAGGATGGATAATTTGTAATTTGTAATTTTTTGAGATAGTCAAAAGTTATTTCGTCAGGTTCAATGATTCCATTTTTTGCTCCTGTTTCTACAGCCATATTGCAAATGGTAAACCGTTCATTTTGGGGAAGATTTTTAATTACCTCACCGCTAAATTCCAAAGCACAGTAATTTGCACCATCTACACCAAGTTTACCCAAGGTATAAAGAATTAAATCTTTTCCACATACCCAAGGTTGCAGTTTACCAGAATAAATTACTTTTATTGTCTCCGGGATACGAAACCAGAGTTCACCAGTGAGCATTACTGCCGCTAAATCAGTTGAGCCAACACCGCAAGCAAAGGCGCCCAATGCTCCATAAGTACAGGTGTGTGAATCTGCCCCGATAATCAGGTCTCCCGGATGAATTAATCCTTCTTCAGGGAGTAAGGCATGTTCAATGCCTACAGAACCATCAGCAAATAAGTTTATTTTCTGCCCCCGGGCAAATTGACGGAGATATTTACAATTTTCCGCAGAGAGAATATCCTTATTCGGTGTAAAATGGTCTAAAACAAAAACTACTCTTTCTGGAGCAAAAACTTTTTCTCCACCAATTTGATAAAATTCTTTTACCGCTAAAGGAGCGGTAATATCATTTCCTAAAGCAAGGTCAATTTTTGCCTCAATAAATTCGCCCGGTTTAACTTCTTTCCTTCCGCAATGTTCAGCTAAAATTTTTTCACTAATGGTCATCTTCCACTCAAACATCTTGATTACAGCGATTATTAAAAACGATTATAGCGATTTACTATTATGGAATAGAAGCTTTAGCTTCTTAAAAGAGCCTACCTGCCTCGCCGGCAGGCGGGAAGGCTCTACTCCTTTTTTATCGCCGTAATCGGTGTCTTTATCGTCGTAATCAAAGATGACTTTAGTTTACACTCTCTCGGGGATTAAGCGTTTCTTTTTGGGTAAAGCAACGATTTTGTTTAACCCGTCAAGATACGCCTTAGCGCTGGCTTCAATAATATCGGTTGAGCGCCCCCGACCGAAAATAACATCCTTTTTATAGCCAATTTTAACGGTCACTTCACCGAGAGCGTCTTTCCCTGAGGATAAAGCACGTAATGAATAATCTAAAAGTTGCGCTTTGATCCCGACAATTTTATCAATCGCTTTATAACATGCGTCAACCGGACCATCACCACAAGCGGCCTCCTGGAAAATATGCCCCTCCTTTTTTATCCTTACGGTTGCGGTAGGCACAGTCCCTGAACCAGCGGTGGTATGTAGGTATTCCAAGATAAAGAATTGTGGTCGCACGGTAGTCTCTTCTTCAACTATGGCCAATAAGTCTTCATCAAAAACATATTTCTTACGGTCAGCCAGTTCTTTAAAACGGACAAATATTTTATCTAATTCTTCTTCCGTAACTGTGCACCTTAAATCATTTAGTCTTTTCCTGAGCGCGTGCCGACCCGAATGTTTACCTAAAACTAATTTACTTTCGGGAATACCAACTGACCAAGGGGTCATAATCTCGTAAGTCATCCACGATTTTAAAATCCCGTCCTGATGAATTCCTGCTTCGTGAGCAAAAGCATTTGCTCCGACTATCGCTTTATTTGGTTGTACCATAATCCCGGTCAACGTGGATACCAGACGGCTTGTTTTATAAATTTCTTTACTCTTAATCCCGGTGACAAAACCAAAAAAATCTTTCCTTGTTTTAAGGGACATTACAATTTCTTCAAGTGCAGCGTTACCGGCACGCTCCCCTAAACCATTGATTGTACACTCAACCTGTCTCGCTCCATTAAGTATTGCGCTGAGGCTATTTGCTACCGCTAACCCTAAATCGTTATGGCAATGAACGCTGAGTATAACTTTATCTAATCGGGGAACTTTCTCCCGAAGACGATGGATTAATTCACCAAATTCCATTGGTAAAGCATAACCAACTGTATCCGGGATATTGATTGTTGTTGCTCCGGCTTTAATCGCTTTATCAACAACTTGAGAGAGATAATCAAAATCGCTTCTTACCGCATCTTCGGCAGAAAATTCTACATTGGGAGTAAATTTTTTTGCGTATTTAACTGCTTCCTCAGCTAATTTCAATACCTCGCCGCGTGTTTTTTTCAATTTCTTTTCCAAATGAATATCGGAAGTAGCAATAAAAGTATGTATCCTTGGATTTTCTGCCGATTTAATTGCTTCCCAGCAGGCATCAATGTCCTTTTTTAATGTGCGTGCCAATCCACAAATTTCTGGACCTTTGATTTCCTTGGCAATAAGTTTTACTGCAGTAAAATCACCCGGGCTAGATACTGGAAAACCGGCTTCAATTATGTCTACTCCTAAATTTGTCAATTGTTGAGCAATTTCCAGTTTTTGTTTTGGATTAAGACTTGCTCCAGGCGATTGCTCACCGTCGCGCAAAGTTGTATCAAAAATAAAAATTCTTTCTTTTTCCATAGAGAAATTATCTCCTCTCCTGATTTTCTATTCTCATCATTTTTTTCTCAACCGGTAGGTCCGCCAAAAATATTCACCTAAACCAGATAAAATATAACCTAAAAAAATTATAAAAATCATATTCTGAGGATAAGCATAAATCAAAAGTAAAACCCCAATAATTACGGGTAAAAAACGATATGACTTGGGGCGCATAAGTTTAAGTTTAAAAAATTTTGTATAACGAATTCGGGAAATCATTAAGAGGGAAAGAATAAACATTAGTAAAGGGATAACTCTAAACATAAAAGGAACATTTTTCATTATTAAAGGTATAGTTTTAGCCGTAATTTCTTCTTCAACCATTTCGTAAAGAATAACCAAGGAAACTAAAATACCCCCCGCTGCCGATATCGGCAGTCCAATAAAATAGTCTATCTCTTTCCCTTCAGGGTGAATCTTCAGGGTGGACCCTCCCAAACTTTTGAGATTAAAGCGGGCTAAACGAAAGGCACCAGCAATAATAAAAAATAAAGCAACAATGAAACCTAAACGACCGTAATTGTGCAAAACTAACTGATGCATCAATATTGCTGGGGCAAGACCAAAAGAAATCAAGTCAGCAAAAGAATCAAATTCAACTCCAAAAGGTGAGGTTGATTTAGTCAACCTTGCAATCTGTCCATCAATACTATCTAAACCAACCGCAATAAGCACCGCCCAAGAGGCAGAACTAAACCGATAATTAAATGTGCAAATTAACGAATAAAGTCCAAAACCTAAATTACCAAGAGTGCATAATGAGGGTAAAAGATAAATTCTAAATTTCATATATACGAATGGACACAAATTTATACACGAATTGACACGAATTATCATTCGTGAATATTCGCGAATTATTCTCCATCATTCGTGCATATTAGTGTCCCAAGAACGGTTAATCCGGCTTTAACTCTGTTGTCAACTTTTACTCTTAAATCAACATTTTTCGGTAAATAAAGGTCAACCTGTGAACCAAACATAATCATTCCAATTTTTTCTCCTTGGGTTAAATAATCACCAATTTTAGTCCAGCAAACTATTCGCCGGGCAAAGACTCCGGCCACCTGCTTCACCACCACGCGGATTACCGCAGA
>CAZRHN010000035.1:7645-9080 GCA_964599925.1 uncultured bacterium
CGCAGGAAGAAATTTACCTTTTTTATATTCAGTATTTACCACTCTACCATCAAGTGGTGCGCGTTGAATATGCACATCAAAAGGAGACATAAAAATTTTTATTACTTTCCAGTCGCCAGTTGTACTAACTTGCATAATTTTACCGTCAGCCGGGGAAAGGATAAGATTTTCGTCTCTGGCAATTACCCTTTCCGGGTCACGAAAAAAATATACTGAAAACAAAGCAAAGAGCAAAGAGCAAAGAGCAAAGAGATAAAAAATTTTAGAAAATTTACCTAAAATATATCCGGCAATTGTAAAAATCAAAAATAACTTTATCAGTGACCATCCTTCTTTTACAACTGGTGTCCGCATCTTTCTTATGAAACTTTTGCCAATTTTAAACTATCAACTATCAACCATCAACCAATCACTATCTTTTGAGCCAGGGCATCATTGCCCGTAAGTCCTTACCTACCTTTTCTATCAGATGCTCGTCTGCTTCTTTGAGTAACCTATTGAAATTCGGTCTACCTTCTTCGTTCTCCTTAATCCATTCTCGGGCAAATTTACCGGAGATAATTTCTTTCAAAATTTTTTTCATTTCCTTACGTGTTTTTTGAGTAATCACTCTTTTCCCACGAGTTAAATCCCCGTAACAAGCGGTATTAGAGACACGACGGCGCATCCCGGAAATACCAACTTCTTGAATTAAATCAGTGATTAGTTTCAATTCGTGTAAAACTTCAAAATAGGCAATCTCCGGTTGATAACCCGCCTCAACTAAGGTATCAAACCCAGCACGAATCAATTCACTCACTCCACCGCAGAGCACGGTTTGTTCTCCAAAAAGGTCGGTCTCGGTTTCTTCAGCGAAAGTGGTCTCAATAACTCCTGCTCTTGTTCCACCAATTGCTTTCGCATAAGCAAGAGCCAACTCTTTAGCTTTACCGGTAGCATCTTGATGAACAGCAATTAAACAAGGCACCCCTTTCCCTTCTTCGTACATTTTTCTTACTAAAGCACCGGGACCTTTCGGCGCAACCATAAAAACATCAACATTTTTTGGTGGTTTAATTTGTTTAAAACGGATATTAAAACCGTGCGAGAAACATAAACCTTTACCTTTTTTTAGATTCGGTTTAACTGCTTCCTGATAAACCTTTGCTTGCACATGGTCTTGAGTCAAGATCTGGATAATCTCCGCTTGTGCGCAGGCATCTTTTGCCGGGAGTGGATTAAAACCATCATTTTTTGCCTGTTCAAAATTTGCTGTGCCTTCCAATTCGGAAACGACAACCTGACAGGCGGAATCCCGTAAACATAATGCCTGCCCGCGACCTTGAATACCATAACCAATAATTGCAATTGTTTTGTCCTTTAATAACCCTAAGTCCGCATCTTTTTCATAATACATTTTTACCATACTATTCTCCTCCTAAGTAATTTCACAAAA
>CAZRHN010000036.1:0-1124 GCA_964599925.1 uncultured bacterium
GATTAAATTTTATCTGAAAAGCACGATAAGGTAAAAGTTCATTTAGTGGAGAGTTGATTTGGCAAAGTTCCAGTAAAGCGTTGGTTAAATTTTTCCATTCATCTTTATCCAGAATTTGTTCTTCAATAGAAATTCCCTGTCCGAGCGGGATAAATCTTTCTACCATTAGTCCCTCCAAATTGAAATCTTTACAGAGTTCAAAGGTATCTTCAATTTCTTTAAGATTACTTTTCATTGCCGTAAACATTAAAATTATTTGAAAATTACTAAATTTTTTTACTGTTTCAATTGCTTTCATTACTTTATTAAATGTCCCTCTGCCACGGATAAAATCGTTTGTTTTCTCACTTGCACCATCAAGTGAGATTTTAATTTTTTTTAATTTTGGAGAATCGTCCAGTCGCTGGCAAATTTCTTCATTGAGAAAAAACCCATTGGTAATCAGGGAAAGTTCACTGATTTCATCCTTTAAATCAAGATAATCAAGAAGAAGAAAAGTTTCTTTTTTCAGTAACGGCTCACCACCGGTTATGGTAATATGCATTTTTTTATTCCACTCCTGTGCAGTGGAGAGAATATTTTCATAAATTGTTTTCAATTTTAGCCAGGGAAGGTCTTCGTCAGAATTAAAATATTCTTGATAACAATGCCGACAGCGTAAGTTGCAGAGATTAGTGATATGCCATTGGATATAGAATTCGTCCATTTTGTTATTCACCAAGAACTTTGATGATTACCCGTTTTCTTCTTTGACCATCAAATTCAGCATAAAATATTTGTTGCCAGGGACCGAAATCAAGTTTACCGTTAGTCACGGGAACTACAACCTGATGGTGAAAGAGGATACTTTTCAAATGTGCATCCGCATTAGTTTCACCGGTATGATGATGCTGATAGTCACTGCGGTAAGGTGCTAATCCTTCTGCCCATTGCATCAGGTCGTTCTTAATCCCGTCTTCCTCATCATTAACGAAAACACCGGCGGTAATATGCATAGCACTGACTAAAACAAAACCTTCTTTTACTCCGCTTTTGTTCACCACTTTTTGCACTTCATCAGTGATGTTAATGAATTCTTTCTTTTTCTTGGTGTTAAACCAGAGATACTCAGTTAAAGTTTTCAT
>CAZRHN010000036.1:1224-3496 GCA_964599925.1 uncultured bacterium
TCAAGTTTATCGCGGTCACCAAGTTTTGCTTTTTCAATTGCTTCTTTCAAAAAATTGATTGAATTTTCGTAGGTTTTCTTGTCCACCGGATAAGGATGTCCGTCTTTACCACCGTGAGCAAAAGAATAACTTGCCGGGTCTTTATAGGAAGGTTTAGCCTCATAAAGAAGTTCAGAAATTAAAGAAAGGGCACGGATGGTCTTTGGTCCAACCCCTTCTAAACCGAGCAAAGATTCGTAATTTTTAGGTTGCCTTTCGTAAGTTTTAAGAAAAATTTTGCTTAGTCTTTCCGGGTTAATGTCCTTGATAAAAATTTCATGTTCTTCGGGTAGACGATAATAAACCCCGCCCCTTTCTAAGGAGCGAGGGTAAACTATTTTTTTCAAGTCTTTAATTATTTTTTCCGGTTTCTGGCAGGCAATTTCGGTAGAAATTTTTCTTGTTTCTTCACTTTCCTTAGCTACTAAATTTAAGACTATTCTTTCTTTATGTTCAGCACAGATTGCTTTATGGGGTTCGTTGACATAATCTTTAACTTCTTCACTTAACCAGTGGTATCGCCGTGCATAACGCGTATTTTCGTTCATTCCCTGTTGGACTACCGCCCATTTACCTTTATTAGTAAAAAAGAAACAATGGTGATATATTTGGTAACCGTCCTGTAAAGCAGTGGAGTCAACCTTAGCCGACATTCTGCTGGCATAGATTAAAGGCAGCGGATTGAGCGAATTAGAGATTAGCGAATAGTTTTCAATTTCTTGAGGGGTTTTACGGGCAACCTTACCTTTACCACCAGCGACATAAAAACTTAAGTCTTTCTCTAAACCTTTAATACTCTCCTTTAAAGCACCACAAACTGTTGTGGTTAAACCTGAAGAATGCCAATCAAAACCAAGCAGACAACCGAGCGCCTGAAACCAGAAAGGGTCAGAAAGACGACGCAGTAATTCTTCTGGGTTATATTCCCAGATGATTACCTGTACAATTTCTCGTGCTAAGCGGGTCATTTTTTCAAATAACCACTTGGGCATTTTCCCGTAATGTAAGGGTAATTCAACAACTGCTCTCCTCATTTTTATAACCTTAAAGTTGGTGCTTTTATTTCTTTGGACCAGCGGCGATAGTCTTTGAGTTTAAAGCCGGGCAAATCGGGCCAGTTTTCCTTCATTTCTTCAGGACTGAGTTTACCGAAGTCTTTTTTTTGTTTCCCCAGTGCTAATTCTAAAATTCCACATTTTGCTTGGAAACAGTTTAGGCAGTTTCCTTTGCAATCGGTTGCTGGTTGGAATTTACCATTTTTCCTTATATAAACCGGTATATCCATCCCTTCACAGTTAGTTGAAGACATAAATTCACTATTAAGCCCCTTAATCGCTCGTGCCTCGTGCCTATCGCCTCGTGCCTGAAGTAATTCATACTCCATACATAAAGCAAAAGTTAAACCTTTCTTATCACAGAGTTCACGCAAGAATGTAAATATCTTTTTGCGGTAACCAATTTTAGTATTTAAGTAGCCGATTCTTTCGGTATAAAGTTGGCGATAGTCCCATTTCATTCCCGCACCAAAATATTCTTTAATTTTATTCAAAATGTCATCAGTAATTTTTATTGGTAAATCAAGGATGCTGGCAATGATATGTCTTGCCCCGGAAGATTTTGCCCGTTCAACAATTTCCCTGAGATTCTTTCGGTCATCGGTGAGATAAGGAAAGATTGGGTCAATCCGGCAGACCGTATAAATATTTTCTTTCGCCATTCTTTCTAAATTCCCAAAAAGTTCACCAACGGTTGCACCGTTCGGCGCAAAGATTTTTCTTAATTTTTCATTTACAGTGAGAATAGATACCTGTCCAAAAGAATGTTTTTGTTGTTTGATTAAACGGATTACCTCGTCAGGAACTTTTGCTTTAGTAATAAACTCAATCGGTATATTTCTTTCCATAAAAACTTGAGTAATTTTTTCTGAAAGATGATACTTTTCATTTAAAGGTTGGAAAGGGTCGGTAACCGGACTCAAGTATCCGCAAGTAGCAACGTTTAAAGAGTCAAGTTGTTCAGCAACAGTCTTATCAAAATCTTCAGCAACAAAGATTATCTCCTGTTCATGGAAAATCTCAAAATACCCGGGTAAAGCACGAGCGTAACAATAAAAACAACCAATCCCGCAACCGTTATAAGGATTTATGAGCAATCTTTCGGCAGTGCATTCTCTTTTCCCTGGATACCAGCCGTGTAACTCTTTTTTTGTTTGAAGAAGTATGTGTTTAACTGG
>CAZRHN010000036.1:3596-8837 GCA_964599925.1 uncultured bacterium
TTTCTTTTACTCCTTCTTTACATCTTTCAAAATAATCCGGCGCATTGGAATATTTTTCTGCAGCACTACTCTCACCATATTTTATATCCGGCATATAGATGTCAATGATTCCGTCTAAAAGTTTAATCGTTTTCAGTGACTCATAACCACCACAGTTGAAGACAATTGGTAATCTTAGTCCCGTTTCACAAGCAATTTTTATTGATTCTACCAGTTGAGGAACAAAATGGGTTGGGGTGACAAAATTTATGTTATGGCAACCAATCTTCTGTAAATAAAGCATACCTTTTGCTACCTCTTTTGGAGACATTATCCCTCCGCGCCCCAGATGACTAATTTCGTAGTTCTGGCAGTAGATGCATCTGAGGTTGCAGTTGGTCAAGAAAATTGTCCCTGAACCACCATTGCCAACCAAGGGTTCTTCTTCGCCGAAATGTGGACCGATGCTGGAAACAATTAAATCAATACCTGACCGACAGGTACCTTTCTCGTTTTTTGTCCGGTCAACCTCACATTTTCTTGGACAGAGATGACAATTCTTCAGAATTGCATAAAGTTGCTCAATACGCTTATTTAGTTTGTTGGATTTGTATAACTTAAGATAGGCTGGTTCAAACATTAGGAGTGATTACCTTTAATGGCTATCCGGTGGTTGTTCTTTTTTCTTTTTAAACAGGTCAAGGAATTTATCTTCGTATTCTTTGAAAATACCCCATTTGTCAAGGAGTGTTTTTAGTTCAGTGACTCTGGCAGGGTCTTTTTTCGCCTGCTCTAAAAGTTCTTCAATTTTTCGTTTTGCTGACTCCGGTATTTTGGTATACTCTTCAATAGTTTTCCGTATCCTTTCGATATCTTCCGGGGAGAAAGTTTTCGTTTTGCTTATGTCTACAGAAAAGTAGTCAAACAATTTTTCTATTTCCTGCTCTAACCGTTTCCCATAATTTTCAAGTTCGCTGAAATCAATTTTTAGGTTAAGCGTTGCACAGAAAATTTCTAATACTGCCTGAGATGCTTTTGGATTTTCAATTTGTATAGTGTATAAAGGCAATTCACCTAAAAGACATATACCCGGGATTCTTTTTTGTTTTGCAATACCGAGAAGTAAACCATTCAATCCACTGATATGTCCTTCCGGCATTATCTGGACATTGAATTTCTTTAATTCTTCAAGAAGAAGTAGATCGGTAGCCACGCCCCAGACTTTTGGTTTTTCCAGATGGGTAATTGGTAGAGGCATAGCGGCAAAGGTATATACTCTTTTTATATTAAAATGCTGTATGGAATTAATGACCTTTTCTCCGTAGAAATATCCTTTATTAAATTCGGGTTGTGCTTCGCTTAAAAAAATGACCAGGTCATTTCCCCCGTATGGGTTTTTCCAAAAATAGAATTTATTTCTCGGTGGTTCAGGTATCTTTACCAGACCATGTTCAACTGCCACTTCAGCCGGTTGAAATACTTCAAATGTTTCCAATTCGGCTAATTCTTCGGCTTTCAGCTGGTTCTTAAGATAAATTCCTGCCCTTAAAGCGACATTGCCCATTCCTGGCCAGCAGGCAAGAAAATAAGTATTTCTAAGTTTCAGCGGAAATTTACCTATGCTCTGCATTTTAACGAAGCAACCTACCTAAAAGTCCTTTAGGTTGACTAATTTTTTTGTTATAGTCAATAATCTGATAAGTCTTGAGTTTCGTTTCTTCTTGAGCAATTTTCAATGCTTCGGTTTTTCCACCCAAAAGGTCAATGAGACCAATTTTTTTTGCTTCTTCGCCGAGATATATCTTACCGGTAGAGATTTCTTTAACCGTCTCTTCGGATAAATTACGATTTTTTGCTACTTCATTCAAGAAATATCGGTAAACTATTTCCAATTCCTGTTTTAAAATTTCTTTTTCTTCAGGGGTAGTTTTTTGGAAAGGCATACCCAAAGTTTTATAAACCCCTGTAGCCAGGGTATCAATATCAATTCCAAATTTTTTCATTGCTTCCGAGAAATCCGGTCGAATAGAAGTAACCCCGATACTACCAATCAAACTTAAATGGTCAGCGACAATTTTTTTACATGCCGAAGCAATCCAGTAAGCTCCGGAAGTCGCCGCTTCTTTAATCCAGGCAACGGTTAGTTTAGAAAAATTTTTTGTTCTTTGGGCAATCTCTTTACAGGGGTAAGGTGTCCCACCCGGAGAGTCAATTTCCAAAATCACTGCTTTTATCTTCTTATTTTTTTCAATTTCATCTAAGAAACCAAGAATGTCTTCCGAGGAAACACCAGAAATTTTTATTGGGATGGGGAAAGGTAGAAAAAGCCCGGTTTCAGAGATGACCGTTCCTTTAATTGGTAAAATTGCGATTTTATCTTTCATTTCTTCTATTTATGAATTTTACTAAAAAAAGAGGAAAAAAACAAGTGAATTCATTCTTTGGACTTAGATTTTAGCCAGAGTTCTTCTAATTCTTTGGTTATTTTTTCCGCCTGCTCTATAGTTAAAGTAGTTTTCGCTTTTAAACTTAACCTATCTGGTTGGGGAAATTTTTTCTGAGCAAATTCTTTTACCTTAAACAATTTTACACCATGAATTTTTACTTTTTCACCTAATTCCCTGTCGTCAGTGACAACAATAACTTGCTTGGGATTGGATATTTGACTGACCAATTTTTCAATTTTATCGTCTGCAGTTTCACCTTGACTAAAGATTATTTCCATATTTATTTTTTTTAATTTTCTTTGTGGGGGCAAAAGGACATCGCTTTTACCATCAAAGACAAGGGTAACTTTATTTTTTATGTTCCCTTGAGGACGATAAATCTCAAAATAGCGAATTAATCCCCAGCGTCCTTCTTTTAAAGGGCGTCCCTCTAAATCTGGCAATTGTTTTAAAACATTATAACCATCAATGATGTAATGAACTGACATAGAAAAAACTCTTACTGCAGATACTTTTGCTGACTTTTAGGAACATACCATTTAACGAAATTCCAACCTAATCCGAGAGGTGCGACTTCGGGTCCTCGGAAACGTTTATGCACCACGGGTAGTGCTTCGGGATAATAAAGAAAACAGTAAGGTTGTTCCTCATTTAAAATTTCGTGGATCCGCCAGTAAATTTTTTTTCTTTTTCCCAGGTTAAATGTTTTTCTTCCTTCTTCAAGGAGGCGGTCAATTTGCAAATTTTCGTAAGAGACGAAGTTATATTTTCCCGGTTCTTTCTGGCTGGAATGCCAGATTGCATATTGGTCAGGGTCGCGGGACAAAGACCAGCCAAGAATCACTGCGTCAAAATTTCTTTTCTCAATATATTGATGGATGAATGCACTCCATTCAAGGATGCGAATGTTTACTTTTATACCGATTTTTTTTAAATGCATCTGGATAATTTCTGCGCAGAGTTGCCGTGCTTTGTTCCCTTGATTGGTCATTAAGATAAATTCAAACTTACTTGGTTGCCTCGTGCCTCGTCCCTCGTGCCTGAATTCCAACCAACCATCTCCATCGGAATCAATCCAGCCACATTGAGCAAGTAATTGTTTTGCTTTTTCCGGGTCATACTCTAAATCTTTAACTGCGGGATTATATGCCCAGGAAGAGGGCGGAAAAGGACCAGTTGCTGCTTTTCCTAAACCAAGGAGAACACCGTCAATAATTTCCTTTTTATTAATTGCGTAAGCAATTGCCTGCCGTACTTTTTTTTCTTTGAATAAGGGGTTTTTTAAATTAAACCCGAGATAAGTATAAGCAAACGCTGGATAACGGAACTTATTGTATTTCTTAAAAAATTCAGGGTAGGCTTTATACTGGTCAGGAGTTAGCCCCATAGAATCAATTGATTCACGACGCAATTCCAAGAACTGCACTGCTTGGTCAGGAATAATTCGGTAAACATAGCGGTTAATATAGGGGTAGAGTCTATTTTGTTGTCCGGGTTTCTTATCTTCAAAATAGTCTGGATTTGCTTCCAAGACAATTTTTTCATCAGTTTTCCATTCTTTAAATTTGTAGGGACCGGTACCAATTGGCTGGCGATTTGCTGGATGTGTGTTGAAGTCTACGGATGCTCCGCCACCAGAATCGGCGGATCCGCCTTTGGCGGAGAAGATATGTTTGGGTATAATCCCCATTCCCCAGGACTCTAATGCTGGAGCAAAAGGTTCTTTGTAAATAATTTTTACTGTGTAAGGGTCAGGGGTCTCCAATTTCTTAACTAAAAGATAATCTGCTGAATACGGCGTCTTTACTTTAGGGTCAATAAGTTTTTCGTAAGTAAATTTTACATCTTCGGCAGTGAAAGGTTTACCGTCATGCCAGGAGACATTTTTCCGTAAATGAAAAATAATCTCCAGCCCGTTTTTACGAATTTCCCAGGATTCCGCCAAATCGCCAATCAGTCTAATATTTTTGTCATATTTTACTAAACCATTGTAGACCAACCCATTAATATCTCCGGAAGCGCTATCCGCAGCAAGGACTGGGTTTAAATAACTCGCATCGCCGATTGATGCTTCAATGTAAGCGTCACCGTAAGTGGGAAGTTGATAGTTGATAGTTGATAGTTGATAGTTAACTTCTTTTTGGGAACAGCCAGTGAAGCTAACCAATAACCAATAACCAATAACCAATAACCAGATAACTCTTTTCAGGGGATAGATTGGGATAATTTCAACTGAATACATGGACTGCGGTCGCCTTAAAGGTGAGATAGACCGTCTTTCCCAAAGTTAAACTCAAATCATTTAGCGACCTTTTTGTTAGTGCAACTATAAAAGGAATTCCGCAATCAACAGTTACAAAAACAAGCGCGCCTTTTTCTTCTATTTTTACTATTTGACCTAAAAAAGAATTTCTTGCTGATGAGTGCAGAGGTTCGTTGGAAAGCAGGATTTCTTCCGGTCTCAGGCAAGCCCAGACTTCGTTTTCCAGTTCAGTTACCACTTCAATTTTTATTTTCCTTAAATCTAAAAAGGTGGTATCTTTTTCTTTAATAATCTTGCCCCGGAATATATTTTCTATTCCCAAAAATTGAGCAGCAAAAAGTGATTGGGGTCGGGAAAAAATTTCTTTACCTTCTCCCTCCTGAATGATTTCGCCTTCTTTTAAAAAATAAATTTTCTCGGCAAACCTCTCCGCTTCTTCAAGTTGGTGGGTCGCCAGAACAATAGTAATTTCATGTTTTTCTTTAAGAGTTGAAATCAGGTTCTCAATAATCTTTACACTCGGTGGGTCAAGGTTAACCGTAGGTTCATCCA
>CAZRHN010000037.1:0-3862 GCA_964599925.1 uncultured bacterium
AAATGGTTCGTAACTCAGGAACGAAATTAAGATATTGTTTTGTGAAATTACTTAGTTTAGTCCTAAACAAGTTGCACTTATTCAAAGACCTGCATTTGGTAGAGTCGCCGGTAAAGGCTGCATCTTTCCAAAAGTTCTTCATCTCTCCCCAGGTCAACAATTGTTCCCCGCTCAATAACAACTATCTTATCGGCTTTATGTATTGTTGACAGACGATGAGCAATAACCAAAGTTGTACGATTTTCCATTAGATGGTCTAAGGCTCCGTATACCAGTTTTTCGCTTTCTGGATCAAGTGCAGAGGTCGCTTCATCAAGGATTAAAATTGGTGGATTTTTAAGGACCGCTCGGGCGATAGCAATGCGTTGTTTTTCTCCACCGGAAAGGAGAATACCTCGTTCGCCGATAATAGTATTATATCCTTGGGGTAAATTAAGAATAAACTCATGAGCATTGGCAATTTTTGCTGCCCGAATTACTTCTTCATCTGAAACAGTAGGATTAGCATAAGCAATATTATTTCTTACTGTATCATTAAAGAGGATTACTTCTTGCATCACCATACCAATTTGGCTACGCAAGGATTTTAAGTTCGTTTCACTAATATCATATCCATCAATAAATATTTTACCCCTTTGCGGGATGTAAAATCGTGGTAACAGATTGACCAGGGTTGTTTTCCCCGCCCCGGAAGGTCCGGCTAAAGCAACGATTTCCCCTTGATTAATTTTTAAATTAATATTTTCTAACACATAATCTTCGTTGTGGTATGCAAACCATACATTTTCGTAAATAATTTCTTTCTGAAAAGGAGACAAAATTTTTGCTTCTTTTGGTTCAATTATCGTAGGTTTTTCGTCGAGAAGATTGAAAATACGTTCACTGGCAGTAAGACCTTGTTGTAAAAAAGGATTGAAATGAGAAAAGTTCCTCAAAGGTTGATAGGTAGAAAGCACCGTACCTAAGAAAGCGATAAACGCACCCGGTTTCCATGCACCTCTAATAACTTCGCTTCCTCCATACAAGAGGAGAAAACTTCCTCCCAGGGCAATAATAAATTCCGTCACCGGATTTGAGAGCACCTGCACACGAATAAAACGCATTATTGTCTCAAAAAAATTACGATTCTCTTGAGAGAAACGATTGATTTCTCTTTCTTCCTGACCGAATGATTTTACTACGCTAATGCCAAAAATCAATTCTTGAATTAAAGCATATAGGTCAGCCATTTTTTCCTGCCCTTGACGGCTTACTTTACGCATTTTCTTACTGAATTTCATTAACGGATAAGCCGACAAAGGAAAAACAAGTAGACTAATCAAAGCAAATTTCCAGTGTAAATAGAAAAGCAAACCAACAAGAAAAATTAAACTCAATCCGTCACGGACTAAAGTTACCGGGACATTTATTAGCGCTGTCTCGAGAATGCGGATATCGTTAGTTAATCGGGAAATAGTCTTGCCGGTTGAACTTTTATCATAAAAGTCAAAGGAAAGGCTCTGAAGATGAGTGAAAAGGTGGTTACGGAGATCAAAGGTAATCCTTTGAGCAATGTAATTCATTAAATAGTTATGCCCGTAAGTAAAAATACCTCTAAACAAATAAAGACAGGGAATCAGGATTACTAATTGAATAAGTAAAACTGAATTTTTGGCAATTAAAGCGATATCAACAACTTCTTTCAATAACCACATTGAAATTGCTGTAATTCCGGCTACACCAGCCATACAGATTAACGCTTGAACAAATTTTCCCCAATATGGTTTAAAATACCCCATTAATCGGCGATACATTTTATTATTTCCTCAGCGGCACGTAATGATACACCGGGTTGCCCTAATTTTTTGCGTAAGTTAAACAATTCACTACGAATCTCTTCCAGAGAAGACGGTTCTTTCAACCAGGTAATTGCTTTTTCCACAATTTTTTCTGTTTTCGCCTGGTGCTGAACAAATTCGGGAAAAAGATTCTTTCCGGAGAGAATATTTACCAGGCCAATATAGGGAACTTTTACCAAAAGACGACCTAAGAAATAAAAAAACCAGGTAGTTTTATAAATAACTATCGTGGGAATGCCAAGCAGAGCATTTTCTAAAGTGGCTGTTCCTGAACAGGCAAAAGCAATTTCACATTTTCGGCGAGATTGATAATTTTCGTCATAAACTAAAGAAATGTCAACCGGACTTTTTTTTACCATTTTCTCAAGATAGGAATAGGGCATATTCTTCGTCCAAGGAAGAAGAAATTTACTTTCTGGAAAAATTCGTTTAATCTCTTTAGCAATTTCAAATATTAAAGGTAAATGTCGCGAAATGATTGCCTTCCGACTACCGGGGAGAAGACCGATACGACAGTTGACAGTTGACGGTTGATAGTTGATAGTTGAAGGCAGGGGTGGGATAAGGTCAAGCAAAGGATGTCCAACAAAAACTGTCTCTACTCCGGCGCGACGATAAATTTCTTCTTCAAAAGGTAAGATTACAAGCATTTTATCAATAAATCGTGCAAGTTTTTTAACTCTTCCCGGACGACTTGCCCAGACCTGCGGACTGATGTAATAGACTACCGGAATATTTTGTTCTTTTGCTGCTTGGGCAAGATGAATGTTGAACCCGTAAAAATTAATCGGAACAACTGCCACTAGTTTCTCGCTATCCAAAAATGTAAGGACAATTTTTTGAAAAATCTCGCGGAAGAGGAAATAGTTTTTAATACTGTCGCCTAAACCGAATACGGCTAATTCAACTAAATTGTGAAGAAAACAGTCAGATACCCCTGCCAGATGCAACCCACCAAGGGAAAAAATCTTTATTTCCGGTAATATTTTCTTCAATTCTTTAACTAAATTTGCACCGTGTAAATCCCCCGAAGGGTCTCCAGCTACCAATAAAATTTTTTTCTCCATTTTTAATTTTGAATTTTTAATTTTGAATTTTTAATTTTCTTAAGTATTTCTAACCCTAATTCCAAGGCATCACGACCGTGTTCGCCACTAACTAAGGGTTTCTTTCCTTCTCTGACACACTCAATGAAATGTCTCAATTCTTTTTCTAATGGTTCATATTTTTCTAATTTAGGCTGAATAATCTTAATATCTCTCAAGGATTTGACTTGCGAATACTTTTTTTGATAAACAGTTATTTTCTTTTCCTGATAGTCTAAAGAAATATAAGAATCAGGCTGGAAAATTCTTATTTTGCGAAATTTTGTTAAAGATATCCGACTGGCGGAAACATCCGCAACGCAACCATTAAAAAATTTTATCCTTGCATTGGCGATATCTTCATATTCACTAAATAGCGGAGTACCAATCGCATCTAACCATTTAACTTTTGAATTGACTAAACTCAAAACGATATCCAAATCGTGAATCATCAAATCAAGGACGACACCGATATGACTTGTTCGCGGGTCATAGGGACCAAGTCTTCTTGCCTCAATATATTTTGGTTCAGTGATATAATTTCTTGCCGCAACAACTGCCGGGTTGAATCTTTCAACATGACCGACCTGTAAAACAAGATTATTATCTTTCGCTAATCTAAGTAGTTCTTTTGCTTCTTCAAGATTATCGGTGAACGGTTTTTCAATCAGACAATGTGTTGAATGGGAAAGAAAGTCTTTAGCAATAGGGTAATGGGTTGGTGTTGGGGTAACGATGGTTACCGCTTCAACCAAACCAAAAATTTTTTGATATTCAGTATAAGGCAGAGTATGACAAAGAGAAGCAATTTTTTCAGCACGTCTTCGTAGTAAATCAACCACGGCAACCAATTCCACCTCTTCAAATTTAGAAAAAATACGTGCGTGATGCTGTCCTAATTTTCCAACACCAATAACTGCCACTTTAATCTTCTTCATT
>CAZRHN010000037.1:3962-8818 GCA_964599925.1 uncultured bacterium
TTATATACCGACAATAACTAGTTTATTTTTGTTTGCCCATTGAATAAGTTTTTCTTTATCAAGAAGTATCGTTTTCCTCGATTCACAGGCTAAAACTCGTGCTTTTACTTTCTTTAAGACATTAATTGTATTCAATCCAATTACCGGCAAATCAAAACGCATATCCTGTTTTGGTCGAGCAACCTTAGTTACTATAATTCCATTTTCATTTATTTTTCCAGCACGGAGAATACATTTGTCTGTCCCTTCCATTGCTTCAACTGCTAAGACGGATTTATCCTTTACTACCACGGTTTGACCGATATCCAGACGAGCAAGATTTTTAGCAATTTTGTAACCAAATTCAATATCTTGCCATTCTTTTTTTGTTGGCCGGGATTGGGTTAAAATTCCTGAAGGGATGAAAAAAAACTTTAAAAAGGTGGTAGGAGATATAACATTAATTCCTGCATTGGTTAATATACTCACTGCAGTTTTGAGTAAAGTATTCGCTCTTTTATCTTTAAGTTTATTCCAGATTTCCTTTGTTTTCCGGTCAAATTTTATATTCTCAAAAATATGTGTATGTTTAACTAAACCAAGCATAAGCGCTTTTTTCACATTTAATTTTTGGAAAAATTTAATTATTTTATTCCACTCACCTAAATTTACCCAATAAATCCGATCAACGATGTTTCTCAATTCCTGAGCAGTCTCTCCTTTGAAACCAACAGCAACTAAAGAATAATTTAATTTTTTCGCTTCTTTAGCAAAGACAACTGGCAACTTTCCGTTCCCGGCAATTAAACCAATTGGATTTACTGGTGAATTGGTGTCCGCCTGAGGCGAAGGTGAATTAGTCATTGTTTTAACGACAGAAACCGCGAGAACTGGATTTAAGAAAATCTACTAAATATTTCACTTCAGGGTAAGAAAACTGGTTTTCGATTTTTTCTACTGCTTCGCTAAACATTAGTTTTGAACGAAAAAGTATGCGATACACCTTCTTTAAAGCAATAATTGTTTCGCGACTGTAGCCATGTCTTCTTAATCCAACTATATTTAATCCATAGAGTTTTGCCCGGTCTCCGCATGCTTGGGTAAAGGGTGGAACATCTAAAGAGACCATTGCTCCCCCGCCGAGCATTGCTAATTTGCCAATTCGCACAAACTGGTGTACCGCAACTAAACCGCCGAGTACTGCTTGGTCTTCAACCCGCACGTGTCCACCAAGCGTAGCATTATTTGCCATGATTACTTCATCACCGATTGAGCAATTATGGGCAACATGTGCATAAGCCATCAAAAAACACTGTTTACCGATTTTTGTTTCCCCACCAATTGCTGTTCCCCGATTAATTGTTACATATTCCCGGATAATTGTTTGGTCACCAATTACTAAACGTGTTTTTTCGTTACGATATTTCCAATCCTGTGGCGCAGTGCCGATAATTGCTCCGGTATAAATCTGACAATTCTCGCCAATGTTAGTTTCACCTTCAATGTGGACATAGGGAGCAATTTTTGTTCCTCGTCCAATCTTTACCCCATTAGCGATTACTGTGTAGGGGCCAATTTCCACATCTAATGCAATTTGTGCGTCTGGATGAATAATTGCCGTTGGATGAATTTTCATTTTTTTCTCTCGGATGATTACAGCGATTAAAAAAAGAAAACCGAGATTACAGAGATTAAAAATAGACTTTATCGCTGAAATCGGACTTTAAAAAATCGCTGGCATCACTTACTTACTAAGTAGAATATAAATTCTGCTTCAGCAACAAGGCGACCGTTAACGTAAGCTTTACCTCTAATTTTACCACCTTTTTCCCGTGGACGCAGAACTTCAACTTGTAATTCTAAAAGGTCGCCCGGGTATACCGGTTGACGAAATTTTGCATTATTGATACTCATAAAGTAGGCTAATTTATTAATCCGCTCGGGATGAGCAAGAAAAAGTACACAGGCAGTCTGGGCCATTGCCTCCACAACCAATACTCCGGGCATAATTGGACGACCTGGGAAATGACCTTGAAAAAAGTCTTCCTTGCCAGTGATATATTTGTGTCCAGTTGCTTTTAATTTATCGGTAATCGTTACCCGGTCTAAAAAAAGGAAGGGATAGCGATGAGGTATAACTTTTTTGATCTCTTCAAGGTTTAAAGTATGCCCGCTAACTTGAGGAAAAATACTTTCTTTTTTTTCTAAACCTTGGGCGATCATTTTTGTGAGAGCGATATTATGACTGTGTCCACAACGAATAGCAATAATCTCTGCTTTTAAAGGTCTACCGAGGATGGACAGGTCACCGATTAAATCAAGAATTTTATGGCGAACAAATTCATCAGCGAAACGTAGAGATTTTTCCTTATTATGAATCCTGTCCATACCAATTACTACGGTATTATCCAAACTACCACCTTTAGCTATACCTTTCTTTTTTAATGACTCGATTTCGTAATCAAAACAAAATGTTCTTGCTGGTGCGATCTCACGTTTAAAAATTTCTGGAGTAATTGCAAAAGATGCATACTGGCTTTTCAATAACGGATGCCGATAGTCAATTACACAAGTAATCTTCAATTCTTCCGAAGGTAAGGCAATTAATTCTACTTGGTCCTGAGAATAACGAACCGAGGAAGGTAAGGTAAAATAATTTTTTTCTTTCTCTTGTTCAACAACACCTGCTCTTTCCAAAATTTGCACAAAAGGTAACGCAGAACCATCTGCTACCGGTGGTTCGTTAGCGTTAAGTTCAATAGTTAAATTATCAATACCTAAACCGTAAAAAGTAGCAAGTAAATGTTCAGCAGTATGAATTGAGACATTCTTTTTTCCTAAAGTTGTCCCACGAATTACACCAAGTACACTATCACAATTAGTTTCAATTACCGGTTTATCGGGTAGATCAACCCGCACAAATTTTATTCCCGAATTTACTGGTGCGGGTTTAAAAACCGCCGTACTTAGACTACCGGTATGAAGACTAATGCCAGTAAAAGAGATTTCTTTACCAATTGTCTTTTGTTTTTGATTCATTTTTTTAAAGCGCGGTGTTTTAGTCTCTTGTAAAGTCTATAAATCTCGGGCAACTTGTCAATTAGAGCGTAAATCTTTAACATTTTTCGGTGTTCCCTTGCCGGGAAGCCGGAAACCGTTACCCCCGCAGGTAAATTGCCAATTACCCCTGCTTGACCGGCTACTCTTACTCCTTCTCCAATAGATACGTGGTCAGTTACCCCTGCCTGTCCACCAAAAACTACATTATTCCCTATTTTCGTTGAACCAGCAATAGCTACTTGAGCAGCAATTAGACAATTTTTACCTATTTCCACACTATGTGCGATATGCACCAGGTTATCAATTTTTGTCCCCGAACCAATTTTTGTTTTTCCCACCGTTGCCCGGTCAAGAGCAGAATTTGCACCAATTTCTACATCATCACCAATTTCAATTATACCAATTTGCGGTATTTTCTCATGGGTCAAAGTTTGAGGATGGCCACCTCTTCGGTGGTCTGCCGGAGAGGCATGGGGTAAAAAACCAAATCCATCACTGCCAATTACTACTCCCGGATGAATGATTACTCGGTTACCGATGATACTTTTTTCGCGGATAAATACCCGTGAATAAATTAGACAATTTTTTCCAATTTTTGTTTGTCTACCGATATAGCAATGGGAATAAATAATCGTTCCTTCACCTATTTCTGTTTTCTCTTCAATAAGTGTATAAGCACCAATGCTCACATCTTTACCGAGGGTAACATTTTTATCAATTATTGCCGTAGAATGTATTCCTTGGGGATGGTTTTTTTCTTCCTCATTAATTAATTTCAAAATTTTTACAAAAGCAAAATAAGGGTTTTTAACTTTAATTAAATTTTTGTTTGTAATTGTAACTTCTTCCGGAACAATGACTGCACTGGCTTTTGTTTTGTTTAGTTCACCTAAATATCGCTGGTCAGAGAGAAAGGAAATATCGTTCTCGCCAGCGTCACTCAGTCCTGCTGCCGATTTGATGATAATGTTCTCATTACCTTCTATTTTTCCTTCAACAATTTTAGCAATTTCTTTTAAGGTTAATTCCATCTTATTAAAGAATGATTACAGCGATTATTAAATCCGATTACAGTGATTCACTATTATGGAATAGAAGCTTTAGCTTCTTAAAAGAGCCTACCTGCCTCGCCGGCAGGCGGGAAGGCTCTACTCCTTTTTTATCGCCGTAATCGCCGTTTGAAAATCGTTGTAATCGTTATTTTAGAAGAGGCTTCCCATACTGAAATAAAATTGCCATTCTTTTCTCTCTTTATCCAAAGGATAACCCCAATCAAATCTTAGGGGAAGAACCGGGCTGATTAACCTGACCCCGAAACCAATTGCTGACTTCATCCAGGTCTCAGGTGTACCGATCTGTAAAGTAATTTCCCGACTATCCCTCCAGGCGCCACCTACATCATAAAAGATTGCTCCTTGGACTGTCGTTCTCCCTCTTTCCAGAGCAATTGGAAAACGATACTCAAGATTAAATATAGCCATATAATTTCCACCCTCTTTCTCTTTCGGTCCAATTTCTCCCTGGTAGCCATACCCTCTTACTGTCTCCGCACCACCAACAAAAAATCGTTCGTACGCCGGTACCTCAACTGAAGGGCTAATTTTTTCTACCCAACCAATTCTTGTATTTAAAGCAAGAACAAAACGCCAGAAAGTCGGAAAAAACCAACTTGAAGTAAGAGCCGGTTTATAAAAATTAATGTCCCCTCCTAAAAAACTACCGGCTAACTGGACAGAAAAACTGTTCCGTGAACCACGACCGGGGTCAAAAATATTATCCCGACTGTCCTGAATAATTGAACCAGTCAAACTTGAAGT
>CAZRHN010000038.1:0-5100 GCA_964599925.1 uncultured bacterium
AACACAGTTGATTTTATTTCTGAAGAAGAACTGCTTGCTAGATTAAAAAAAGGTAAACCCTTAAAAGTAAAGTTAGGTGTTGACCCTACCGCTCCTGACCTCCATTTAGGACATACCGTCGTTTTGCGCAAACTACGCCAATTCCAAGACCTCGGACATAAGATAATGTTTATCATTGGGGATTTTACCGCACGGATTGGTGACCCTTCCGGACAAAGTGAGACCAGACCGTGCTTGAGTGAAAAAGAAATCAGCACCAACGCAAAGATATTACAAAAACAAATTGCTAAAATTTTGAACATGGAGAAAGTTGAACTTCTCTATAACTCAAAATGGCTATCTAAAATTTTTCAAGCAAAAAACCTTATTGAAGTTACTGCTACTCTACGTAATTTGTTTGGGCTTTACACAATTCAGCAACTCTTGCAAAGAGATGACTTTATCAAACGGCAAGAGGCGGGTAAACCAATCACCATTTTGGAAATGATGTATCCACTGTTTCAAGCATACGATTCAGTAACTGTGAAAGCGGATGTAGAGATTGGCGGGACAGACCAACTTTTCAACCTTCTCTTGGGACGCCAGATGCAGCGTGACTTTGCTCAGGAACCACAAGTTGTTCTTACTTTACCCCTTCTTGAAGGGACTGACGGGGTAAGAAAAATGTCCAAATCTTATGGAAATTATATCGGGATAAATGAACCGGCAAAAGAAATATATGGTAAAATTATGTCTATCTCGGATGAATTAATGTATCGTTGGTATCCTCTTTTAACTAATCTTAGATTAGAAGAAGTCAAAAAATTGCATCCCCGTGAAGCAAAAGCGAAGTTAGCTTACGAAATTACCGCCTGCTACCACAGTGAAAAATCTGCACAACAGGCAGAGAACGAATTTAACCGTATTTTTGCACAAAAAGAATTACCGGAAAAAATAGAAGAGTGCTTTCTCCCCCGAGGAAAAATTGGCATCGTTGACTTGGTTTATCAAAGCGGTTTAGTAGAATCAAAAAATGCTATCCGTCGTTTAATTCGTCAAGGGGGGATAGAATTAGACCAAGTAAGAATAAAAAGCGAGAAGGAAGAAGTAAATCTTGACCGCCCAATTATACTTCAAGTAGGGAAAAGGAAGTTCAAAAAAATTCTGCCCCAAGACTAAACTTATGCATTCTGAAAAGAAAACTTCCCAACCATTATTTTTTCTTTTTATTTTAACCATATTTTTTATTCTTTTCTATTATTTTTTGAAATATCCAAACCTGAGCCCTGTCTTATTTCTTTTTTATCTTTCCCTTTCTCTTTGGGCAATAATTTTTTTAGATTATCCCACAGCTAAACTCTTTATTTTTTTATCAATTTTACTTGGATTAGGTCGTCTAATTTCTGTTTTTGCTGAAGGGATAAATAAAAAAATCTTTCTTGCTCTTGAACTATTCCTTTTTTGGATAACCTGGCAACTGATAAAAAAATCTCAAATCCATGAAGAGAAAGAAGAATTAGAAAGGGGAAATAGACTCAAGGAATTGGACGCCAATCTAACCAGGGTAAACCAGGAATTAGTGGTTTACCAAAAGCAACTGGATAGCCTGGTAACAAAAATCAATCGTTTCCAGATCTTATCTCTCGCCGCAAAAGAATTGGGCTTAGTGCTTCAAGCAAATGAAGTGCAAAGACGTCTACTCAGTTTATTAAAAGCATCTTTCCCGGAAAATACGACTAAGGTTTGCCTTCAACCTTATGAAGAGACTGGTGACCCTTTCAGCCTTTGGATCGGACAACGGTTTAGCCCACTCTTGGTAGATGATTTAGAAAAAGATTTGCGTTTCCCGGAAATTTCCTCATACCGTGGCGTCCGTTCAATTCTTGCTGGACCATTAGTAGTGGAAAAAAAAATTGTTGGTATTGCCCGTATAGAAGATAAGCAACCTTATATTTTTGATAACGATGACTTGCGTCTTCTTGATATTTTAGTCCTCATTGCTTCCCTTTCTTTGGAAAATGCACATCTTTTCTCGCAAGTTCAAGAGTTATCAATTACTGATACCCTCACCGGACTATTTACCCATAAATTTTTTCAGGAACGACTTAACGAAGAAATTTTACGTGCCGGTCGGTATCGCAGTAGTTTAGGTCTCCTGATGATTGATATTGACTATTTCAAAAGGTTTAATGATACCCACGGTCATCAGGTTGGGGACGAAATCTTAAAAATATTAGCAAAATTAATTAAAAAAAATTTACGCTTGACCGATATCGTTGCTCGTTACGGAGGAGAGGAATTTGTTGTCCTCCTCTTGGAAAGCGGTTACCAGACAAGTTATGAAGTTGCGGAAAGAGTCCGCCGGATAATTGCTGAGACCCCCTTTTCTATTTCTCTATCTCCGCTCAAGATAACCGTGAGTATCGGCGTAGCCAGTTTTCCAGAGGAAGCAACTACTACCAGCCAATTGCTTCGTCTCAGCGACCAGAGACTTTACCAGGCAAAAAGTGCGGGACGGAATTGCGTGAGGGGGAAAGGATGATTTTTTTTATTGCTTTAATTTTTTGTTTAGTTCCTTTATTAATTATTTTTAAAAAATTTCAACAAACGGCAAAAATAAGGAAAGAAAACTTTGTTCTTATTTTTTCCCAAAAGGAAAAAGAATATACGGAAAAAGAAGGGGAACTTAAACAAATTAAAGAAGAAATTTCCTCCAAGGAAAAAGAAATCGGTAAAATTTTACATCTTTACGAAATAGTTAGGAAAATGGTAAAAATTTTAAACTGGGAAGAAATGCTTAAACTCTCCCGACAGGCAGTAAAAGAATATTTAAACCTGCAAGATTTCCTTTTTTTCGTTCCCGGTCGAGGAAATGATTTTTCTTTAGTCTTGAGAGAAGGATTTTTTCTTGAGGAAGATTGGGTGAAGGAACATTTTAGCGAATATCTAACTCAAGAAAAGACAAAGATTGCCTCTTTACCTGAAGGAAAAAGATTACTATTTTTACCTTTTAAGCGGGAAGAGGAACTTTTAAGTGTGCTTTGGGCGAGGTTAACCGATGCGATTAAACCCGATTCTCCAAAAGAGAAAGAACTTCTTGAGGAGAGCGAGACCTTAGTCAACCAGTTAGTTTTGGGCTTGGAAAAAACAAAACTTTATTCTGAAGTAGAAGAAAGGTCTCGTTTTGATGGGCTCACCGGTTTATATCGGAGACATTATTTTGAGATGCGTTTAGGAGAAGAAATTTTGCGTGCAAAACGTTACGGGACACCTTTTTCTTTAGTTCTTGTTGATATTGACCATTTCAAGAAATTGAATGACACTTACGGTCACTACTGTGGTGACCAGATTTTACATCACTTGGGGATAATTTTGCGGGAAAATGTATATGAGACCGACATTGTTGCTCGTTACGGTGGTGAAGAGTTTGTTTTACTTTTGCCGCGTGCTGAACCCGAAGGGGCAAAAAGGAAAATGGAAAATTTACGAGAAAAAATTGCTACCGAAGAGTTTATTCTTGATTGGGGGAAATTAAAAATTACTGTTAGCATCGGCCTTGCCCATTACCCCAAGGATGGTTCTACCGTAGAAGAGATTATCCGCGCCGCTGACCAAGCATTATATTTTTCCAAAGAGAAAGGAAGGAATTGTTTAACTGAGTATAGCCAGTTTAAAATCAGGAGTAATCTAAAATGACCCTTCAACAGGTTCAGGGTCACTGTGAGCGAATCGAACAGTGAAAAAAATTATTATTGACGAAGGAAGGTGTAAAAGTTGCGGACTTTGCATTCATTATTGTCCGCAAGGGTGCTTAAAACTATCGGAGAAATTTAATACCTCCGGCTATCACCCCATAAACTTCTACAATGAAGAAAAATGTAATAGTTGTGGATTTTGTTATTTAATCTGCCCGGATGTTTGTATTGAAGTATACAAATGAGTGAATTAGTGGATTAGTGAATTGGTGAAATGGCGAAATAGTGGAATAGTGAGGCAATCAATGACTAAAAAAGTATTAATGAAAGGAAATGAAGCGATTTGCGAAGGGGCGATTGCCGCCGGTTGTCAGGCTTATTACGGCTATCCGATAACTCCGCAGAATGAAATCCCGGCATATATGGCAAAAAAGATGGTGGAATTGGGTCGGGTATTTCTTCAGGCAGAATCGGAACTCGCGGCAATAAATATGGTTTTTGGTTCAGCAGTTGCTGGGGTGAGGGCAATGACTTCCTCTTCTTCACCGGGGATAAGTTTAAAACAGGAGGGTATTTCCTATCTTGTTGGCTGCGAATTGCCCGCGGTAATTGTTAATGTGCAAAGAGGTGGCCCGGGTTTGGGGAATATTTCCGGTTCCCAAGGTGATTATTTTCAAGCAACTAAAGGCGGTGGGCACGGTGATTGTCGTACAATCGTTTTGGCACCGAATTCAGTGCAGGAAATGTATGACTTAACAATTTTAGCCTTTGATTTAGCCGAGAAATATCGTAATCCAGTGACCATTTTAACTGATGGTGTTCTGGGTCAGATGCTCGAGCCAATAATTTTCTTAAGCGAAGAGCGAAGAGCGAAGAGCGAAGAGCGAGAAGTAAAAGAATGGGTACTTAATGGTTGCAAAGGAAGAGAACCGAGGAAGATTCGTTCACTTTTGATGGCTGAAGGAGCTTTAGAAGAACACAATTGGAAATTAAACGAAAAATATAATAAAATTAAAAAAAATGAAGTGCGTTACGAGACACATAATCTTGAAGATGCCGAAGTAGTTTTAGTTGCTTTTGGTATTGCGGCAAGAGTAGGCAAAGGTGTGATGAATACCGCACGTGAAGAAGGATATAAAGTTGGTTTAATTCGTCCGATAATCCTATGGCCGTTCCCAGAAAAAATTATCTCCGATACTGCTAACCGGTTACGCTCCATCGCTTCGTCGCTCCGTCGCTCCCCCGCTTTTCTTGTTGTGGAAATGAACCTTGGACAAATGCTCGAAGATGTAAAATTAGCAGTCAACGGCAAAGTGCCGGTAGAATTTTACGGTCGTCCTGGTGGCGGTTTGGTAACTCAAGAAGAGATATTTGAAAGAATAAAAAATATCTGATTACACCGATTATGGTTTTAATCTGTGTAATC
>CAZRHN010000038.1:5200-8725 GCA_964599925.1 uncultured bacterium
AATCTGTGTAATCATATTTAAAAAATGAAAAAAATATTTTCCCGACCCCAAAGTTTAAAAGAAACACAACATTTATACTGTCCGGGATGCGGACATGGAATTATCCATCGGATAATTGCTGAAGTAGTAGATGAACTGAATATCCGTGAACGAACCATCGGGATTGCTCCGGTAGGATGTGCAGTTTTTGCATATGATTACTGGAATTTTGATGTTACTGAAGCGGCGCACGGTCGTCCGCCAGCAGTGGCCACGGGCATAAAAAGAGTTTTACCGGATAGGATTGTTTTTACTTATCAAGGTGACGGTGACTTAGCCGCAATCGGCACTGCGGAGATTATTCACGCAGCGAACCGGGGAGAAAGAATTACCGTAATTTTTATCAATAATGCCTGTTATGGCATGACCGGTGGACAGATGGCTCCGACGACAATTTTAGGACAGAAAACTTTAACCACACCCTTTGGAAGAGATGCGACTCGTGATGGTTATCCTTTAAAAGTTTGTGAATTGTTATCCTCGCTTGAGGGTGCGGTATATCTTGAGAGGACAGCGGTAAATAGTCCAAAAAATGCGCTCAGGACAAAAAAAGCAATTAAAAAGGCATTTCAAGTGCAACTTAATCACTTAGGTTTTTCTTTAGTTGAAGTCCTTTCCCAATGCCCGGTAATCTGGCATCTGGAGCCAGTTGAAGCCTGCAAGTGGGTAGAAGAAGTGATGGCAAAAACTTTCCCTTTGGGTGTATTTAAGGACACGAATAAACACGAATAAAAAAATTCACGAATGTTTGCGAATAAAAAATTCGTGTTAATTCGTGTAGTCAATTTGGCTGAATTAGTGAGATTTTTGAACAATTCGTGTTAATTCGTGTAAAAAGGAGATGGAAGAAGAGATAATTATTGCTGGTGCGGGTGGGCAAGGTGTCCTTTTTGCTGGTGAAGTTTTAGCCCATGCGGCGATGGATGCGGATAAATATGTAACTTTTTTCCCTTCCTACGGTGCGGAGATACGCGGTGGTAGTGCAAACTGCACAGTAGTTATTTCTGATAAAGAAATTGGCTCACCAGTAGTCGCTCATCCATCAAGTTTAATTGTCTTAAACAATGTTTCTTTAAACCGTTTTTTAAACCGCTTGAAAAAAGGTGGGCTTTTGCTGATTAACTCTTCATTAGCCAATTCGGAAATTAATCGCGAGGATATTGAAATAGTAAAAATTCCGGCAAGCGAGATTGCGGAAAAAAAGATTGGCAATCTACGGACAGCAAATTTAGTTACTTTAGGAATGTATTTAAAGAAACGAGAGATTGTCCCTCTGAAAAACACAGTCAAAGCAGTGGAAAAGATTTTAAAGGGGAAAGAGGAACTAATTTCTTTAAACCAAAAGGCATTAAAATATGGTCACCTCTTCGGTGACCTGCCGATGAGGCATGGGTATTCTTATCTGGAGGAATTAGCAAAATGATAAGGAAAGCAAAAGTTACTGATGTTAAAGAGATGCAAGATTTAGTCAATTATTATGCTGAACGGAAAGAGATGCTTCCCCGCTCCTTGAACGAACTTTACGAAAATATCCAGGACTTTTTTGTTTACGAAAAAAATGGTAAAATAATTGCCTGTGCCGGGTTACATATCATCTGGGAAGATCTGGCGGAAATAAAATCTTTAGCGGTTAAACCTGACTGCCAAAAAAGGGGTATTGGCGGTAAATTGGTTTACAAATGTCTTAAAGAGGCGAAAAGTTTAGGGGTAAAAAAGATTTTTGTATTGACTTTTAAACCAGATTATTTCAAAAAATTTGGTTTTAAAAAAATTGCACGAGAAAAATTGCCCCATAAAATCTGGTCCGAATGTATTCGTTGTCATCTTTTCCCAGACTGTAAGGAAATAGCCCTTTTAGTTAACTTGAAATGACCGCATTAAAAATTGTTTGTGGCATAATTTTTCTTTTACTTGGTTTCGGTTACCTGTATCAGCCAAGGATAATTTTGCGTTTTAATGCTTTTTTCCGCAATTATCTTTTTAATGACCGTTTCCTCCTTGAGAGACGGAAGTTAGGGGTATTTTTTTTATTACTTTCCCTTATCGCTTTTTATATGGGTTTGACTGCGCTATTCCGTGAGCGAGAAAGAAGTAGACAATCTATATTTTCTGTCCCAAAAGAAGAGATTATACTTAAAAAATGAACTTCCTCTTGGATACTAACCTTCTTTCTCTGGGTGAAAAAATTATTCAACAACTAAAAAAACAAAAAGAAAATGGTGAAATTTTTCTCGCCTCGGGTAGGGGCTTACAGTTTAGTTTTTCTCAAGGAGAAATGGAGGATTTTCGTCTTTCTCAAGAGTCAGGTATCGGTTTACGTATCTTAGTTGACCAGAAAATTGGTTTTTCTTCCCAAAACACTCTTAGCGTGGATAAACATCTAATTGAAAAGGCACGGAAAAACGCCTTAGAATCTACAGCCGATAAATACTACTCTATAGTTGAAAGGAAATTTTCTTATCCAGAAATAAATTCCTTGTTCTTGGAGGATGAGAATTTAGAAAATATTTCTTTGCTTAAAAAAATGGAAAAAATTAAAGAGCAAGAAAAATTGGCTTTAAACCAAGATAAACGGATTAAAAAAGTTTTCCGGGCAAATTATAGCGAGAGTTACGGTGAAAATGCGATTCTTAATACCCAAGGAGTTAGGGGTAGCTACAGAGCAAGTTTTTGTTCTTTTGGTATTGCAGTATTAGCGGGAGAAAATGGTGAAACACAGATTGGTACGGAGATTCAGCATTGTCGATTTTATAATGATTTAGAATTTGAAAAGGTAACCCTCTCAGCAACAAAGAAGGCGTTAAACCTTTTAGGGGCGAAAAAGATTAAGTCAGGAAAATATTCAGCAGTTTTTGACCCCTGGGTAAGTTGCGAATTTCTCGATTTGCTTGCAGAAAGTTTTTGTGCGGATAGTGTGCAAAAGGGTAAATCTTACCTTAAGGATAAGAGAGGAGAAAAAATTGGCTCTCAATTACTTAATCTAATTGATGACGGACTTCTACCTAAAGGCATCGGTAGCGCGCCCTATGACGGGGAAGGTGTACCCACGAAGAAAAAAATACTCACGGAAAACGGAATACTGAAAAATTTTCTTTATGACACATATACAGCAACTAAGGATGGGGTAGAATCCACCGGTAATGCGGGGAGAGACTCGTTTGCAAGTATTCCTGAACCGAATACAACAAATTTTTATTTACTCCCGGGGGAGAAAAACAGGGAAGAAATAATTAAAGAGATTAAGAATGGCATCTATGTCTTGGAAGTGATAGGTTTACATACTGCAGACCCGGTAAGTGGCGACTTCTCAGTTGGTATTTCTGGTCAGTATATTAAAGATGGTGAATTAAATTTTCCTCTTCAAGGGATGACCATGGCTGGGAACATCTGGCAACTGATGAACTCAATAGTTGTGGTTGGTAATGACCTTAAATTTTACGGTAGCATCGGTGCACCGACAATCGTTTTTTCGGAAGTAACTTTTGG
>CAZRHN010000039.1:0-2099 GCA_964599925.1 uncultured bacterium
TTTAATCTCTTCTTTAGTCATTTTCTAATTTTAGTCCGCACCTTCATTTTTCGGATATAGTTTTTCTGATTTTGGTCTTTCAATTGAGACCGGCTAAAATTTTCTTTATAAAGTTTTTTAGTTCACTGACAGTTTTTATTGATTTTTCCAGTTCATCTTTTTCAAATGTAACTTCATACCCTACCGGATATCTACTTTCCACATAGAAATCGGTCATTATTTCTAAGTCAGGAATAAATTTTTCAAATCCTTTATCATATTTGATTGCTTCTTTAGCCAGTTTGACTAAGTCATGAATTTTTTCTAATTCCCAATCCCGAGTGAGAAGAAATCCTTTTAAATATTTTTCCGCTGACTGATGGACAAAAAATGCGACATCTTCAAGAGGTCGGCCATTCGCTAAAAGAAATTTTGCTTCCTCTAAATCTTTATCTCCTTTAGAAATCCACTCTTCGCTCTCTTTTTTAACCATAAACTAATTTACCCTTCTTAAGGATTTTACCAATAAAACTATCTCCTATTTTTGACCTTTGGGCAAGTTCTTCCGGAGTATAAACAAGTATATCCATTGCCACAAATTCGTTTTCTTTACTTAATATTCTTCTTAAGTTTACTGCTCTCTCCCGGTGTTTTTCTTTCGTTTCTTTAATTATAAATAGGTCAAGGTCGCTATCTTTTGAAGGACTCCCCCAAGCGTAAGAACCAAAAATGATAATTTTTTGTGGATGGTATTGGGTTTTTATTTTTTCTACAATTTGGTTAATTATTTCCATATTTTAATCGGCACCTTCAAATTTTTCGGTTTTTGGTTTTTCCATGCCTCTTCGGCCATGCCTCGTCGGCAGGTCGCCGAAGAGGAGACAGGTCACCGATGAGGTGACAATTGGCACGGGAACAATTTTTACATATTTTTTTACTAAATTGGTAGTATTGGTGACATTAAGTTTTTGGAAAAGGAAAGAGAATTTTTCTTCTAAATCTTTGGAGATAGAATTTCTTACTTCCTCCGGTAAAGACCAGACATCTTTCTTAAACTGACCAAATGCTTTCTTGCGGGTTTTATAAAGGAATTGTTGTTCGGTATCACCTTCTTTTCGTTCGGAAGCACATTCCTTTTTTAACCAGTTGTTAATCTCATCTTTAAGTTCTTTGGGGAAAAGTTGATGGTCGTAAATCATATTTTGAAATTCAGTCGCTAAATGGATTTCCGCAGTTTCGGTTTGGGGAAATTTGTCAAATAGTTCCGGAGGTAGTGTGGAGGCACCGTGCTGGACAACCCCGGCTAATTGGTATTCTTTCTGTGCTACTTTACCCAGTCGTTCCAAAGTATCAAAGTCAAGTTTAACTTTTGCTACCCCACCACCGGGTAAAGGAACGCCCCCGTGAGTTGTTCCGGTTTGCACGGCAACTTTAGTTAGTCCTTTAACCCTAACTTTCTCCCGGTAGCCATTAAGGTAGGCACGCAATTCTTCTTCAGTAGAATTTTTTCCACCAATTTCACCGATTTCACCACCGATAGAAACAGTGACTCCAGAAGGAGCATTTTTTTGAATAAATTCAGTTAAAAAAGCGGCAATTTCAAAATTTGTTTTTTGTTGTTCTTTAATTGTGGGTTGGGATAGGTCAACCAAGGTTGAAGTATCAAGGTCAAGATTATAGAATCCACCGGCAAGCGCTTCTTTGATTATTGCCTGGATTCCGGAAATTTCTTTTTCCGGTTCTTTTTTATATTTTGTGCCACTAACCTGGAAATGGTCACCTTGAATGAATAGGGGGAAAGAATAGTTTTCTTTAATTGCTGCCGCAATAATAGAAGCAGTATATTCGGCTGGTCTTTGGTCAGTGTAAGAAATTTCCGAACGGGCAATTTCAAAAATTAAAGTGGAGGTATTATTTTTTTTCGCTGCCCTAAAGACACTGCGGGCAACATCGTAGGTAAGTCCGCGGATATTTATTGCCGGGACAGTTAATCCGGAAAAATCACCTCGTCCGCGGGCAAGATAGAAATCGTATATTGATACAGGACACAAACCAAACTTTTGTCCTAAAGAACGAATCAGCCAGAAAGAAAATTCTTTAACTTCTTTATTTGGATTAAA
>CAZRHN010000039.1:2199-3576 GCA_964599925.1 uncultured bacterium
GGTTCGGGGATAATTTCGTCAATTATGCCCAACTTATAAAGGTCATTAGCGGTTAATTTTAAAAACTCCGCCGCTTCCGGGGCTTTACTTGCGTCACGAAAAAGTATCGCTGCACATCCTTCCGGTGAAATTACTGAATAGATAGCATTTTCTAACATCAAGATACGGTCACCGAGGCTAATCGCTAAAGCACCACCGGACCCACCTTCACCGATGACAATAACAATTATTGGCACCGCAAGTTGAGACATTTCTTTCAAATTTTCAGCAATCGCCTCTGCCTGTCCTCTTTCTTCAGCACCAATGCCCGGGTAAGCACCGGGAGTATCAATAAAAGTGAATACTGGACGGTTAAATTTTTCGGCTAATTTCATTAACCGTAATGCTTTACGGTAACCTTCAGGATGGGGCATACCGAAATTGCGTTCTATATTTTCTTGCGTTGTTCGCCCTTTCTGTTGCCCGATTACTACCACCGGGTCTCCATTAAAGAAAGCAAAACCACCAACAATTGCTAAATCATCAGCAAAACGACGGTCACCGTGTAGTTCAAGAAAATCAGTAAATAAAAGATGGGAATAATCTAAACTGTAAGGACGACGGGGATGGCGGGCAAGTTGCACTTTTTGCCAGGGGGTCAAGTTACCGTAAATTTCTTTTTTTAATTTTTCACATTTCTCTTCTAAGACTTTTATTTCGTCAGAAAAATCAACATTTTGTTGTGCAGCGAGCGATTTCAACTCATTAATTTTATTTTCAATTTCAATAACCGGTTTTTCAAACTCTAGGACTGAGACTGAAGGTTGTATTTTTTCTTCTGCCATAATTTTCTTATCTGTGTAATCCAGTTGTTAATCCGTGCAATCTGTGTTTATTAGAATTTTCCTTTATAGTTGACTTTTAAGATGCGTTCACTACCAATTTTTTTATTGTCGGTTAAATCACGGAGGGAAAGTTCAAGCGCCAGTTGTGGTGTATGCTGGTAACGGAAGCCAGTATTTACCCATTTATCTCCTTCAAGTTTGTAAATCCCGTCAGTTTCCAGAAGAAAAGAAAATTGCTCAGTAATCGTCCAGGAAAAACCAAGAAAAGCACGGAATTGTTGTTCTTTAAAATCGTAAATGTTTAAACCCAGATGAAGTTCGGTTTGCGGGAAAATTTCACGGGTAGCCACAAGATAAAGTCCTTTTTGCGGGTAAAGATATTTTTCTTCATTATTTTCCATGTAGTAATGATATCCTTGTGTATCATAACCGAGAGCAAATGCCGGTACCTTTAATGTCCCATCGTAAAAGCGAAATTTTATTTGGAATTTTGGTTCTTTCAGGTTAATTGTTTCTATTCCAATAAAATTGGTTACATCAACACTTATTCCCA
>CAZRHN010000039.1:3676-8686 GCA_964599925.1 uncultured bacterium
AAACGGATTAAAGAAATTTCCACCGCATTTCTTACCCACAGGTCAGGGTCTTCACGCAACTTTTCTAATTCCGGGATTGCTTTCTTTTCGCCAATGTCACCCAAAGCATTAACTGCTTGTGTACGAAAATAGGGGTCATTGTCCTTAAGCAATTCAACCGCTACAGCATAGCCTTCTTTGTTCCCTAATTTACCGAGTGCATGAGCACCGGCTAATCGGACTCGTTTTTCGGTATCTTTAAGTAAAGGAATTAATTCTTTGACTGCTTCCGTTGCCCCAATTTTACCTAAGGCATTCGCGGTCTCGCTACGTAAACGGGGTTCTTCACTTTTTAAAAGGGGTAACAAATCTTTAACTACACTTTTTTCACCAAGTTCGCCAAGAGCGCGCAGAGCAACCAGACGCATATCTACACTTTTGTCTTTTAAGCATTCGGTTAATGCGGGTACCGCTTCCGTACTTTTCAAAAGCCCTAAAGTTTGCCCGGCAGCAAAACGGACACCATCATGGGTGTCTTTCAGGGCTTTAGATAAGGCAGGTGCTACTTGCGGGTCACCAATATAACCTAAGGCGATGGCTACACTTTGTCGGGTTTGCGGGTCAGGGTCATCAAGAAGTTTGACTAAGGGTCCGGTTGCTTCACGGGCACGCAGTAAACCTAAAGAATCAACCGCATTCCGTCTTACCGCAGTATGGGTATCAACAAGAACTTCAATTAAAGCACTTACTGCTTTCATTTCTCTCCGAAACCCGAGTTCAGCGGCCGCCTGTTGTCTTAAAATTGAGTTCGGCGATTTAAGTTGTTTAATTAAATCGTCAACCGTTGGTGGTCCCGGCGGGGCTGCTGGTGGTTGCTGAACTTTGGCTGGTGCGGTTGGTTTCTGCTGGGCGAACAAGAATGAGTTCATACTTAAAAAAGAAAAAAATAAAACGGTTACCAAAACACTGCTACATCTCAGAACTAACCCTGCTAATTTGAACTGCCTTTTCTTCGCCATTGGTTATTCCTCCTTCTCCACATTTTTCTGTGGATTTAATTTTCAATATTTTAACATTATTTTTTATTTTCTGTCAACCCCGCCCTTTCTGAACCCAGCCCTTGCACGCAAGGGCGGGGTGAAAAGACCTTGAGAAAGAGCGGAGTCAAGTTATTTCAAAATTGCATATCGCAAAAGGAAAAGTAAAGCAAAAAGATAAATTATCCAGTGCACTTCTTTCCCGCGCCCGGAGACAAGTTTAAGTAAAGCGTAAGAAATAAAACCAAAGGCTATTCCTTCAGTGATGCTGAAAGTGAAGGGCATAACAATTAAAGTTAAAAACGCAGGTATAGATTCAGTTAAATCATCCCATTTAATTTTGGTTACATTCCGCAACATCAGACTGCCGACGATAATTAAGGCCGGTGCAGTGATTGGATAAAGAATTTGTCCTTGAGCAATTTCGTAACCACCACCAATCATCCTTACTAAAGGATAAAAGAATATTGCCAGTAAAAAAAGTAATCCGGTTATAATGTTTGCTAATCCGGTTCTCCCGCCACTGGCAACCCCAGCCGCACTTTCAATATAACTGGTGATTGTAGTTGTTCCCATCATTGTTGCCGGCAAGGTGGTGACACCGTCAGTGAAAAGTGCGCGTTTCGCATGGGGTAATTTACCGTTGACCATGAATCCGGCCTGCTCCCCTATCCCGATTAAAGTGCCGACTGTATCAAAAATATCTAAAAACAAAAGAATAAAAATAACTACGATTAAATCCGTTCTCAAGGCACGGAGGATATCTAACTTGAATAATGTTGGTGCAAGTGAAGGCGGGGGACTGACTAACCCATAAAATTTTGTTATCCCTAAAGGAAGACCAATTAAAGCACAAGCGATAATACCCCAGAGGATTGCTCCTTTAACCTGGCGAACCATTAATATAGCAGTAAAAACTATCCCAAAGATACTCAGGATTACCGGTGGACTGGTTAATTTGCCTAATCCAACAAATGTGCCTGGTGTGGCTACAACTATGCCACCCCATTCAAAACCAATAAAGGCAATGAGTAGACCTATACCTACAGCGATAGCATTCTTTAACGAATCCGGTACGGCGGCCAAAATTTCATCTTTAAACCCAAATAAAAAGAGAAAAGTACAAATTGCTGCCGAGATAAAATTTGCTCCCAAGGCTACCTGCCAGGGTATACTCATCGCTAAACAGATGTTGTAAACGAAGAAAAAATTATGTCCCATCGCCGGGGCTAAAGCAATTGGGTAATTGGTTAATAGACCCATCATAAAAGTTGCTAAAGCCGAAGCAAGACAGGTTGCCACCATCACCGCACCGAAGTCCATCCCGCAGAGAGATAAAACTGCCGGCTGGACAAAAATAATGTAAGCCATAGTCATAAAAGTGGTAATCCCAGCGATGGTTTCCTGACGAAAGTTAGTGTTCAATTCTTTAAGTCTAAAAATTCTTTCTAACATTTTTTTAACCACAGATTACGCAGAAATGTCATTGCGAACGAAGTGAAGCAATCTCTAATGAGATTGCCACGGGCTACGCCCTCGCAATGACCCCGCCAAGGCGGGGTCATCTGTGTAATCATTGTCCTATGGTGGAAAAAATTCTAAAAAAATTGGTGCCAATTTTGAATTGATAATTATCTTTTGCGTTTGGGGAAAAAGGGTAAAACTATAAATTGTCACACTCACAAAAAGTAAACCAAAAATTAAACCAAGCAGTGCTCCAAGGGCACGGTCAACAAACTTAAGAAAAGGAAAATTAAAAATTTTGCTTACAATCCTGCCGGCAATAAAAGTTGTTCCTGCGGCGAGGGAAAAAATTAAGATATAACTGATCAATGGTGCGTGAGGTATGTTTTTGGGAAGGTAAGGGAGAATCATAGGGTGGTAATAACGGGCAAAAAAAATACCCAAGATAAGGGAAAGAAGATAAGTTAAAATGCCAATGATACCGCTACGCACCCCTAAATAAAGTGCGAAAAATAAAAAGATAATAATTAGACCATCTAACCAGTTCATATCTATCACAGATTATCCGCCACAAGGCGTTGGCGGACCCGCCAGTTCGTGTGGCGGACACAGATAGAATCCTTACCACAGATTCCACAGATTTTATCCGCGGTAATCCGGAATCTTCATCTGCGGCAATCTACGTCCCCTTAAGGAATATATTACCAAACCAGTTGGTATTTTCGGATAAAAATAAGTTGATTTTTCCGGCATTATTTCACCAGTTTTTGCAACTATTTTTAAAATTTCTGCTTTTGGCGAAGAGAAAAAGAAAGCAATTTTGCCCGTGCCCTCATCCACCAATTTCACTGCTTCCTCAAAATCTTGAGTAAAAATTAAGTCTTCTTTTTTTGTTGCTTCAAGAATAAGTTGGTCTAACGCAGTTAGCGGTAAATGCCGATAAGCCTGCGAGCTTTGAGGAAGCAATTTTTTAAGAACTTCTTTTCCCTCTTTTTTTAATTGGAGGAGATAGAACTTTCTCTGGGAGTATAAAGCAAGATTCTTTTTCAAGCGGGGAAACAATTCTTTCTTATCTTTCAAAGGGGTAAAAGAAAAATATTTTTCTTTCTCTTTCTTCCATTCCTCCCACTTTCTACCTCCCCCGCCTACGCCGCGGCTTCGGCGGGTAGGCACCCTCCACCTCCCAGTAATTACTCGGTAGGTAGGAAGCATAAGTAAACCTTCTTCTTCTAAGGAACAGAGAAAAGTTAGAATACAATTCGCCGACGGTCGCTCTTCGCTCTCTGCTCTTCGCTCTCTGCTCTCTGCTCTCTGCTCTTTGCTATAGGCGAGGGCTGTTTCATAACGATGATGCCCGTCAGCAATATATAATTTTTTATTGAGAAAATTTTTTTGCAGATATAAAATTTCCTTTTCCTTAGTTACTCGCCAGATTTGATGTTTCATCCCTTCTAAATCTTTAAATTCAATAAACGGTTTTTCTTCCCGGCAGAAACGAGACAAAAAGGAAGAAACTTTCCTTCGCCGGTCAGAAAAGAGGACAAAAATCGGACTAATATTCGCTTTTAAATTTCGCAGTAATTCCAGACGGTCAAATTTAGGCTTGGGAAAGGTTTTTTCGTGGGGGAAAATATTTTTTCCCCAGGGTTCAAGTTTTAGGGCAGCAAAAAAACCAACTCGGGAGCTTTTTTTATTCTGGTAAAGAAAATCCTGTTGATAAATATAGAATGCCGGTTGAGATTCGGTGACTAAAATTTGTTTGTTTAGCCAGGAAAGATAGGTTTCCTTAGCCCGTAAATATTTTTTCCTTGATTCCCCTTGGGGTAATTCCAAACGGATAATATTTGCTGGATGAAGCGTATAATAAAATTTCTGTTCTTCGGGTGAAATAACATCGTAAGGGGGGCAGATAACCCGGGCTAAAGAATCTATTTTTTTTGGATTATATCTTATTTCTCTAAAAGGATAAATTTTTACCATATTTGTAAAAATAACAACAAAAATATTATAATTAAATTATCTGGAAAATCAAGTCTATGTAATTTCACATGAGTTCAATTACATTGATTACGGTGATTAAAAGACACGATGACAGTGATTTGCCATGAATAGAATAATCGCTGTAATCGTCTTCTATAATCGTTGAAATCAAGATAGTAGAATGAAAATTATTGCAAAAAATCGGCAAGCATACCATTATTACGAAATTCTCGGTAGTTTAGAGGCAGGAATTAAATTAACTGGCAACGAAGTAAAATCCTGCCGTCTGGGTAAGGTTGATTTACGGGATAGTTTTGCCCGGATTGACAAAAACGAAATTTATCTTTATAATATTTATGTAGCTCCTTATGAGCAGGGGCGATTGAGAGATTACGACCCCCGGGCAAGACGTAAACTTCTTTTGCATCGAGAAGAAATTAACCGTTTAATTGGACAAGTTAGTCAGAAAGGTTTAACTCTAATTCCTCTGGAGTTATATTTTAAAGAAAGTTGGGCAAAGGTCAAACTCGGTTTAGCAAAAAGAAAAAAA
>CAZRHN010000040.1:0-1474 GCA_964599925.1 uncultured bacterium
AAGAGAGGCAAGAATGTAGGTGGTTGTATTCGTCAGCCATCAGGCGGTCCAACGATGAATATTAAAGGGACAGCGGCTGGCGGCGGGAATGCTTTGCTTATTCCAATGACTGAGTTTTCTCTTGGTTTAACTGGCGACATTAACGATATAATGAATGCGCACAATTTAGCGATGGTCGCCTTAACCGCAAGGCTTCAACACGAAAGAAATTACGATGATGAGGAACTGACTAAGAGAAATTTAAAACGTCTGAATATTGACCCGACAAACGTAGAAATGGGTTGGATAATTGATTTCTGCGCCCAGACATTGCGCCATATCATTATTGGTCTTGGTAGTAAGATGGATGGTTATCTGATGTCCTCCAAATTTGGTATCGCTGTTTCTTCGGAACTGATGGCTATTCTATCTATAGTCCGCGATTTAAAAGACTTAAGAGAAAGACTTGGTAAAATTACGGTTGCCTACGATATGCAAGGGAATCCAGTCACTACTTCTGACTTGGAAGTTGCTGGGGCAATGTGTGCCTGGATGAGGAATATAATTAATCCCACACTTATGTCCACGGTAGAGTATCAACCCTGTATGGTTCATGCCGGTCCTTTTGCCAATATTGCTGTCGGACAGTCATCAATTATTGCTGACCGTATTGGTTTAAAAATGTTTGATTACCATGTCACCGAGAGTGGTTTCGGTGTGGATATTGGTTTTGAGAAATTCTGGAATGTGAAATGCAGGTTATCCGGTCTTGTCCCCAATGTTGCCGTGATTGTAGCGACAGTCAGAGCATTAAAGATGCATGGTGGTGGACCACGTGTAGCACCGGGTAGACCTATTCCTGAAGAATATACTAAGGAGAACTTAGAACTTTTGGAGAAAGGGGTTGCCAACCTACTTCATCATATTAAAACAGTGAAAAAAGCAGGAATTGATCCGGTTGTCTGTATCAATCCTTTTTATACCGATACAAAGGATGAGATTGCCTTAGTGCGTAAGCATGTTGAACAAGTGGGTGTCCGCTGTGCTGTTTCTTATCACTGGTTAAAAGGTGGGGAAGGGGCACTTGAACTCGCCGATGCAGTGATTGATGCCTGCAACGACAAGGTTGACTTTAAGTTTCTCTATCCGCTGGAGACGCCGCTCCGAAAGAGAGTAGAAACAATCGCCAAAGAAATTTATGGTGCGGATGGTGTTTCCTGGACGCCGGATGCCGAAGCAAAAGCAAAAAAGTTTGAAGCCAACTCGGAATTTAAAGATTTTACGACGATGATGGTGAAGACACACCTGAGTTTAACTTCTGACCCAACTATTAAAGGGGTGCCCAAGGGCTGGACACTTCCTGTCCGGGATATCTTAGTTTTCTCCGGGGCTAAATTCCTCTGTCCGGTGACCGGAACAATCAGTCTAATGCCGGGGACAAGTTCTGACCCCGCTTTTAGAAGAGTTGATGTAGATGTAAATACCGGAAAGGTTA
>CAZRHN010000040.1:1574-8684 GCA_964599925.1 uncultured bacterium
ATAGACGAGGCGGGTTGGGGACCGGTCTTGGGTCCTTTAGTTTTAGCCGGGGTTGTAGTGGAAGACTTTAGTCTTCCAATTTTAGAGCGATTTGGTGTAAAAGATAGCAAACTGTTTGGCAGTGGCAAGCAAGCAAGAGAGAAAAGGAAAGAACTCTGGGAAAGAATTTCTCCCCATCTCACTGGTTTCTCGGTAAAAATAATTTCCGCTGAGGAATTAGACAACGGTAACACGATTGATTTAGAAATTAAGAATATTGTCCGGATTCTTAACGAATTAAATGTAGTGTCCCCTGCCCGACAGATGGCAGGCGGGCGATTTACCTGCCCCGATTTCATCGGGGGCGGGACAAATTATAAAATAATTATTGGATTGTTAGGTAAACTGAGTAAAAAAAAATTTATCAATGCTTTATTTAATCTCGGATGTAGAATTCCTCCCAAAAAACTAATTTATGAAGAAAAAGCCGATAGAAAATACTTACCTGTATCTGCCGCTTCAATTCTGGCAAAAATAACTCGTGACCAAGAAGTTGAAAAGATATGCCAGGAAATTGGTGAAGAATATGTAAGCGGTTACCCTAATCCAAACACTGCTACCTTCCTTAAGAAATATTGTGGAAAATACCATCGTTTACCTCCTCAGGTTAGAAAGACAAGGAAATGGTTCCCACTCCAGAGAATAATAAAAAAAATTCAAAATTCAAAATTCAAAATTTAAAATTATGGAAAAATTGTTTCAGCCAAAGGCTGATTCGCCTCAGGCGAAGGATTATTCTAAATTTGTCTTGAAACCAAAAGAAGAAATTATCGCTCAACTAAAAGAGGCAAATAAAATTTTTCTTATTGGTTGTAACAAATGTTTTAAGGAATTCAAAAAAGAGATAATCACTGCAAGCGAGGAGAACGAATGCGTTGAATTGATAAAAATGATTCGTGAAGAAGGAAAAAAATTTCTTGGGTGTTTAGATATTGATTTTCTTTGTAATCGGATAATTACGGAAAAAATTATCCTCAAGGAAGAAAAACTTAAAGATGCAGACTGTGTTTTGGTAAACTCTTGCGGTTTAGGTGTGCAAACTGTCGCTGAACTGGTTGAGGGGGTTGTTGCCCCCGTGCCGGTATTTACTGCCGCGGATAGTGTTCCACAAGGTGGACAACATTCGTTAGCCTTAGATGAAGAAAAATGTGCTGCTTGTGGGCAGTGTTTCTTAGGTCTGACCGCGGGTATCTGCCCGATTGTTAATTGTGCTAAAGAATTAGTTAATGGACCTTGCGGTGGAGCGAAAAATGGTAAATGTGAGGTAGCAATCGCCACTGGTTTGGATAAAGATTGTGCTTGGGATAAAATTTATCAGCGACTCACTCTCTATGGACTTTTAGGGGATGCCGTAGATACATCCAAAATACGTGATTATATAAAACCAAGTTTAAAAACGAAAGACGCACTTACTGTTTCCGTCCGCGAGAGAAGATTTGAAGGATTTTATGGAGGTGTTTATCCACTTGAGAAAAAAGAGTTTACCAACCATAAACCGATAAGGGTTGCTCCTGAACCGAAACAGGTAGTTATTCCCCTCCTTCAACATAGCGGTTGTCCTGCTGAGCCGTTAGTAAAGCCTGGGGATAAGGTCTTCGTTGGACAGAAAATCGGTCAAGCAAAAGGACTCATTTCGGCAAACATTCATTCCAGTATTTCCGGGAAAGTAGTCGCTGTTGAACCTCGTGCGCATCCGGTCTGTGCTGACAAAATTCTTTCTGTAGTAATTGAAAATGACGGGGAAAATCAACTTGCACCCGAGATTAAACCTAAAGGTGAGTTGAAAGATTTATCTCCGAAAAAAATAAAAGAAATAATTTATGAAGCAGGAATTGTTGGGCTTGGGGGAGCGATGTTTCCTGCGCATATTAAACTTTGTCCGCCTGAGAGCAAAAGAATTGATACCTTTATCTTGAACGGTGCGGAGTGTGAACCCTATTTAACTGCTGATGAAAGAATAATGGTTGAACGAACCGAGGATGTAGTTTATGGGATGAAGGTGTTAATGAAAGCGCTCGGTGTAGAAAAAGGGTATATTGCCATTGAAGAAAATAAACCCGAAGCGATTGAAAAGCTAAGAGCTAAGAGCGAAGAGCGAAGAGCAAAGAGCAAAGAGAATATAGAAGTGGTGGCAGTAAAAACTAAGTATCCGCAAGGGGCAGAAAGGATGCTAATCAAGAGAATTCTTAACCGTGAAGTGCCTCTCGGTGGATTACCATTTGATGTTGGTGTGCTGGTAAATAATGTCGGCACTGCAGTTGCCGTCGCCGAGGCAATAAAAACCGGTCTACCTTTAATTAAAAGAGTGGTAACGGTCAGCGGTGAAAAAATTAAGAATCCAGAAAATTTGGAAGTAAAAATTGGTGCTTTATTTAAAGATTTAGTGAATTTCTGTGGAATTGACGGCGGAGACTTGGAAATAAAGATGGGTGGACCGATGATGGGTATAGTTGAAGAGAATTTAGATCTACCGGTAATTAAAGGAACGACTGGGATTCTTGTTACTTTTCCGAGTGAAATAAAATTTGATTTACTTAAACCCTGCATAAAATGTGGTCGTTGTTTAGATGTTTGTCCAATGGAATTAAATCCGTCTAATCTTGGTCTTTATACTGAGAGTGAAAACTGGAAAAGAATGCATTCGGAAGGTGTGCTTAATTGTATTGAATGTGGTTGTTGTAACTACATTTGTCCTTCTAAAAGGTCGTTGGTAGAAGCATTTAAATTAGCAAAAAGGAAATGTTAGTCACTCAACTGAAGCCAAAAGAAGAATTGTTACCTATAATTCAAGGGGAGAGGGTACTTACCCTCCAGTGTTACGGTTGCGCCGGGGTATTCTTCCCGAAAGAAGAAATAAATTTATTTCTTGAAGAAGTAACCGCGTCTTCGGGCAGAGCAATAGTAAAAAATATTATCACCGATTATCTTTGTAACCACGAGTATACAAGAGCAAGAATCGGTTTATGGTCTGAAGATTTTAAGAAAGCTGAGAAGATAATTGTCTTCTCCTGCGGTGTAGGTGTGCAGGTAGTTTCTTTACTACTCGGTAAACATGTGTATCCGGGTTGCGATACAATTTATCTTAATGGATTCCAGGGCTTAACAACACTAAATTTTGATTGTGCCCAATGTGGTGAATGTTTCTTGAACTACACTAGTGGTATCTGCCCGTTAACCGCCTGTGCTAAAAGTTTACTTAACGGGCCCTGTGGCGGAGCGAAAAATGGTAAATGTGAGGTAGCAAGTCCGACTGGCACTCTAATGGACTGTGGCTGGGAAAAAATATATAAAAAACTTGAAGCAATAGGTAGATTAGATATTCTTAAAGAAGTAATTAGACTTCGTGATTATAAAAAGTTGGAGACAGGAATAAAATAATTTAAGGAGAAATTTTATGGAACTTAAAGAACTTTTTGGGAAAGGTAAATTTGCAGTCACTTCGGAAGTTGGTCCACCGAAAGGTTGGCAAATTGAAAAAATTCTTGAGGAAGCAGAAATTATTCGGGGCAAAGTTGATGCAATCAATGTTACCGACAACCAATCCTCAGTGATGCGTTTCGGCTCCCTCGGGATGTGCATTCTCCTCAAACAGCGTGGATTTGAGCCGGTTTATCAGATTACCTGCCGTGACCGTAACCGTTTAGCCTTGCAGTCGGATATCTTAAATGCAGCTGCTTTCGGGATAGAAAATTTGCTACTTTTAACCGGTGACCATCCTCTACTGGGTGACCATCCACAAGCAAAATCGGTCTTTGATTTAGATTCGGTATCCTTAATCCATGCAGTAAAAAAACTTGAAGAAGGGTATGACCTTGCTGGAAATAAACTTGAAGGTGAGCCGCCGAAATTTTGTCTCGGTGCGGTTGTTTCACCCTGTGCTGAACCGCTTGAACCACAACTATTTAAACTGGAGAAAAAAATAAAAGCCGGTGTAGAATTTTTTCAAACTCAAGCAGTATACGAAGTGGATAGGTTTGCTAAGTTTATGGAGAAAGTGCGCCACTTTGGTGTTCCAATTATGGCGGGTATTGTGATTTTGAAATCGGTCGGGATGGCAAAATATATGAATGAAAAAGTTGCCGGTGTCTATGTTCCAGATAATTTGATTGAAGAACTGAAAAAAGATAAAGAAAAAACAAAATCCGGTCAAACCGGAATTGAAATCGCTGTCCGTTTAATTAAAGAACTCAAACCTTTATCTCAGGGAATACACTTAATGCCTCTTGGCTGGAATGATAAAGTTCCCCCTATTCTCTCCCAAGCCGGACTGCTTTGAAATATACCTGAAAGAAAAACTTTTGAAAAATAGGGTTATTTTTATACTGATATTTCTCCAAGCGGTTAGCTCTCTGGCCTTTAGCCAGCCACCATTGTGGCGTCAAAAGTTACAGGTTACCGATTTAAAGAACCGTGATGCTGGTTGGGTAGAGGTTATTGTTTCTTCAACTGACACCGGCTATCGGACTGAAGTTTATTCAGATACATATCTACCGTTCTGGTTCTTTACAGGTATATCAAAGACAAAAGAAATAGAATACTATGACCGTAAAAACTTGCCAGTAGAATCACACTTAGAGATAGTTTCAAAACCAGATAGAATCTTTACAATTGCTACCAAACGCACCGGAGACACACTCAATTTATTTTGGGAATTCAGAAAAGAGGGAAACAAACCAGTTAAGACGAAAGTTCGCTCGTTAAAACTTAAAGAAGATACTGTCACCCCGGGCAACTTGTGGTTACAACTTACATCTCGTGACCTGTTCAATAAAAATAGATACGAGTTTTACCTGCTTGATAAATTCAAACTTGAATATAAGAAAGTAATAATTTCAACCGGGGAGAAAAAGATACTAAATGGCAAAGAGATATATAAACTTCACATAGACATTGGTTTATTTGGCAATTTCAATTTGTACATTACTCGGGACTATTATGTAACAGACGGCAAAGGTATGGGCATAAAAGTTTTTCCGATAAAATGAAGTTTATTTTTAGGCTGGCACGCTTTCTTCTTTTCTCAATAACACTTTCCTAAAATACTCTCTCTGACGCGTTTTACCCCCTCCGAATTTTCATTTGACTTTTTCCCAGAAAAAAGTAAAATATGACACTGTTGCTAAAGCCAACAGTGTCACCCTGACTCCGACTCTGAACGAAGTGAAGAGGAAGGGGAAGGGTCTCATGAGATGAACAAAGAAAATTGGATGCAGCCAGTCTATATTGATGCTTTTGATTTAGACGATGCCTGGTTTCAATGTCTCTCAAACATTTTAGAGAAGGGGCAGGTTTATAAGGTTGAACGGGGAAGTTATGCTGGAGAGAGAAGGTTAGAATTTGATTTCGTTACGGTTAGAGTAAGAAAACCTTCAAACCAGATTATCCCGCTTATTCCTGAAGGATTAAATATCCCGGCACCGACAAGTAGGGAGTATGTCAACGAATACCTGCAGTATCTTTTAACCAGCACCAAAACCGAAACCGAAGATTATACCTACGGAGAAAGATTAGTTGAACCGAAAATAAGAATTGAAGAAGTTGTTGGCGGGAAAAAAATGATTAAAGATATGCCCTTGAAGGTTAACCAGATTGAAGAAGTAATCAAAATTTATAAAACTGAAGGATTTGGAACAAATCAAGCGATAATGGAAATTGGTATGCCTTCGGATATTAAGTTGAAAGACCCGCCTTGTTTACGGCTTATTGATACACGGGTTAGATACGGTAAACTGCATTTTATTGTTTATTTTCGTTCCTGGGACCTCTGGGGGGGATTCCCTTCTAACCTCGGCGGATTGCAACTGGTAAAACAATATATGGCAGAAGAAATTGGGATTGGAGATGGGGAAACGATTGCCTGCAGTAAAGGGTTACATCTTTACGAATATGCTTGGGAATGGGCAAAACAAAGAACCAAAAAATTTGATTTAGAAATAAAGTGACAATTGAAAAGTCAGTTCATTTTAATTGCGCTCGGAACTTAGACTTTCTAATCGTTGTAGTTGGCAAATTTTTTTAAGGAAAGGTGAAGAAAGGTGAGTGCAGAGATTATTGATGGGAAAAAGATTGCTCAGGAAATTCGGCAAGAATTGATTTTGGAAGTTAATAATTTGAAATCAAAGGGGATAGTGCCGGGGTTAGCTACAATTTTGGTTGGTGAAGACCCGGCAAGTCAAATTTATATAAGGAATAAACTCAAATCCTGTGAAGAAATAGGTATATATTCTCACCATGAACATTTACCAGCAGATGTTTCTGAAGATGAACTTTTGCGATTAGTTGAAAAATTGAATAATGACCCTAAAATCCACGGTATTTTGGTGCAGTTACCCTTGCCTAAACATATTGACGGGGATAAGGTTCTTTTAGCAATTCACCCGGAGAAAGATGTGGATGGATTTCATCCAGTCAATATTGGTAAACTGAATACAAAGAAGACAATGGAAGAAATTGAGAAAGAAAAAATGTTTTTACCTTGCACTCCTTACGGTATTATCCAACTGATTAAGCGTAGCGGTTTCACTATTGCTGGTAGCGAGGCGGTAGTTGTTGGTCGGTCAAATATTGTCGGTAAACCTTTAGCAATGCTTCTCTTAGCTGAAAATGCTACTGTAACTGTCTGCCATACCGGGACAAAAAATTTAGCCGAAGTAACCCGTAAGGCAGATATTTTAGTTGCTGCGGTTGGTAAAGCAAAAATGATTACCGCCGATATGGTCAGCAAGAAAGCAATCGTAATTGATGTAGGCGTTAACCGTTTACCTGACGAAAAAATTTGTGGTGATGTAGATTTTGATAATGTTAAGGAAAAAGTTAGAGCAATCACCCCGGTTCCCGGTGGTGTCGGTCCGATGACCGTGGTGATGCTTATGGTGAACACAGTCAAAGCAGCAAAATTATCAACTAAAACTTAGTAAAAAACTAAAACTGGTACGCAAGCACTTTTTATGAGACATTTTGCATTTTGCTTTTACTCACTGACGCTCCAGCAGATACGCAGTTCTAATTCACCGCTTGTGAGCCTCGCCTTATCCAAGTCTAATTGGTAAGGCTACTCACTCGCTCATTCAT